>JAICLJ010000117.1 GCA_025927575.1 Bryobacteraceae bacterium | reverse complement strand
GAAACCGGCGTTCACTCCTCAACTGCTCTACCCGCGGCTGCCGAAAACTGTAAACCATGTATCCGGTCTAAGTTGTAAACCATGTTCCCGTTCGGTCATATTGAGAGCCTGTTATTTCCGTTGCTCGCGTTTCGATGGGCCTGCCCAAGCCGTCGTAGAGAGTATCGTTCCTCAGCGCGCCATCGCCGACCAAAGTCTGATCCTGAAACTGCCCCACAAAGGTCGGATTGGCATACCAATAGGTCGTGTGGCTTTCAGCGTTGGCAATGCCGTCGGCGCGGCTGATAAGCGTCACGCGGTCGAGCGGATCGCTGTATTCGTAAGCTGTCGAAACGCCGTTGGCGATGGTTGAGAAATAATTGGGAAATGAGTGCTCCGTCACCCGATTTTCGGTATTGTATGTAGAGATCTCCTGCACCCGGCGACCCGCTCCGTCGTAGGAATAATCCATGCTCCCGATGCCGCTTTGCGCCGCGCTCGTAATCCGGTTCTCCGCATCGTAGGTCAGCGCGCTGCCATATCGCGCAGCAGTTGCAGGTAGACCATACGATCTTGCTCTGCATGGAAAACAGCTCGTCGCCCGTTGCCTCTTTGGTTTCACGTGATGCGGCACGTGCGATTCTCGCCACTGGAATGGAGGTGGGCTGCCGCTCGACTTGCTCTCAGAAATGAGTAGAATGAGTGCCCATCCCCTGTTTCCCACGCAAGATTCAAAACACATCCCCGAGGCGTTTCATTACTTCAGGATCGGCTTTAAGTTGAATGTTGATAGTCAAAGAAGCAGTACTTATAAGAAGCTTCTGACAATTTGGGCTGAAGGCATCTGCCATTACGCAAACGTCGTAAAAGCTCGGCGAAAGATTGGCCGTGAAGTGGCCTTTCGCATCCGTCTCCAGAATCAAGTCGCTGCGCTTTACTGCCCCCCTTCTTCCAGAGGAGTCCGTTCGAATCACAATTTGAGCTTTTCTGATAGCTGCTCCTTCCGAGTCAATCACAGTGCCGGTGACGCTTGCAGCTACAGCGTTTATCAGAAAGCAAGTAATCGCCAGCAAAGCAATGGCGAACTTTCGGAAGCGCCGAATCATCCACGTGCATGCCGCAATGTAGGTTAGAAGCATACGGATAACACCTGCTGTGATTGCGCTTGATTAAGCGGGCTGCCCGCATCAGGTTTGAAGCCAGTTTGGGGACTCAACTGGTGGCCCAGCTCATGCAGCAGGATGAATCCGCGGAATTGCCCTTGAGTCCAGTAGCGCCCGAATGGTCCGGCTTTCCCAGGAGTAGGTGTGTATGTCATGTACGGCCCTTTGGAGTTGACGAACACGTTATTGGGAGAAATTGTCGCAGCCCCGGTCGTTGGGTTATGCATATCTAAGAATCTGTACTGAGTTACCTTCAGTCTTTGAGGTCCTTTCCCGCCATAGAAGCTTGAGCAAGTCTTCTTATGGTTGAGCGCACGGAGTGCATTCGCAAGGAACTTCGGGGACGGAGAGATATGGTACGAAGAGAGAAATTGGCCTCCTGCGCCACTTTTCTAGTAAATAGCCAGATTTGCGCGCGCTGTTGCCCTTGGGACGGCGCACCACATCACGCAACGTGGCGTTGACCAGCAACGGGTTTTCTTCACGGATGCCGACCGCCACACCTATCTCGACTGCCTCCAAACCTACTCCGCGCAAGCTCGCCTTCGCATTCTTGCTTATTGCCTCATGAGCAATCATATCCACCTCGTGGCGACGCCCGAAGAGCCGCAATCCCTCGCCATGGCTTTGCGCCGTACTCATGGCCGTTACGCCCTATACCTCAACTCCCGCCGTCATCGGGTAGGACATCTCTGGCAGAATCGCTTCTATTCCTGCGCACTCGACGAAACGCATCTATGGGCGGCGCTTCGTTACGCGGAACGCAATCCAGTTCGGGCTCAGCTTGTGATGCGGCCCGGGGAGTACGCGTGGTCCAGTGCCGCCGCGCACCTTGGCACAAATGCGCCTTCGACGCTGCTGGACTGGCAGTTCTACACCACCTCTGGCGGACGGGAACGATGGATTGCGCTCTTAGCAGAGCCGGAAGAATTGGCGGCGATTCGAGCGCTACAGCGCGGAACGTTCACCGGGCGGCCGGTAGGCAGCCCGGAGTTTGTGGCGCGTCTCGAACAAGAACTTGGCCGCCTCTTGACGCGGCGCCAAGGCCAGCGCCCTCGCTCCGAATCCGTGCTCGCCGTCCCTCAATAATCTACTTCGTTCCATATCTCCGTCCCCGAAGTTCACAGAAAATCCGCAAACAGGACGTTGGTCGAACCGCAATCCGTCGACGTTCCAATGGCCGAGTGGCCAACAATCCGGCCGGAATGCGCACTGGGCGACCGCATCGGCACTTTCTTACATTGGTTGGGATTTGACAAATCCAGGTGCGTGGCGTAATCTCGTTGCTTAGAGCGTCTAATGGAGTGAGCTTATGAAGATAGTGGCAACGTTCTTTGTTCTATCGATGCTGGCAGCGATGCCATGCCCGGGCCAAACCTGCCGGACTGCAACCCCAGGCGAGCAGGTTAGGATTCAGGAGCTCTCGGACAAAGACAAGTCGGCCTCGATCACGGGTGACTGGCGGAGCCTTGCGACGCTCTGGACCGACGACGCCGTCGTCCTGCCTCCCGGAAGACAGCCCATCATCGGGATCGAAGGGATCCGCGCATGGCTGCAGCAGGATCATGTCGACGTCATGAAAGTAGAGGTTACGGATTACTCCGTTGCTGTTCATGAGACCAGGGTCTGTGGCGACGAAGCATTCCAGTGGGGTACGACCCGAATGGCCATGAAACCGAAGGGCGCTCCGTCAGGCGCACACGCAGTCGGGAATATCGAGCGAGTGCTGAGAAGGCAAGCTGATTGGGCCTGGAAAGTTGAACGTGCTATCTGGAATATGGGCACACCGATACCTGACAAACCCGGGGAATCCAGGTGAAGCTTGAGCCGGGAGGATGTTCGAGCAGGCGGAGCATTGGCAAAGAACTGATCCGCCGGACACGAGATGCCGCGCCTCAGGCGACTCTGATCGTACTGGCGGCGAAGGCTGTAAAATACCTGCCGCATCTCGGGTTTACACGGCACGAATCGGCCTGGATCCTGTGCCCGTCGGACGACACGCGCTGTGGTGGGCATGGGGTCTGTTACGAAATATCACTCGAACGACGACGGTAATGCCCAGGAGAACAGGCAAAGAAAACAGCGGGGAAAAGGGAGGGTTGCTGCAGGGCAGCCTCGACTTGCTCGTGCTCGGAATTCTTGCGAGCGGCCCGAACCATGGTTTCGGCATCAGCAGGCGTCTCAGCGAGCTCTCCAGAGAATGGCTTCAGGTCGACGAGGGCTCCCTGTATCCCTGCCTGTACCGGTTAGAGGATCGTGGCTATGTTCGATCCGAAGTGCTGGCAACCGAGAATAACCGCCGGGCGCGATTTTACAGCATCACGGCCTCAGGGAAAGAAGAATTAGCTACGAGAGCAACCAGTTGGCACCGTCTTAACGAAGTGGTCTCGGCAGTCGTGAGGAGGCGCCAGAAAGAATGAAGCTGCCGCGCGAACTATCCGAATGGCTTTCACGACGCCGCCGGTTCCGAGAAGAATGGGATTTTCATCGCGAGATGGCCATCTCGGAATTCGAGGCCCTGGGGCTGAGTCGTACCGAGGCTACACGGCTTGCTGAAAGAAGACTGGGGTCTTACTTTGCGCACCGCCGGTCCGCGCTCCGGCAGCTCCGCGCCCAGATCACCGATCTTCTTGATGTACTCCCCTGGTGCCGCATCAGGAGCAGCGCTCTCTTGGTGCCGGCAGTCGTTCTCTTGACGCTCGCTGCCATCGTTTTGCCAAACCCGCACCGGCTTGAAGTCCTGGCGAATACGGGGTCGCTCGTGCCATTTCTGCCCAACCGGCACGTGGACAGGTTCGTGCCGCTAACCCCTTCAAATCTCGTTCCCATGGCGTTTCCCGATGTCATGCTGTGGGGTCTGACTTTGATTGGGCTGGCCAGGGTGGCAGCAACACCTAAATTTCGCCGGCAATGGCGAATATGGGCCTTCACCGCAGCGACACTCGTTCCGCTTGTCGTGCTCAGTGCGGCTCTTTGGACTACCGCCCTACCACTCCTGATGAAGGATCGATGGCATAGCGACGCTCTCCAGGGGCTCGCCCTAGTGACGTTTTGTTTTGCGTACAGCGGTTGGGCTTTCCTCGTGTTCAAAGTTTGGTACCGCGACTTGCTGAGCCGCTGCCCAATTTGTTTGCGGCGGCTGGGAATGGCTGAGCTGCGAGGGAACAGCGCGGATCTTTTGATCGCTCCGCTCGAAAGGGAAACGATTTGCCTCTACGGACATGGCGTCAACCTCGAGAGCCATTGGAGCCAGACTTTCGAGGTTGACCGGTCCACTAAATGGCCGGCCTGAGGGAGATCCGGGACGGGGAGATCCGGGGGAGATCCGGGACAGTCACCGTAACTCCGAAATTTTGAGATTCCGGGCGCGGCGCGAGCACTTTTGCGGTATGCCTCGCCAAAGACGGGTGGTTCTGCCCGGCCGGCCGCATCACATAACCCAGCGTGGAAACAATCGGCGGGATGTGTTCTTTGAAGACAGCGACCACGAACTCTATCTATCTTTGCTCAGAGAGTATGCCGCTAAATATCAGGTGGAGATTCTGGGGTACTGCTTGATGACCAATCACGTTCACCTGATCGCGGTCCGGCTAACGCAACAGGAGTAGCCAAGGCGATCGGGCGCGCGAAGTCGATCCAGTCCTGCTGCGGGTTGTCGCCGCTTCTATGGGGGGTGGAACCTCTACGGCAATACCGCCACGAACTCGGCGACGATCTGGTACTTGTCCTCGTCGGGATCGAGATCCCACGACGGATAGTCCGGATTCAGGCTTTCGAGACGAATACGCGTGTGCCGAAATCCATCTTCGGTGACGCTCTTGTCACTGGAATACCGCTTGACGGTGAAGCGGTTCTCATCGGCCAGCTCGGAGTTTCTCACCAGCACCAGCCGGCCGCGCCGGCTCCCGGTGACTCCGCGGCGGAAAACGCACCAGCTTCCGTCGGGAATCTTCGGCTCCATCGAATGGCCGTTAATGCGTCCGACGAACATCTCCGGCGCGAGCTTTAAGTTCTCAGGCGCCTCGATCCACTCTTCGGCGGCAATTTCGGCCGGATTGCTTAAGAACGGACCAGCCGCCACTTCCAGCGCGTACACCGGCAAGTGCGTTTTAAACGGCAGCACACGCGCGTGAACATGCTGCCGGTACAACTGATTGAGACTGGAGTGAAAGTCGCGGACGGCGACGGTCTCACGGCCGGTCACGCGGAGCGCAAAAGAGACATTCTGCTCCAGCCAGCCCAGAAGCGCTTCGCCGCCCATCTCGGCAGCCTTGCCCTGAAGATCGGCCTCCAGCCTGCCTAACACTTCCTCGTCCTCATCCGCGGCAAACTGCGCCCAATCGCGGCGCAACTTCACATGCAGTTCATCGCGCTCCGGATCGAGGAGCAATACGCCCGCGGACTCTTCGGCCCGGCCGGGTAGGGCCACCAAAAGCAGCGTATACTCTCCACGCCGGCCGCTGTACTCCGCAATATCGATGACGTTGCTCGTCCTCGCCATAGGGGGAACCTTGCGCAAGCCGGGCATATCCATTCCGTATCGGCTACTGTCCGGCCGCGTAATAGCCCTTTCGGGCCCGAACTTTTACATTTCCGAGGTCAACCGTCACCTTGAGGTTCCTGTAGCTCTTGTCCGACTCGTCGGCCGGCACATAGCGAATGATGTACTGCGTGGTGATTTCGCCGGCAATATCGGACACCGCGTGGTACATGCCGCGAGCAACCGTCGATGCATACTCGCCCAGTCCCACCTTTAACGCATAATTGCCGTCGTCGGAGGGCTGAGAGAGGTATCCCGAAGTATCCTTGTACACATTTTCCAAGGGATACAGCACGCGTCCGCCGGTTTCGTCGGCGAGCTTCACTAAGTTGGAATCGTAAGGATTAGCGAAGCCGAACGCTGAGGTGCTGATGCAATAAATGGTCACGAGGTTTTTCTGCGCAAGTTCCAGAATCTGCGCTAAGGATCGCTTGCTCGCGTCGTCGTGGCCGTCGCCGATGATAACAACCACGCGCCGGGGTTGGATCGGCTCGCCCTTCACCAGCTTCCGGTTCGTGCATGACATGTAAATCGCATCGAACAATGCCGCGCCGCCGCCGGGCTTTAACTTCCGCAGCTTTTCGACGATCGGCGCGGGATCGCTGGTCGTGTTTACCTGCAACTCAGCATCCTGGCCGTAAGAAATGAGATAGCCCGAAAACTTTTTGTCGTCCACCAGAAGAGTCTGCACGAGCTCGATGGCCGCGTCCTGATAGTTTTTCCAATGGATCCGGCTCGAGCTGCTGAGGTCCACCAGAAAACCAATCACCACCGGCTGATTTCGCTCTCTGCTGAAAAACTGGATCTGCTGGGCCTTATTGTCTTCGAAAACCTGAAAGTCTTTTTTGGTGAGATCGGAGACGAACCGCCCCTGGGCGTCCGTGACCGTCACGGGAACGATCACTTCGTTGACCTGCACGCGGATGGGAGCGGTTTCGTGGTTCTCGCCACTCTGCTGATCGGAAACGGGCTTCGCAGCCGTAGAGGCGCCGGCCGCAGCCGCTTTCGAAGCCGTGGGCTTCGGAGCATCGGGTGTTTGCGCGAACAAGACGCTCGCGCACAAAAAGGCCGCCAAGGCCGCCAGCTTCTGAGACTGCATGGAAGGTTATGCCTTTCTGAATTATATCGACGTGCGGGGCGTCCTGAAAATTCTACGGAACTTATCGATTGTTATACGCTTATCCGGAGATGCGCCTGTTCACCTTCCTTCTGCTCCTCGCGGCCGCGGCTTGCGGCGCGGACCTTCGTGTCGGTATTGCCGGCACCGATACATCACATGCACGGGAGTTCACCCGGATACTCAACGACCTCAACGCCAAAGATCACGTAGCGGGCGCCCGGGTGGTCGCGGCCTGGGAGGGTGGCAGCCCCGATATCGAGGAAAGCGCGTCGCGCCGCGACAAGATCGCCGCCGAACTGCGCGATCAATGGCACGTCACGTTCTATCCGGATATCGCTACGATGTGCAAGAACGTGGATGCCGTTCTGCTCGAAAGCCTTGATGGCCGGGTCCACCTGGAACAGGTAAGGCAGATTTTCGCAGCTCATAAGCCGGTCTTTATCGATAAACCTCTGTCCGATTCGCTGGCCGGCGCACGGGAAATTGCGCGCCTCGGCAAGGAGAACGGCGTCCCCTGGTTTAGCTCCTCCAGCCTCCGCTACGCCAATTGGGTGCAGGATCTGCGCAATCCCGGGAATCTGGGCGTCATGGCGTGGGGACCAGGGCCGCAGAATCCACTTCAAAACCTAGATCTTTCCTGGTATGCCATTCATCCCATCGAAGTCCTCTACACGTTGATGGGACCGGGTTGCACCGAGGTAACCCGAACCTCCACACCGGAGGCGGATGTGATCGTCGGGAAGTGGAACAACGGCCGCATCGGGACGGTGCGCGCCATCCGGCCTTATAGCGGCTACGGAGCCGTGGTTTTCCGCAGCAAGCAGATACTGCAGAGCCCCGAAAAGGCCGAGTTCAGCTACAAGCTGCTGGTGGAGCGCATCGTGCAGTTTCTTCAGACAGGGCAGCCGCCGGTTCCAAACGACGTAACGCTCGAGATGTTCGAGTTTATGGACGCGGCGCAGCGGAGCGAGAAATCGGGCGGACAGCCGGTCAAGTTGAGATAGGCGCAGGTGGAAGCGAATTGAGGATCAACATGCCGGAGACGGCCTGGGAGGCCAATGTCACTTAGTTTAGGTGGGGCAGACGCTCCGTCGGCGTGCGGCTCCCAGCCGAGCTCTTTCGATCTGCAGAATTGTCGAGGAGCCGGGCGGGGCGCCCGGCGCAGGCCAAGGGCCCGCCCCACGAGCAAATGCCCGAATCTGAGAAAACTAAGTAGCATTGGCCTGGGAGGCCAGCAGCAGATCAAGGAGCCCCTCCCGCATCCACGCGTTGGGGTCAGACGCGCCACAGGCTCCATTTCGCGATGAGCCAGCCCACGGCCAGAATAAAGCCGGCGAGAGCCTTGTATTCCTCATTCTTCCGATAGCGTTTCCAGGAGAATCGTCCGCCGCCGCCGGGCCAGCCTCGCAGCGGTAGCAGCCGGTACACGCGATCGGCGTAATCGCCATACTCCGGAAATAACTTTCTTAGGTGCTGCTCCTCCAATTCGATGACAGGCAGATAGACCAGCAGAAACACGGCGGCAAAGATGGCGGCAAGCGCCCAGTCCCGGCATGCGACGACGATGCCGGCCGCCACGATCAGCGTTCCCACGTAGAGCGGGTTGCGGATCCGCGCAAACGGCCCGCTGACGGCCAGTTGCTCGTTTTTGGCGAGATGCCCGGCAGCCCAACCGCGGATGAGCATGCCAATAACTCCAATAGGAAGCCCGATAGCCATCGATTCCGGAGTCGGGCGCGAGAGCCACGCAAAAGTAACCAGCAGGACGAAACCGAACGGCACTCGCAGCTTGGCCACCTGATCCGCGTAGGGTTTGGGAAACCAGTACCGGATCTGATTCATGCACGCGAACCTGCCGTGTTCAGCACGGCCCGGAGCGCGTCGTGGACCTGATCGACCGTAATAGTCTTCATGCTGGGATCAATTTGCTTGCGGCGCTTATGGGATGTGCGCGCCGCCGCCGCCCGAATCACGCGGACGGTTCCGCCGTATGGTCCATTTCGCACTGGGTCCGTCGGGCCGTAGAGCGCGACGCCGGGCTTGCGAAGAGCGGCCGCTAAATGAAGCGGACCACTGTCGAGACCAAGAACCACCACGGCCCTGCGAGTAGCGTCGATGAGGCCGGGCAGCGTCGAAACGTGGACCTCCACGCCCCTGAGCGCTTCCACTTCCCGCCTGCGTTGCGGCGGCACGTTCAACACCAGCGCCAGGCCCTCGGCTTTCAGTGCCTGGGATAGCGCCGCATAATTGGCGAGAGGCCATTCCTTCGCAGCCCAACCCGCGAACGGGTTTGCAAGAACAAACGGTCCCATCGGTAGCGCGCCTTCCGGGGAGCCGGCGGGAATGTGAAATTCGCAGGCAGTTTCGCTCGCCCCTGCCGCGGCAGCCAGCTCGAGATTCTGATCGACAACATGCTCCGAGCGGTAGCGGATGCGGCGCGAGTACAGATAACCCGCAAGGAACTCACGCGCGAAACCAGCATCCCACCCATAGAACAGGCGCGGGCGCGCGAGGCGGCCGATCGCTGCCGTATAGATGAGCGTCTGGAAATCAATCGCGATCTCCGGCTTGATTGCGCGCAGACACGCCAGCGATGCCAGCAGGCTGGGCAACCCGTTCCGATGAAACGGCACGATCTCGTCGATGTCGGGATTGCCCTCCAGAAGAGGAAGCCACTTGGGAGCGATGGTCCATATCAGGCGATGCTCCGGAAAGCTCTTTCGCAGGCTGGAGACAGCGGGTAAGGTGGACAGGATGTCGCCCATCGCGCTAAGGCGGATAATCAAGACAGCTGGCTGGCGGGTCTTCATCCCACTTGCGGTCCTACGGCCGTCTGCCGCTCAAGCACCAGCCGCTCGAATTCCTCGCTGCGCCGCAGTTCGGCGGCGCTATCCTCATCAATTCTCGCCGAGGGATTCCGCAGCGCCAAGTCGCGCCATTCCGGTGATGTTTCGATCAACACCGCATCGACGCATCGCAAGGCAGCCATCAGCGCCGCCCGCGTTTCAAGGCTGAGCAATTCGTTATCGCGCGGCCGGATCACGATTAGCAGTTTGCGTCCGGCGGCCGCCTGGCGGGCCACTCGCTCGGCACTATCCGCCGTCAACGGATCGAAAAATCCGGCCGCGATCGTCCATGCGTCGCGCAGCAACGTTTCGCGTAAATCCTCGACGGTTCTAATCTTTTCTCTTGTATCCACTGAATGTTCAAATAGTCTACTTCAGCAACTGTAGCCCAGCTTCCACAGCGCGATCGGCGGAGATGCGCGTCATGCAGCGGTGATCGATAGGGCACTCCCGGCGATGGCACGGCGAGCATTCCACCGGCTCGCGAAGAATTGCATTTTTGCGTCCAGCGGGTCCGGTCGCCCTTTCATCCGTCGGACCGAATACGGCGACCGTCGGAACGCCCAGCGCGGACGCGATGTGCATGCTGCCCGAATCGTTCGTGAGGAACAGCTCGCATGCGGCAGCCATTTCGATAAATTGCCGTAATGAGGTTTTACCAGCGAGGTTGCACACAGGGACGCCGGCCCGTTCGATTTCGCCGGCTACGCGCTCGCCGACCGCCGTTTCCTCTTTCGATCCAAAGATTACGACGGAGGAGCCGCGATGCTGCGCCAGCTTCACAGCGGCTTCCGAGAAACGTTCCGGAAGCCATCTTTTCGCGCTTCCGGACGCAGCCCCGGGACTGACTCCGAGAAACGGAGCACTCCGCCCAGTGTCAGCCAGCAGCACCGCTCCGTTCTGTGCCGCGCCCCCTCCCGCCGTCAACCGAATTTCGGCATCGAGAGAATAATTCGCGATCAGGCCGGCGCGCTTCAATAGCTCCAGGTAATAAAAGCGTTGATGAACGGGAATTTCGCCGGGTTTTGGAACGGGAATAGCTTGGGTCAACAATTTCCCTCGCGCATCGCGGTCATAGCCGATACGCGCTGGAATACGCGCCATCCACGCCAGCGCCGCCGCCTCGAACGCGTTCTGGAATAGAATCGCGCAGTCGAACTGCCGGTCCCGAAGGGAAACCGCAATCTGGGTTTTCGTGCCCAGTTCCCGCCAGCCCTTCCCGGCTTCGTAGGGAATCACTTCATCGCAAAATGGCTCGCGCCCATAGAGGCCGGCCACCCACGGCCGCGCCAGAATCGCGATGTGCGCGCGGGGGTACGCTGCCCGAAGCGCGTGCAGCGCGGGCAGAGACATCACTGCGTCCCCCACCCAGTTGGTGGCACGCACTAGAATCCGATGAAACTCCATTTGCGGACAGTTTCAGAATAACGTTCCGCGCCGCCGCGAGAGTGCCTGACGCGCAATGGAGTAACGGATTGTTCGCCCAACGTTGCCTGTCGATCACGAAACAGCAGCGCATCATTCATATCGAAGCGCTTCGGCCGGTTCGACACGCACGGCGCGGCGGCTTGGCGCCCAACACGCGAGTAGCGCCACTACTGCAAAGGCCGCGCTCGTGATGAGCAGAATTCTCGGATCGTCGGGCTTCACTTGGAATAGGAAGCTTCTCAAGGCGTGGGAAAGAACCGAGGCCAATGCCAGGCCGACGAGAATGCCGCCTCCGATTAAGCGAAAACCCTCGGCAAATACTAACGTTCGAATATCTCGCCGTTCGGCGCCCAAGGCCGTGCGAATGGCGATTTCGCGGCGGCGCGAGGCGACTGATAACGAAAGCACTCCGTAGATACCGATCAGAGTCAGCATGCCGCCCATCAGCGAGAACCCGGTGAGCAACTGGGTCGCAAAAGTGCGTGAGGCTACCGATTCGCTGCGAATCTCCTGCATCGTCTTTACCTGTTCCACCGCGACGGTTGGGTCGATGGCCCGCAATTCATGTTGGACAGTGGAGGCTACAATTCTCGGGTCGGCCGCGGTTCTGATCATCAGATGTTTGGAAAAAGGTCCTGCCTGCCAGAAGGAGAGATAAATTTCCGGCTGCGGCTTTTCCGTCAAATCGCCGGTTCGACCGTTCTCTACAATTCCTACGATTTGATTCGGCGGATGATCGCGGCCCTGGAGCCAAAGCTTCTTGCCAATTGCATTTTGATGCGGGAAATAGCGATCCGCAAGAGCGCGATTCACGACGGCCACCGCCGGGCTCTTACCGGAATCGGTCGAACGGAACCCACGTCCATCCAGGAGTGCAATATCCATCAACTTGTAGTAGTCCTCGGTAACGGAACGCAGCGGAAGAGAGGGACGGTCGCTTTGCTTGGTTACCGGTGGTTGACCTTCAATTTCCACGGTGTCGGGCCAGTTGTTGCCGGTGAGCGGAACGCCCCATGCGAATGCCGCATGTTGCACGCTCGGGAGCGCCGACACCCGCTCCAGCGCGCGCCGGTGAAAATCGTTCCAATTGCCCTGTACGGCCGTGACACTCATGGTCAGAATGTGTGAAACGTCGTACCCGGTGCTCACTTCCGAAAGGTTCCTCATGGTCTTCACGAGCAGTCCGGCGCCCACAAGCAAAGCCAGTGTGAGCGCAGTTTGAGTGATCGCGACCGCGCGCAAGAACTTTCTCTCGGCCTTTCCGGTGCTGCTCTTCGGTCCGGCGCTCTTGAGCGCCTCCGCCGCATTGACTCTCGAAGCCCTGAACGCGGGAACAAGCCCGGCGAGGATGGCTGATAGGAACGCAGCCGTGAGGCCGCATAGCAGAATCGGCCATCCGGCTGAGACTGCATCCAGACGCGGGATGGCATGAACGCCGATTGCCTTCAACAAATTCGTTAGGCCGAATGCGAGACACACGCCCAAAATGCCTCCCCCGAGCGCGATCAGCAAATTCTCTAAAGACGCTTGCCACAAGAGTTCTATCCGGCCCACTCCGAGGGCGCTCCGGATTGAATACTCTTGCTGCCGTTGGATGCCGCGCACCAACATTAAAGAGCCGGTATTGCCGCACGCGATCAGCAGCACAAGAACGGCTGCTCCCAATAGCGGCCATAAGATGCGGTTGCCATCACGATTCAGTTCGGCAGTGAGAGCTTCAACGCGCGGTGTAATGCCTGCATAGTCCCGTTCCTGTTGTGCTTCCTGCCTGACTGTCACGGCGAGTTCCCCCTGCGCGTGATTTCCGCCAATGCCTTCCTTCAGTCTCGCGACGACATTCCACCCGGCCTCTTTCAACCGTTTGGGATCGGGCGCTCCGGGAACCCAA
This sequence comes from Bryobacteraceae bacterium, assembly GCA_025927575.1. Taxonomy (GTDB): domain Bacteria; phylum Acidobacteriota; class Terriglobia; order Bryobacterales; family Bryobacteraceae; genus KBS-96. The sequence continues at coordinate 2,873 of JAICLJ010000117.1, read as the reverse complement.
AAGTCGACTGTCGCATTCGGATTGTAGTTAGGCTCCTGAGCAGTTGTGGGGGATGGCAGAAAACGGAGGTCCGGCGGCATCACGCCAATCACTTGCGGCGGTGTGTCCCAACGGCTGACTCTGATCTTCTTTCCAATAATGGCCGGATCGCCTCCGAACTTCTGCTGCCAAACATGGAAGCCGAGAACAATGACCGGTTTCGGCGGAAAGGCTGTTTCCGAATCGCTGAATGTCCGCCCGATAAGGGGCTTTAACCCTAACAGACGGAAGTAGCCGCGAGTCACGACCATTCCTTGTAACGATTGACTGCCGTCGCGCAGGACCAGGAAATTGAATAACCAGTGATAAGCGGCGATGCCGTCAAAAGACCTGCTATGCCGCTGCCAGTCCAGCCACTGCTCGGCGGCCCATCCGCGTGCATTCCCCATCTGCTGGCCATCGGTTCGCGCTGGTGAGATCAAAACCAATTGCTGGGGGGACCGGTAAGGCGGCGGCGTGAGAAGGATGCCATCAATCAGGCTGAAAACAGCCGCTGTGGACCCAATTCCTAGCGCCAGGGTCAGCACGGCGATCAAGGTAAACGCCGGCTGTTTCATCAGGCTTCTCAGGCTGAACCGTAAATCCTGTAACATGCGGAACTCCTACGGATTTACGAAAGAGTAGCAGTTCGCGTTCCAACATAGTTTCAATGAAATGTTGGGGTGAACAGGATGTATCGCCCAGTGATGGGAAAGGTGTGTTCGGAATCGGACCACGGAACACTATCCGCACGCCTACGATTTGCCGAGGTATAAGTCGCTCACCAGGTCCCGATGGTTCTCCATGACCTGCATGCGGCGTATTTTCATTGTCGGGGTCAATTCGCCTTCTTCGATCGAAAAATCGCGAGGCAGAATTTTAAAGTGACGGATTCTTTCGAAATCTGCGATCTGCTCGTTGACGTGAGTCACGGCGGCCTGGACGGCGTCGGCGACCACCTGAGACTGAAGCAGATCCGAAGGCTGGCTACCATTCTGTTCCCTCAGGCCCTTTAAAGTCGCGGCATGAGCGGTATTCACAGTGATGAGCGCCGTGACGTACGGCTGCCGGTCGCCAATCAGTAGAACCTGATTCACGATGGGTTCCATCTTGAACAGATTTTCGATGCGGGCCGGGTAAATCTTCTTTCCATTCGAGGCGACAATCAGCTCTTTCTTGCGGCCGGTTATGTAGTAGTATCCGTCGGCATCGACCTCGCCGATATCGCCGGTGGAAAACCAACCATCGCGGCTGAGCACCGACCGCGTCGCTTCCTCGTCGTTGTAGTAGCCGATGAAGATAGTTGGGGATTTTACGATCAACTCACCGTCATCGGCAAACTTCGCCTCGACGTTTGGCAGTAGCTTCCCAATGCTGCCCGGCTTAGGGCGTTCGATCGGGTTAAAACAGAGCACTCCCGTCTCCGTTAGCCCATATCCTTCTATCAAGGGCATGCCGATGGCAGCAAAGAACTCACACAGGTCTTTGCCAAGGGGCGCCGCGCCGCTCGCCGCGATACGGAGGCGCCCTCCCAGCCGGTCCCGCACCTTTGAGAACACGAGATGGTTCGCGACTGCGAGAGCACGCGACATCCAGAGCGGCAATGGCTTGCCTGCCTGACGGCGGCGGCTTGCTTCCATGCCTACCCCGAGCGCTGCATAAAAGATCTTGCGTGCGATGCCCGGACGTTTGCGTACTTCGTTCCGGATGGTCGCGTACATCCGCTCCCACACGCGGGGCGGCGCGAGGAAAAAGGTCGGCTTAATTTTCCGGAGTTCGCCAGGAAGCTTTGAGAGGCTTTCTGAAAACCACACCGGCGCGCCCATTCGAAGCGGCACCAGCTCCAGCACAACCCGTTGCGCAATGTGGGCGGAGGGTAGAAACACGATCGTCGAATCTTCCGGCCCGATGGGCAGCACTTTAGGACCCTCGTCGATGTTCGCGAGGATGGCCGCATGCGACGTCAGACTCATCTTCGGCATTCCGGTTGCGCCCGAGGTGAGATAGAGAATCGCAGGATCCTGCGGCATTACTCCTTCGAGCATGCGTTCGAAGACGCCGGGGTCCTGAGATTCCAATTCCTGCCCCAGCTCACGTAAACGCGCAAGCGGCATGGCGCCTTCCTCACCTGTCAGCAGGATGATGTTCGGTGGACGATCGTCGCCGAAGAACTCCGCAAGCGCGCTTACTGTTTTTGGATTCTCGACGAACAGGAACTCCGGCCGGATCGTAGCCAGCGTTTTCACCTGTTCCGCTATCGGGTAGCTCGTATAGAGGGCCGCTGAGATGCCGCCAGCACCCATGATGCCCAGATCGGCGAGGTAAAACTCGGCGCGTGTTTCAGAAAGCGTGCAGACGATACCGCCCTTCGCGAGCCCGAGCGAATGCAAGCCGCACGCGATTTCCCGGGAAATCCGCTCCCACTGAGTCCAGGTATACGTCTCGTAGTCCGCTCCACTTTTCGATCCGGTGGGTTGATGCAGCGCAATGGCGCCCCCATAGGTATGGGCGGTTTCTTGAAGCACCGTGTAGACGGTTCGCACACCAGACAGCATAGCCGACGCGGTGCTCCGGGTGGATCGCCCGGACGTGGTTGACGCTTCGACGCGAGTGTTTGCGCCATGAGCGAAAATGTCTCGCTTCAATGTAAACGTAGTTGTTAAAGATGTATCATTGATATATCTTTATAAAAGCTTTCGCGCTCTCACTATGCCCACTGTGACTGAAGAAGACATTGCTACGCTCGTGGACGAGTTTTATGGAAAAATTCGCTACGAACCCGTTCTGGGCCCGATCTTCAACGGTGCAATCGGCGAAGACTGGGGACCTCATCTCGCCAAAATGAAGGCTTTCTG
>JAICLJ010000310.1 GCA_025927575.1 Bryobacteraceae bacterium | reverse complement strand
CCATCCGGCAAAAGCTGGCGAAAGTACATCGCGCCGCGTTCGTCCATTGAATAGCCGAATGCGGACCTCCGCAGCGATTGCGAGAGCTTGGGAAACAGGCTCGCCGTCGCCGTTTCATAGTTCCACACGTGCGTGCAATTGCCGAAGCAGCAGCCGAGATGATCGTTGATTCCTTCGAAACCGTGGAACTCGCCGTCGGACGTACGGAAGCAAGTGGGAGTGACGAGCGTCGAAAGATTCGCCGACGCCGCCTCCTTTACCGCCGAGGGCAGCGTCGATTCACGAAGCGCTTCCGCAAACCGGCGGGTTCTCGCGTTCAACGAATCCAGATGAGCCGCCGCGTATTCCACTGATTCCCATGCATCGTCGAAGCGCTTGGCGTACCAGTTGCCTATGACAGTTTCCTCGTAGCCTTTGGGCGCTTCCCAGCCGCAGCGCTTTGGAGTCCGGTTAGGGAAATGCCAGGCGAGCACGAAATGGTAGTCGGCCCCCGCCCCCGGCATAATACGGCGTTTCACACATACGGCGCCTACAGGCCCAATCTTCTCCGCTTCCGGGCCGAGCGCGCCATCGGCGGAAAAGTCGTCCCAATAGAGCAACGGGCTGTTCCACCAACGTCCGGCGGGCCAACCGCGCAGCATAGTGGTTTCGGATGGGCCATCGTCGAAGACGGCGAGCGCAAAACTGCCGTATCCTGGGTCGTCCTTCGCAAGCCCTGGATTATGCATCAGAAGGCCTCGGATCCCCTCACTCTTCCGGATCTCGCTGGTACGCGATTCCGTTTTGCCCGGGCGGGCCGATTGAAGCGACCGGACCGGGTTATCGATGGAGAAGCTGATCGCGACGTCCACTGCGGCTTTGCCGTGATTGCGCACCCGGTAGAGAAGCGAGGCGAGCGGCAGACCCGATTCTTCCGCGTCCATGGGAATAAACGGCGTCCCCGCTTCGAGGCTCACTTCCACCGGCAGATGGCGGTCTTGAAAATCGATGCGCGCCAGAGGGAACTCGCCCGTGAATGTTGCGCTTTCGAGGCGCGACAGCCCCGGCGCGTTGTGAGAGCCCAACCCGTTTTCGCCTTCGTAAGGAGTTTCGATCCGCGACTCCAGAACGCGTGTCACCGGTTTGTGTCCGGGTGCCTGCGCCCAGATGCCGGCAAACGCGTAGTCCGGTGAGTTGCCTTTATCGGCGCGATTGAAGATCTGCCAGTCTCGTAGCTGCCCGCGTCCTCCCAGGCCGATGCTTCCGGCTCCGACGCCGCCGAGAGGGAATGAAATCATCTTCAGCGACGGGCCGGTGAACGTGCGCGGGTAGGAAACCGGTTCCAGGGAACTTGCCGCAGTTTCGTTGGGCTTCTGTGCGGCATCGGCGGCACCGGCTTTAACCGGCGATAACGCTGCCGGCGCGGCTAGCACGGTTGATAGAAAGCTGCGGCGATTCGGACCGCCTGGTTGGCTCATGACTCGTCTATCATACGATTCCAGATAGCGGCCGCCAAATTCGAAAACATGAAATGCCGTTGAGGCATCCGCTCCTGTTTGCAGCCGCGTTACATGTACAAGCGCTTGACGCGAGCATGGATGCCGCACAGGACGCTATAGGAGATCGTTCCCGCCAGTTTTGCGATCTCTTGCGCATCGATGCTGACGTCGCCCTCGCGGCCGAGGAGCGTAACGGCGTCGCCCGCCCGAAGCTCCGGGATTGCAGTCACATCGATTGTCGTCAGGTCCATCGATACTGAGCCTAATATCGGTGCGAATCTGCCGGCCGCGATCACGCGGCCTCGGTTGGACAAGCGGTGGGGAATGCCGTCGGCGTAACCCGCGGCGAGAATTGCGATACGCACCGGTTGCTGTGCGCGATACATTCCGCCGTAGCCGATGAGCGCGCCGGCAGGTAAATTCTTTACGGAGAGCACGGTCGCTCGCCATGCCAACGCGGGTTTCACCGCCAGCTTTCGCGCCGGGGCCTGTCCGCGAGCCGGAGACACGTAACCGTAAATCGCGTGACCGGGCCGCACCATCCCTCGCCAGGCCCGTTTGCGACCGTAGGCAATGGGAATGGTGCTGGAAAGATGCACGTAGCGCGGCTTCACGCCCGCTAGAGCAAGCGCCTCCGCTAACGTCTCAAAGGCCGAGATTTGTTCGTCGGTTTGCGAGGATTGGTAATTCCCGGCGGACGCGAAATGCGTCATCAGCCCTTCCAGTTCGATATTCGTAGCGTCCGACAACGCCGCGAGGATGGGCGCCGGATCGGCCGGCACGCCGAGCCGCCCCATGCCGCTGTCTACTTTCAAATGGAACTTATAACGGCTTTCACGCGCCCTGGCGATTCGGTCCAGTTCCGCCACGTCTTCAAGCGAGTGGATAACCGGCGTCAATTCGTAGGCGAGCATTGCTTCGCGCGTGAATGGCAGGAAGTCCGCCATGACCAGGATGCGCGACTGTATGCCCGCATCTCGAAGGGCGGCGCCTTCTTCCGTGTTGCTGACCGCGAGCCATCGAGCCCCCCGCTCTTCCAGCGTGCGGGACACCTCAACGGCCCCATGGCGGTAAGCATCGGCTTTCACCACCGGCATCACTTCTGTTTGGCTGCCGACGGTATTTCGAATCGCATCGAAATTGTCTCCGACTTGTTGCCGCGATACTTCAACCCAAGAACGGTAAGGGAGGCGCTCCATACTCTATCCATCTTCTTCGATGGCTTCTATGCTCTCGATGAAATTGCTCTCCTCCCGGGAGGAAATCAAGCGGGAACAAATCGCCGTCGGCCTGCGTAGCTCTTTTCAGGAAGCCTGGCATGCTCACATTTCTGCTCTGGTGTTTGCTCTTTATCGTTTGCTGGCCCGTGGCGCTTTTCGCATTGGTGCTATATCCGCTGGTTTGGGTTTTGCTGCTGCCATTTAAGCTGGTTGGAATCGCGTGCCATGGAGTATTTGAGTTGATTAAGGCGCTGATCCTGCTGCCGGCCCGTGTCGTGCGCGCGATTGCGTGACTACGGCGCCGCCGCCAGCT
>JAICLJ010000170.1 GCA_025927575.1 Bryobacteraceae bacterium | reverse complement strand
TTCCGGCAAACGGCGGCGAATGTGGCTGCATTTTCGCGGAATACGGACGCCGAGATTGGTTCTACCGTGGATCAGGCGAATGCCCTGGTAGATAAACTCCGCCAGCTAAACGTCACGATTAAAAACGGGGCGGCGAACGACCCCTCCGTAGACGCTTCCGTGAATAGCACTCTCAAAAGCCTTTCCGAGATGATGAACGTCACGGCCCTCAGACAAAGTGACGGCAGCGTCGACGTATACCTCAACGGGCAGACTGTCCTGCTGGCCGGGGCGAGCCCGTACCCACTGAGCGTCCGAACCTCAATTCCCGCCAGTCCAACGCCGGTTTACCCGTCCGGCACTCCCGGGAGCGATATTGTCAATGCCAACGGACAGCCGGTGACGGATCAGGTTACGGGCGGCAGGTTGGCCGGACTGCTGGACGTCCGCAACCGTGTTCTTCCCTCGATACAGGGCGATGCGTATCAGGAGGGTTCACTCAATAAGCTAGCGGCATCCTTCGCGGACCGGGTCAATCAATTGCTTACCGGGGGAGTTGTCTCGGACGGGCCATCGCCGCAACCCGGTCAGCCTTTGTTCAGTTATGATGCGGCGAATGCGGCTGCCACCCTGGAGGTCAACCCTTCACTGGACGCTTCACAGCTTGCCGCAATCGATCCGGGACCTCCGACCCGAAGCAATGGCGTTGCGCTTGACCTTGCGGCGCTTTCTAATCCCGCGGGTGCCGAAGGCCGGGTTGATGGCCAGAGCTACGCAGCGTTCTACGGAAGTATCGCCGCCTCTGTCGGTTCCGAACTTTCGAATGCGCAGACCAGCCAGGCAGCGGATTCGAATGTGTTGAGCCAGGCGAGGGCGCTGCGCGAACAATCCTCCGGCGTGTCGCTCGACGACGAGGCCGTGCACGTCCTCGAATTTCAACGCTCCTATCAGGCGGCTGCCAAGATGATGGGTGTCGTGGATGAACTGACACAAACGGTGATCGGTCTGATTAGGTAAAAGCCCTGTTATGACATCTGCCCTCACGTCCGCCAACCAGCAGTTTCTCAACGCGCTCGATCGCACGAGGTCTGCCCTTTCCCAGGCGCAGTTGCAGGTTTCGTCGGGGCTGAAGGTCGCTCAAGCCTCCGACGCACCCGACCAGGTGAGCCCGATCCTGCAGCTTCACGTGAATATCGCGCAGAACCAGCAGACCCAAACGAATCTCAATCAGGTTAAGGGTGAAGTCGACACGGCGGAGCAAAGTGTTTCTTCCGTCGCCAGCCTGCTCGATCAGGTTCAAACGCTGGCAGTGCAAGGGCTGAGCACATCCCAAACCGCCGATACGCGCGGCACGCTGGCGGCGCAAGTCCAATCCATACTGGAACAGGTCGTATCCATTAGCAGCACTTCAGTGAACGGCCGCTATATTTTCAGCGGGGATTCAGATCAGAGCCCAAGCTATCAGGTGGATGCTACCGCTGCAACGGGAGTTGCCCGGCTGTCCAACAGCCCATCGACACGGCAGGTGCAGGACACCCAGGGACTTTCGTTCTCAGTCGGCTTGAGCGCCAATGCAATCTTCGATCGCCGCGACGCCAGCGACCAAGTGACAACCGGGAATGTATTCGCGGCTATACATTCCGTGCAGGCGGCTCTTGCGTCGAACGACACGAAGGCTCTCCAGGATGCCTCGGCCTCGGCTAGAGACGCTTCGAGTTACGTCAATCAACAACTTGCCTTCTACGGGGGTGTTCAAAATCGTGTTGCAGCCGCTCTCGATCAGACCACCGCGGCAGATACGGCGTATCGCAGTCAATTGTCAGATCGCCAGGATGCCGACGTTACCGCCGCTATTCTCGAAATGCAGCAGTTGACAGTGAATATTCAAGCTGCGATGTCCTCTAAAGCTCAGATGCCGCAAGGCTCGCTATTCGACGAGCTATCGAGATAGTTCCAGAAGGTGCGCTTGGGCCGCCCTTACTGGGCCAAGTGCTGCAGTAAGGTCGTGTAGAGGCTTTCGTGTTCGCCCGGTATCCGTCCCGGCGTCATTTGCCACTGCTTCGCAATTTCTGTAAGCAATTCCATGCGTTCCTGTTCCGCCGTGTCACCGATTTCAGAAGGAAGATCGGAAGCGTACGCCAACTGCTTGTTCAGTTGGCCGCGATCTCCGGCTATCCAGGCGCGAAGAATCGCTTGTGCTTGATAAGAAGAAGGGGACAAGGAAGCTTGTGTCATCGTCATAGCTGCTTATCGGCCACTTATTAAATTTGTTCGTTCGAAAACGAAAGCAGAAGAAAAGTGGCCGATAAGCTCTAATTCCCATGCATGCGCCTAAGACGAAAGAGCGTTTGGATCCCACTCTGTTCATAGGCCTGCTCCTTTCCGGCGTATGTATTCTTGGGGGCTTGATCCTCGAACGCGGCGAGGTACAGGACGTTGCCCAGGTAACCGCTGCCCTGATCGTCATAGGGGGTACAGCCGGAGCCGTGATCGTGAGCACACCGAAGGCGGTGCTGAAGAGCGTTGTCAGGCGTTGGCGGTCACTATTATTTGTCGTCGAACCGGACATTGCCGCACAGCAGGACGAAATCATCCGCCTGGCGATGGTCGTGCGCAGGTCCGGAATCCTATCCCTGGATCAGGAAATTACCCCGCTTGGCGATCCATTCCTGATGAGGGCCATCCGTCTGGTTGCCGACGGCGCCGACGAGAAGGAGATACGCCATCTGCTGGAATTGGATTTAGCCGTGGCGGAGCAACACGCCGAAAGCGAAGCCAAGCTGTTTGAAACCGCCGGCGGCTACGCGCCGACAATCGGCATTATCGGCGCGGTACTGGGCTTGATCCAGGTGATGAAGCACCTGGAAAATACGGAGAATGTCGGCCGCGGTATTGCGGTCGCCTTCGTTGCCACCGTGTATGGCGTGAGTCTCGCGAACCTGGTGCTGCTCCCGATCGGCAACAAGATCCGAGCCCGGGCACAAGCCATTTCGTATCAGCGCGAGATGTTGATTGAAGGAGCGATCGCTATTCAGATGGGGAAAAACCCGCGGCTCATTCGTCAAATGCTCGATGTTTTTGCGGCAAAACAATTGAAGGGGAAGTCAGGCAAAGAAAAGCACCTGCTCACATTCCCCGACGCGAAAAAGGCAAGTTGATATGCGCCGGCCGAAACTGGAGCCTGTTAATCATGAGCGTTGGTTAGTGTCCTACGCGGACTTTGTCACGCTGATGTTCGCTTTCTTTGTGGCTTTGTACGCCATCTCCTTGAAAGACCGCAGCAGCGCCACTCAGATGTCGCGTTCTGTCCGGCAAGCAGTCAAATCCGGCGGCGTCTCCGACGCGCTTTCCACCCTGCTCGGCGACAAGCACGAAGCGGCTGCCGCGCCCGCCAAAAAAACGGACGCCGTCAACGGCAGCCTGCGCGATTCCTACCAGCGTCTTTCCCGTGAGATGCACGATGAGATCCAAACCGGCGCCGTTCGCGTGCAAATGGAGCGTCGTGGGTTAGTAATCACGCTTCAGGAAAAAGCCTTCTATCCTTCCGGCGAAGATTCACTGTTTCGCGAAGCCGATGTCCAACTGGCGCCTATCGCAAAAGTACTGCGAGACATTCCCAATGCGGTTCAACTGGAAGGCCACACCGATTCGGTGCCCATTCATACCGCGCGTTTTAAGAACAATTGGGAACTCTCAGCCGCTCGCAGCATTGCCTTGCTTCAGGTCTTCCAATCGAAGTATGACTTGCCTCCAGAGCGCTTCGTCGTAGCTGGATACGGGCAAAACGCGCCGGTTGCTACAAATGACACGGCGGAAGGTCGGGCCCGCAATCGCCGGGTTGAGATTGTGATCCTGGGGGCCCACCCAAGCACGCCGGAGCGGAATCCAGAAGGCAATCCCACGGACTATTGACGAAGTCCCGTCATTTCCGGCCGTCGGTAACCATTTTTCGACGGACGATCGCCGGAAGAGCGCTTCAGGCGGCCTTTCAGAAGTGCTTAGAGTGGCCCGGCGCGTGCATTGAGGTGGTCAGCCTGAGTTATGACTACGTGCCAAACCCTTTATCATGGCCAGATCTCGTTCGGGCCGGAGGCCGTCGTGGAAATACCGGAGGGCCTTTTTGGATTTTCGGACGAGACGCGCTTCCTGCTGCTGGAGGCGCCCACCGCGCGCCCTATCGTCTTTGTGCAAAGTGTGCGATCGCCTAGTTTGTGTTTCATCAGTTTGCCCGTGCGCGTGATCGAGCCGAATTATCGGCTCTCTCTTCCAGAGGAAGACTTGAACTCATTGAAGATCGCCGGTGCAAACGCGCCGGAAATTGGACGCGACGTGCTTTGCCTGGCTTTGCTGACCATCCGCGAACGAAGAGCTACAACTGCCAATCTGCGGGCGCCGCTCGTTATTAATATCGCGGCTCACCGGGGCAAGCAGGTGATTGTGTCCGAAAACTATTCTCATCAGCATCCCTATCTCGAAGCGAGGATGAGCGCGGCATGCTGATCAGCCAGCGAAAAGAGGGCGAGGCGGTAAATATCGGCGACGACATCGAGATCCGGATCATCTCGGTGCGGCGCAAGGTGGTGCTTGGCATCATCGCACCTCGGGACGTGAAGGTAACGACGCGGAAGCTCAGCGATTTCGCTTTGGAAAATACCATGGCGGCCGCTCACGGATTGAATCGCGAGAAGCCCTTTGCCGCCCCTCCGGAAGGCGAACAATGCATAGTGCTTTCCTTTCCGGCCAAGCCCCGAAAGATTGCGAAGACCGACCGATAAGATCTGCCGGAGCACGCCATGAGCAGCCCTAGCTCAATTTCATCACTGTTCAGCCCGCTCGTCTTTTCAGGCGTAAGCAAATACTCCACTGACTTTCAGAGCATTATCAATCGGCAGGTCCAAATTGCATCTCTGCCGGCGCAGTTGCTGACCAACCAGGACACAAACCTTCTGCAAGGGAAGACGCTGCTCGGTTCCATGAGCACGGCGGTCAGCAGTTTGGGCGCCTCGCTGGCGAATTTGGGTAAGCTCGGCGAGTCGCAAGCGCTGGTTGCAACCAGCAGCGATCCGGATACGGTCGCCGTAACCGCAGCCGGCAACACGGCGGCTAGCGGCTATACCATCTCCGATATCACTTCCGTCGCGAAGGCGGCATCCGAAACAACGCTGCAGTCTTACGCCGACAGCACCAGCGCACCCGTCTCCACCACTGGAGATATGGAACTGGACTTCGGCGGCCACAGCTACACGATCACGCTCTGGGCCGACGCGAATAACCTGACGGGCTTGCGTGATGCAATCAATGCGCTGGGTGCCGGGGTAACCGCGACGATCTTAACGACCGGTTCCGGCAATTACCTCTCGGTATCGGCCAATGCGCCGGGCGCAACATCTTTGCGCGTCGTCGACAATCCGCATGGTACGGCGAAAGATATTCTTACCAGTTCGAACCAAGGCGCCGATACTGTTTTAAAGCTGAATGGCATTCCGATCAGAGAATCGAGCGCCACTATCAACGATGTTGTTCCCGGATTGACTTTCACAGTCAAGAAAACAACTCAGCCGAGCCAGGAAGTGGACGTGTCGCTGCAAACGGATCGGAGCCAAATTTCGAGCGCGCTTCAGGACATGGTGACTCAGTACAACGCGCTTGCCGGCCTGGTATCGGCTCAAATCGGCAAGTCGGCCGGCGTTCTTAGCGGAAACAACATCGTCTATCAGATCCGGAGCGCGATGATGCAAGTGGTTCAGTATCAGAAAACGGGCTCAATGGGCAACCTGGCAAATCTCGGGATTGAAATGGATGGAAATGGCCAGATGTCCCTGAACCAGGACACCCTGAATTCACTTTCGGATTCTCAGATAAGCGCGGCATTTTCCCTTTTTGGTTCAGACACATCGGGTCTCGGAGGCTTGCAACAGTCCTTCAATGCCATCAGCGATCCGATCACGGGAACGATCCGGGCACAGATTGATCAGTTCGACGTAACCGACCAGCGGTTGCAGGATCAAGTGACAACCATCTCGCAGCGCGTCAGTGACATGCAGGCGACTCTGAATAAGAAGCTGCAGGCAGCCGACGCAGTGCTTGCTGCGCTCGATTCTCAGACGAGCATTCTAACCGCGAGTATTCAGAGCCTGAATTACACCAGCTACGGCAAACAGGACAAGAATTCTTAGACGATGACGCCGTACCTAAACTCTCTGCTGGAAGAATTAGAAGAGTGTGGGCATCCGTCGAGCGGCGAGTGGTGGACCGGCAGCGAAACGTTTCCTCCTTTCCTGCTCGATCGGCAGACGGCAATCGAAAATCTGGCTTGCCTGTTGGCATCGCAACCACCGCTCTCGCCCGCGGACCTGGCGCGTTTAGAGGCAATTCGGCAGGACGGCCTCACCCTGGCGGCTCTTGTGCGTCGCCACCGCGAAGGGCTCATTAGCGATCTTGCTTCTACCGCCCGCGAGAAGTCGTTCGTCGATTGCCTTGCCGAACTCGCCAAGCATTCCGCCTTCACTTCCAAAATCGAACTCTAGACACGCATTGGCATTCGCCGTGCTCTTGATCTCCCGTCCTGCGCGGCATTGACGCGGGGTGGGGAAAGCGGCGAAATGAAACCTTCTAAACGTGTCGATTACTCAAGTGTCTGTGGCGTTGCGGTGGCGCTTACCGGAATATTACTTGGTCTGAAATTCGCAGGCATCTGCGCCGGCGATCTTGTCCAGATCACAGCCGCTCTCATCGTACTCGGAGGTACATTAGGAGCCGTTTTGATGAGCCTCCCGCTGGCCCAGGTGCGAACTGCTCTGCGAACAATTCCCACGATGTTCGTCGATCCGCCGCACGGTGCAGCCGGAGTCGTCGAGTTACTCACACGCTACTCTCGGACCGCTCGGCTCAAAAGCCTGGCTGCGCTTGAACCGGAAATGAAGTCGATCGAAGACCCGTTCTTTCGCCGGGCGATGTCTCTTGCTGTGGATTCGGTCGATAGTCGCACAGTTCGCTCCATTCTTGAGCTCGAATTGTCCGTTATCCGGAATCGATTGGACAATCCGGCGGTGTTCTTCGAAACGGCCGCGGGATATGCGCCAACCCTCGGCATCGCCGCTGCCGCCATCGGTCTCATTCAGGTCATGCGGCATCTTGACCATCTGGATCTAGTGGGCGCCGGAGTGGCCGCTGCTTTCGTCTCGACCATTTATGGAATTTTGCTCGCGAACGTTGTTCTGCTGCCGATCGCGACAAAAATACGAGCGAGAGGGGCGGAGCAACTCGGCACATACCGGCTAATCCTGGAAGGTATTGTGGCGATCGTCGACGGCGAAAATCCTACGCTTTTGCGTTCGCGCCTTGACGTCTTTCTTCAGTCCGACGAAAGTGTGGAAAAAGACCGGAGCCTCGCTCCCCTTTTAGCGCAGGCCCGCTAGACCGAAGCAATTCATCATGCGTTTTCGAGGCAATCATCGCGATCGCTGGATGATCAGCTATGCCGACTTCGTAACCATTCTCTTTGCCGCTTTTGTTCTGCTCTACGCTTCAGCACGGCCGAAAGAGCGGATAGCGGTTCACGCTCTCGTCAAGCCGGCTCCGGTTCCCGTTCCCGCCGCGCCGATAGCTCCCCCGCCTCCTCAAATCTTGATCGAGCTCCACCGGATTCTGTCGCCCGAGCAGGCCAATGGTTTGTTACGATTCTCGACCGAGCCTCGCGGCATCACGATTACGCTGAACGAGAGCGGCTGCTTTAAGCCGGGCAAAGCTGATATCCAGCGGGACGCCGTTCCGGCCTTCGAGAAGATCGCTGCCATTCTTTCGGGTTATAAAAACCACATTCTGCTCGAAGGCCATACCGATTCCTTACCCATCCGCAACAACCGCTTTCGCAGCAATTGGGAACTATCGATGGCGCGAAGCATCTCGGTGATGCAGTTGATGGAGAGTAGCTCGTCATTGCCGCCTGAACGATTCTCCGTTGGGGGATCGGCCGATAACGCGCCGAAATCGAGTAACGACACACCGGACGGGAGGGCCCAAAACCGGCGCGTTGACATCATTGTTCTGGATAGCCCCTCTCCCGGACTAACGCTCTCATCGATGGCCCTTCCGCAGGAAACCCCCGTCAGCCTTCCTTAACCAGCGACCCCCCTTAGCGGAAGGCAAACGCCTTCTGTGTTTGTAGTTCAGTCACCGCATAACGCCTCCGAGGGTTGACGTTGCATTCGGAAGCTCGACCGCAAAAAGGAAAGGGCCACAGCCGTCTCATGCGAGATGGCTGTGGCCGGCGGCGGATCGGAGTTTCTAGCCCTTCAAGAGAGAAAGAATCGCCTGCGGAGCCGAGTTGGCTTGGGCCAGGGCAGCCGTACCGGCCTGCACCAGGATCTGAGCCTTGCTGAGGTTCGCTGCCTCACTTGCCAAATCGGCATCGCGGATTCGCGATTCGGCGGCTGCTTCGTTCATCACTTGCGACTGAGCGAGGCTGATGGCGTAGTTCAGAGTATTCTGCCCTTTACCAACCGCAGCCTGTGCAACGCCGAGCTTTTGCACAGCGTCCGAGAGAGCGCTCACCGCATTCTTCGCTCCATCCGCTGTACTAATGTCAGCCGTAGAGCCGGCGCCATTGACGGACGAGGAGTACTGCGCCCCGGCGCCGTTGAGGCCTTTGGTCGCCTCGGTCGAGTCGCCGACGGTGACTGTGAACTGTTTCCCGCCGCTCGCGAACTGAATGTTGCCTGTCGCATCCTTGAAGGCAACGATGTTTCCGACAACCGGATCGTTCTGTGTCTGCAGAACGTTGTTGATAGTCTCGATCGTGGTGTCGACATCGGCGCCGTTTGCAGCCGTCAGGTTGACTGCCGCCTTGTGAATTGCGCCGTTGGCGTCCGTTGTCGCAAAAGTTAATGCCTGGGTGCCAGTGGTCAGGGCAGCGTATGTGAAAGTCTGCGGGTTTGCGCCGTTCAGCAGTTGCTGTGTTCCGCCCGCGATGAGCGAGGACCCGGCCGTTGTTGTGGCCGCGCCGACGGCAGTCGCGCCGACGAAATTGCCCAATAGAGCATTCGCCGTCAGATCGCCAGCCTGCACCTCAAATGTGCTGTCCGCCGATGAAAACGAGAGTTTCTGATTTCCACTGGCATCCGTGACAATGCTGGCGCTAACGCCGGCATTCTTGAACGCCGTCGCATTCGCGCTTCCGGCGTTGCCGGCGCCCGCAATAGCGGCGTTGATGGCGCTCGCCAGAGATGCGCCGTCAGTCACGCCGAGAGTATTGACCGAGATGCTGACGGTGTTCTGGTTCAGCGCGCCTGTCGCTTTTGTGTCGCCGAAGCCAACGCCGGAGAAGGTGAAGCTCGTGTAACCGGCTACGGCGTTTGAAGCCTGGTTCGTTGCGTCACTAACGATGTTGGCGACGCTAGTCGTGCCGGTGCCGAGATTATACGCAGCGGCATTCAACGCGCTGAACGATGTAAGCCCAAGGCTCTGCGTGTCGACCGTCGACTTGCTGAGATCGATGCCGATTGAGCCGTTGCTGCTCACTTCCGCAGTGCTGGCGCCCTTACCGCCGCCAATGAACACCGAGAGACTCTGTGCAAACTGCCCATTCTGATTCAAGCCAATGCTCTGGGCCTGCCGATCGATTTCCTGCATCACGCTCTGGAATTCGCTGTTCAGCACCGTACGGTCGCCGCTGAAGGTCCCCGAAGCCGATTGCGTAGCCAGCGTGCGAGCGCGATCAAGCAGTTGCGAAATGTTATTGACTCCGCCGTCGATCGTTTGCAGGGTCGACAGGCCATCGTTGGCGTTGCGTACGCCCTGATTCAAAACAGCCTGGTCCGAACGGAGGCTGTTCGCAATTGCCAAGCCGGCGGCATCGTCGCCCGAGCTCACAATTCGCAGACCGGAGGTCACTTTCTGAATGGTGGAATCTTGAAACTGGCTGCTTTTTTGCAAATAGCCTTGGGCCTGCAAAGAAGTGATGTTCGTGTTAATAGAAAAAGACATGTTTCTCCTGAAGCTCTTTCACCGGGAATCATTCCTGGCTGGCGATCTTAACCGCCTGACGTCTTCGGGGGTACTTATCGGAGCATTACGAGATTTTGTCGGCGGTTTGAGAAATATCTTTGCTGTCGAAATTTCGACGGCGACTCGCCGACACTTCGAGTCAAGCCCCCGTGTATTCTGCCCGATTTTCCGTATTCTTTGTGGCACGCGGCGTGCATATCTATAGAGTGCATGCTAGACCCGGTATCGAACTCGCTCGAGAAATATCTCGATGTCACCGCGAGCCGTCAGAAGCTCGTTGCCTCGAACATCGCGAACGCGGACACTCCCGGCTACCGAACTCTCGATCTGGACTTCCAGTCCGAGTTCCAAGCGTTGCTGCAAGGTGGCTCCGCCATGCATCCCCAGGAAGTAACCGGCATTCGTATCAAAAACGACGGCAACAGCGTCAACCTCGATCGGGAAGCGCGGCTACTATCGGAAAACTCGATCCGTTTTTCCGCGGTCACCAATCTGTTGCGAAGTCGATTTCAAATTTTGAAATCGGCTAT
>JAICLJ010000011.1 GCA_025927575.1 Bryobacteraceae bacterium | reverse complement strand
CTGATGATGTAACCTTATTCGTTCTCGGCCGCAAACATTGAAGCTGGAACTCCTGCAAGTCGGGAGGTCTGCACAAGTGTGGAGTATCAATCCGATTCAGCACGTTTTGTGAGCGTTATGCGCTCCTTGAACCTGCGTACCGGTTCTGGACGGAGAGTCGCCGTTGCTGACATTGAACGTTAGCGCGTTCTACGGCAACTTGCTGGCAAAGCATCTAGTTTCCGGGTTGCTGACCATCCGGACAATAGCTAAGCTAAGCCGACGGGAACCAGGGCTCAGCCGCAGCAATCCGGACTGCACAATTACTGCCAGGCAACAGGTATCGCTGACTCCTATCCCTTCGGGAGAATTGCTAACGAGGCACGGCCGGACTCATGGGAATTACAATGCTTTTGCCATCCCGATCCATTAGCACCTTACCGCTGAAGTCGGCGGTCGCTCTGTAGCCGCGTACGCCTGGCGCGATTGAATAGACTCGATTCCTAAACACTTGCTGACTAGATCGGCATTGCGTGGAACTGAGCTTCACGTGCTGGCCCGACCAAAAGAAAGAGTGTCGCGTGATAGATCAAAGTTGAAGCCAAGTGAATAAATTGGAGGACTTGCCGACTTCCCGGTACCTATCCGGTCCAATGGACGGATTCCCGACCAACTGGACGATATCAGGTGCCGCGACATCAGGCACCATCCATGCAGTGCAGCGAACTGCAGTCTAGGGGCGCGGTCAAATTCGCATCAGCTTCACGAGCGCGGGCGTACTCGCGCAGCGGTCGAGAAAGCGAAACTGGCCTGAGTCCTTCACTTCGGACGCAGCCTCGAGAAATCCTGTCATTGCCGCCCGATAAAGCGACGTCGCAAGGCTGATGCGCTTCACTCCTGCGTCGGCGAGTTCAGCGACCGAAAAAGATTTGTCTTTGATGCCCGCCATGAAATTCACCGGTTTCGATAGGGCGGTACAGACTGCGCGCACGGCGTTGAGATCAGGAAGACCAGGTGCAAAAAGGACGTCGGCTCCCGCTCGTTCAAAGGCCTGAAGGCGAATGATTGTGTCCTCCAGGCTCGGGTTGGGGTACATCAGGTTGTGCGCTCGCGCAGTCAGAATAAAGGGCAATCCGAGTGCATGTGCAGTCTGTGCGGCGGCAGCAATTCGCTCCACAGCAAGGCCAAAATCGTAAAGAGGTTTATCCTGATTGCCGGTCGTATCCTCGATTGTGCACCCAACCAAGCCGGCGTCGGCCGCGAGCCGAATAGTTTCTGCAACGATCTCCGGCGCGTCGCCGAATCCTCTCTCTAAATCAGCCGAGACGGGCAAATCCGTGGCGTTCACAATTATGCGTGCATGCGCAAGCGCTTCATCTCTAGTCAGCCCACCATCTCTTCGACCCACGCTACAGGCGGAAGCAGCGCTCGAAGTTGCCAATGCCTCAAAGCCAAGCCCGTCGAGGATGCGGGCGGACGCTATGTCCCAGGGATTCGGGATTACGAATGCACCGGGGCCATCATGAAGCGCACGAAAGCGAGCCGCCTTCTCCTTTTGGCTGAAATTCATACCAGTTAACTCTCGATCCGTCTTCTGGATTTTACGTCATCAGCGCAGACATGACTTCAACGACTCGCTGTGGATTCGGGTGAGGAACCGCGCCGTGCGGCAACATTAGTTGAGCCCCAAAGCGAAGTTTCCGGATGCTCCTACATCACGCGCCATCCGGACAGAACACGTAACTGAAAGACGATCAGCGCCCTTCATCCACTTGGACGGAGAGTCGCCGTTGCTGCCATTGAACGCTAGCGCGTTCTACAGACGAGTGGAGGTAGATTGCGCTACCGTTGGCGACCGGTCAGGACTATCCGCCGGTGCAGTGCTCTTGGGGGGCATCAACGGTAGCCGAACACGGGCGGGAACATGACAACCACCAGTGCCGCCCAGACGGAGTACACGGGCAGATAAACCACCTGCCAGCGCTCCAGGTCAGCAAACGAGCCCCGATGACGCAGGAAGCGCGCATAGAGCCATGCCGACCACGCCAGGTTGGCAAGCAAAATGAGATTCTCGCCAAGAGCCGCCACTCGGTTGGGAGTGAAGCCAAACTCGGAGATGCGGGCTGCGATCGCGGCGAGCGCCACCCCATCGGCCACGAGTGCGCTGACCACTAGCAGCAGTTGCAGGCCGTCGAAGAAGTCGGGGGGCGCCTGGGGGTCGCGCGCGGAGGCGGCGTAGAGCACCAGCCCAACGACCAGCACCAGCAGTAAGTCGAAGCCGATAAGTACCTCCCGCTTGACGTTGATGGGGCTGCCTGTCCATGCCATCGTGGCCAGAAACACCAGTAGCAGAACTGTGAATAGCGGCGTAAACAGCCTGGTCAGCACCGGCGCCATGTTCTCAATGACATTTTGCTTCGCCTCCACGAGCCAAGATCCGATGATGACGGCCCCCATCGCGCCGCACGGGATCAGCCAGCCCGCTACGAACCAGGCAGCGTTCATCTCGATGGCCTTGAACATCATCATCGTAAAGCCGGTGAGGACGCCCCCGCCGAGCGCGATGAGCACGTAATAGATGACCAGCTCACCCGAGTACCGCACGAAGTCCATGCGCCCACCGTCCGCGAACCAGCGGCCTCGGACGTACGCGAAGCCGACGGCCAGCCATAGAGCGATTGGCAAGTGCAGAGCCGTCAGTACCTGAGTGTCGCTGCCTGTGCGGAAGGGGAAGAAGTTCGCGAAAATAGCCCCGGCTGCGAAGGGCAGCGCCAGCCAAAGGCTGCGTACAACGTTCGACCCGCGCTTCCACACAAAGTAAACAGTGAGAAGCGGGAAGACGAATAGGCTGGCGTTTCGAGCGTAGAAAGGCGGCAGTTCGTGATCAGGGCTCAGCCGAAGGCCGGACAGCGCCGGCACCTTAATGGCCAACGCCGCGGCGATCGCAAGGCTCAGGACGATGAGTGTCTCGGCGCGTGTGGCGTTTGCCGACTCATCGGCAGTATTGGGGGCAATGACCAACTGCTTCCACAGCCGCTCGGAGTGCGCGCGTGCGAACTCGCGTGACAGCGCATCGAGGCTGCCCATGCGCTTGACCGCGATTAAGAAAGCCTCATCCCCTGCCAGGCCGGCCTCAGTGAGCGCCACCAGCTGGTCGCGCAGATGTCCCTCGAGCTCTTCCACGTCGGGACCATTAAAGGCGGGCCGGCAGCGTACATACGCTCGCCAGTGCGCGATTTGCTCCTCGAGCGGTTGATCGGCAAAGGTCGTCATACCGTGCACGCCTTCATCCAGATACCCCGCAGGGTACCCTCCACGACCTGCCACTGCTGCCGCTGAGCGGCGAGCTGCGCCCGGCCTTCTCTAGTGATCCGGTAGTACTTACGCCTGCGGCCGTTCTCGGATGCGGACCACTTCGCCGCTACATAACCTTGGCGTTCGAGCCGGTGCAGCACGGGATACAGCATGCCATCGGTCCACTGTAGGTGCCCGCCTGACAACTCAGCCACTCGCTTGATGATGGCGTAGCCGTAGCTATCGCCTTCGGCAAGGATGGCGAGGACGAGCGGCGTGGCGGAAGCAGCAACCAGGTCCTTACCCACGTCCATACGTAGAGCCATTATACATGGTAGTCCTATGTATATTCCAAACCCCGAACTCAAACGCCTCGGTTGATGGAACCAGGTACGAGTGGACAACCGCGCTGCAGTGAGTCGACACCTCCCGCGTGAAAATCGGTCCTGACGGCGATGTGTTTACGAAAACAATTTCACTTGTCCGTATAGTCGCCGGCGATTCCCTGTGGTTCCCGAGCGCGTTCGGCAACTGAGTTCAATCAACGAGTCGCGCGTTATACGGCCAAGTCCAGTCACAACCCGACTTTTCGGTACGCATTCTCGTGACAGCCTCAACGCGCGCGTTGTTCTCGCGTAATGAGGTTTCTCTCACAACTCCGCCCTAGACCTTCTCCAACGTGAGATGGGTCGCGTATTCCGAGTCCTTGCGATCGGTTACGGAGAATCCAAGCGCATGCAGGTCCAGGCCCTGAAACAGCGGTTCACCCTGGCCGAGGAGGACAGGCACCGATGCAAGGTGCAGGGAGTCGATCAGTCCAGCCTTCAGATACTGCCGCACTGTTGACACGCCGCCTCCAATCTTGACATCTTTGCTGCCTGCGGCTTTCTTCGAGAGTGCGAGCGCTTCTTCGATTCCGCCAGTAACAAAGAAGAAGGTCGTTCCTCCTTCCATGACTACGGGCTCACGCTCGTAGTGGGTCAGCACAAAGGTTGGAGCATGGTACGGCGGATTGTCGCCCCACCAGCCCTTCCATGCGTTGTCCGGCCATGCGCCACGCACGGGACCGAACATGTTGCGGCCGAGAATGAAGGCACCAAAGTTGTCCATCGCGCGGTGGGCAAACTCATCGTCGATGCCCCCGACCGATCCACCCTCTTGCCCGTGCATTGAGCGGAAACTCCGCGTGTGAAAAAACCACTGAAAGATCTCGGTTCCACGCTTGCCGAGCGGATCGCTCAGGCTCTGCTCGATCCCAGCGCTGAAACCGTCCAATGAAACGCTAAAACCCGCTACACGAACTTTTGACATCTGTGCTCTTTCCTCCCCGATTCTTGTGCTGACATTTTGCTCCAGACCGGAGCTGCGCTCATCGTGCGGTATTTTTCCGCCGCTGTTCGCTTTCCTTCATCATTTCGTTCAAATCTGCAGCTGATCGTATTTCCCACGGCCCAAACTTTAAACCCGGATGCCGCGAAATGAGCTGAATGGCATGATTCAGGTCTCGCGCCTCGAGCACTAGGATGCCTCCGAGCTGTTCTTTGGTTTCCGCATAGGGACCGTCCGTAGTCGCGACTTTGCCTTTCTTCCAGTACAGGGTCAACGCGTTTTCCGGAGGCTGAAGAGCTTCTCCTGCGGCAAAGTGCCCGTTGGCACGAAGATGATCGTCGTACTCAAAGCACGCATCGAGTATCGCGTGTTGCGCTTCCTCTGTCATGCCCTGGAATTTTCCGGGTTCAATGTATCCCAAACAGATGTATTTCATGGCACGTCTCCTCTTTGTTGCAGCCGGCGTCACGAACTCGCGTGCTGGATCGTTCACCCTATAGTCGTCGGCCGTAGGCAAAATCGACAGCAGTGCAGATTTTTATTTCAATTCCCGCAGACGACCAGCTGCAAATCGGCGCTCCGGCTCTTGCCGGACCAGTGATTGCGCCTTCTCATACGAAGTACGAGCCTCCGGAATCCGTCCCAGCCTCCGGCACAGTTCCGCCCGGGCAGAGTGCGCAAGATGGTAGTTAACGAGTTCGCCACGTTCGAGCAGGTCGTCGAGTGTTGTCTCCAGCTAAGTGGTTACGTATCCTGAATCGCCGGCGTCTCCACGACTCCGATCAAGCTGTCCTATGATCAAGTCTGCCTGGTTACGGCAGAAATTGGAACATATCGATGAGATTGAGAGCAGCGGCCCTTTGCGGCTGGCTTTTCTTCTTTGGGGCCGGCCTTTACCTACCTACGGCCATGGCGCAGAGCGGACCTGACGATAGGGTATTTCAGCTCGGGTCATTTGATCGCTCGTCGGTGGGTTTCGCCGATGGCCACCCGAAGCAGCCAGTAGATTTCACCATCGGGCAGAGTGATCCGGCGAAAGACTGGTATGCGGCACAACCTGCCGCATCGATTTCCGAAGCAAGCGGTCAGGAGGCGGGCAACAAGGCTTCGGCGCCACACGCGGTCCACTTTTCGCTGGAGCAGCCTACCGCCACAGCCTATCGGCTGCATGTGGCGCTGCTGATCGAGAGCGCTAGCGTGCCTGCTTTACGCGTCAACATCAATGGAAAGCAGGGAACGTTCTATCCGCACCCTCATCTCGACTACAACAACGGCGACCAGTGGGACTCGTTTTATCCGGCATACTCTCATGCGGATATCTCGTTTGCATTTCCCGGCAGCTATCTACGCAAGGGGCCGAACACTATCACGATGCAAGCGATTGTGGACGCTGTCGTGCCCGGGGCAAGCCTGACGTATGACGCGATAGAACTGGATCGCGACGCGGCGCCCTTCCGCGCTCAAGCATCTTCCGTGCAGGTTCTGCCCACTGTCTTTTATCAGCAGAAGGGGGAGCTCGACGAACTGGTAGATGTCTATGTCCGGTATGGAGCGCCAGCCAAGCCGGGCAGCTCCGTCGACCTCACAATTGCTGGAAAGAGCTATCATCAGCCGCTCGGTGGAGGGCAGGACTTTAGTGAAGAGAAAATCGAGTTCGCCGTCCCGGAATTTCCTCGAGAAACACGTGCGCGGATTGCCTGGAGTACGGACGGCCATCGGGAGTACAGCGAACAATCCATCAACCCGAAAAAGAAGTGGACATTATTTCTGACGCCCCATATCCATCTTGACGTTGGATATTCGGATTATCAGGCGAAGGTCGCCGCTATCCACAGCCATGTAATTGATGAAGCCCTGGAAATGACGGCGCGGCATCCGGATTTCCGCTTTAGCCTGGACGGCTCCTGGCCCCTGGACCAATTTATGAAGACGCGCACGGCCGCTCAGCAGCAGCGCGCGATTGCAGCCATAAGAAATCAACAACTATTTGTTCCTGCAGATTATGTAAATCTGCTCACCGGTTTCCCGGCGGCGGAAACGCTGATTCGTTCGCTTTATGCCAGCGCCAATTTCAGCCGCAAACACGGAACGCCCTTCAACTACGCCACCATCACAGACGTTCCCTCCTACTCGTGGTCCTACGCTTCGGTGCTTTCATCGGCGGGAATCCATGCATTGCTCGGAGGCAGCAACAACTATCGTGCGCCCGTGCTATTACAAGGGAGGCTTAACGAAGATTCGCCCATTTGGTGGGTAGGCCCCGACGGCAAAAAAGTGCTGCTATGGTACTCGCGCATTTATCAGCAGATGCAGATGCTGTTCGGCCTGCCGCCGTCGCTGAAGGCGGGGCACAGCACACTGCCGCTGTTTCTGCAGCAGTACGAGCATCCGGGCTACCACGCGAAAGCGGCTATCTTATATGGCACACAGGTAGAAAATAGCGATCTGTTTCCAGAACAGGCCGGGTTAGCGGAGCAGTGGGACCATAGTTACGCCTATCCGCGCATCCAATACTCCGGCTTCTACGATGCCATTGAAAACATCGCCAAACAATTCGGCAACGATATTCCCACAATGCGCGGGGACGGCGGCCCCTATTGGGAGGACGGCATGGCCGCCGACGCCTATTATCTCGCCATGGAACGCCAGAACGAAGATCGTGCGCCGTCAGCGGAAAAGCTAGCCACACTGAGCTCGCTGGTCAATCCTCTGCTGACCGTCGACAAGGCCGGCTTGGATCGTATGTGGACGAATATGGTGCTAATGGACGAGCACACATGGGACTCCTCCAACAGTGTTTCCAATCCAACCAGTATGGAGGCTGTGAAGCAGTTAGCGATCAAGGATCAATATGCTGTTGAGGCCCAAGCGATGGCTGACTCCATAGCACGTAACGGCATGGCGAGCCTGGCGAACTCGATCTCCACCGGCCCCGGCAATCTGGTGGTGTTCAATACCTTGAATTGGAAACGTAGCGGGCCGGTGTCCATCGACTTAAAAGATGACGATGAGATCGTAGACCGGACGACAGGCCAAACGGCGCCAATGGAAGTTCTCGACAGCGGCGGCGGTTTGCGTCACATCCGTTTCGTGGCGCAAGATGTTCCAGCGGCCGGTTATAAGGTATATGCGTTGCGGACCGCGAAGAAAACACCCGCGCCTCCGAAAACGGAATACGCGACCACGATCGAGAGCCCGTACTACCTCGTTACGCTTGACCCGGCCTCCGGAGCGGTGCGCAGCATCTACGACAAGGAGCTGCAACGCGAGCTCGTGGACCAGCAGAGCCCTTATCGGTTCGGGCAATATCTTTATGTAACGGGGGGCGATAAGGCTCCCAACACCGTGTTGCAATACAGCCGCGTCTATCCGGCGCCGCATCTTGAGATGCATTCTGCACACGACGGCAGCCTGGTGTCGGTTACCCGCATGCCCGCCGGATGGGTGGCGCGGATGAAAAGCCAGGACATGAACACTCCCGTCATAGCGACTGGGATCCGGCTCTTCGATCATGAGAAGAAGATCGAATTTGTGGAAGACGTAAACAAGAATCGGGTCTCCAGTAAGGAGGCCGTCTACTTCGCCTTTCCGTTTGCTATGAAGCAGCCGGAGTTCCACTATGAGATTCAGAATGGCGTCGTCAATCCCGCCAAAGACATGTATCCCGGCGCAGGCCATGAGTGGTTCTCTGCCCAGCACTGGGTCTCGGCTGAACAGGAAGGGGTATCGGGAACGGTAATGCCTCTCGATGCGTCGCTCGTCACGCTGGGGGACATCTTCCGTGGCGCATGGCCGGAGCAATTCGGAAAGCGGCCGGCTACAATTTTTTCCTACGTAATGAACAACTACTGGGACACCAACTACGCCGCCGGCCAGGGAGGGCATTTTCGTTTCCGGTATGTCGTCACCAGCGCGCCATCGACGGACGCCGCTGCATTAAGCCGAATGGGCTGGGAGGAGGCGACGCCGCTGGAGGCGGACGAGGTGACGACGCAGGACAAGGCGTTGGACCAGCCGCGCCCGCTCAAAGGAACGCAGGACAGCTTCCTCGCTGTTCAGGATCCGGACCTGCTGCTCGAAACTTGGAAGCCCGCCGAGGACGGCAACGGTACGATCCTCCGCTTCCTCGATCTCGGCGGTGAAACCCGGCCTGTCGCCGTGCATACGAAACTCCTCAACTTAGAACATGCTTGGCAGACGAATGCCGTTGAGAAAGGCGCGAAGCCATTATCGCTGCTTGGGCCCCACGGCTTCCAGTTCACCATTCATCCGCACGAGATTGTAACTGTGCGCCTTATCGGGAAAGACGTGTTGGAAGCGCCTGTGCTGTAAAGACTATCGCGAAAGTAGATCTGCTGTACTGTGCCGGGTCGTTGTGACGATTTGAGTGAGAAACGATTCGAAGCCTGGGTTTATAAATTTCTTCTATGCTGGCAGACGGCGTTTGGTTCCCAATTCCTTTGACCAGATATGGCTAATCTCTTCGAGCGAATAGCCTTTCGTTTCGGGAACGAACAATAACACGAAGGCGAAATTGACTGCCGCCAGTGCGGCGAAAAAAAAGAAAGTCCCGTAACTGCCCCAATGCTTCTGCATTAGCGGGAAAAACTGGTTTGCCAGATAGGCGAAAATCCACAATGCCATGGTCGCTATGGACATTGCGGCGCCACGAACTTTCGTGGGGAATATTTCAGAGATGATGACCCAGCAGACAGCTCCATTACCTACGGCATGCCCCGCCACAAACACCATGACTCCGGCCAGCACGCCAAGGTGTAAATCGCTGGTGAGATAGAGCACGCCAATTGTCGATAGTGCGATTGTCTGCGTTGCCGTGCCGAAAAGAATGAGCGTCCTGCGGCCGGACTTGTCGACTAGCCAGATGGCGAGCACAGTGAAAAGAACATTTACGGCGCCGACCAGAACGGACTGAAAAAACGAATCCGCCACGTTCTGCCCCGCGGTTTTGAAAACTTCCGGGAGAAACGAGAGGATTGCCGTGATGCCGCTTGTTTGTGACAGCGCCGCCAGCAGGAAACCAATGAGCAGCGCCGTGCGAAAACGCCCGGTAAACAACTCTCCAATTCCGCCTTGTTCCTCCACGAGTGAGGCCCGTATAGAAGCTACTTGATCCTTAGCTGCTTCTTCTCCACTAACGGCCGCCAGCACACGCTCCGCTTCGTTTTCCCGGCCGGCTTTCATTAGCCAGCGTGGGCTTTCCTTTGAGAGTGCAATCATCACCCCAAAGAAAAGGGCGGGAATTGCGGCTACAAGAAACATCAATCGCCAGCCGTATTGCGCGTTCCAGGCCGCATCCCCAGCTCTTTCAATCAGCATGTTCACAGAAACAGCGGCAAGAATGCCGATCACAATGCCTAACTGATAGAAAACCACTAGGCGGCCGCGAATATAAGCAGGCGCGATCTCGGCAATATACATAGGCGCGATGACGGAGGCCGCGCCTATGCCGACGCCGCCCACAATGCGCCACGTCACGTATTGCGCGAAGCTTCCTGCTAGCCATACGCCCAGAGAGGACATGGCGAAACACCCGGCACAACAATAAAGAGCCTTTCGCAATCCGAATGTGTCGGCAACCCGGCCAGCCGTAGCTGCTCCGAATAGGCAGCCAACAAGAGCGCAACCTGCCGCCCAGCCGATGCCCGCCGAACCAAGCCGGTAGTGCGCCGCCAGATACGCGATCGCACCGCTGATAACGATGTTGTCGTAGCCAAACAAGAAACCGCCCAGGCAGGACACCAGAGTCGAGATCAGCAGGACGCTGCGGGATATGCCGTTCATTGGTCCTTCGGGATTAACTGTTGACAGGAGGTAACCTTCACTCATAGACTTTATCTTGACCGTAAACTAAGGTGTGCCGCCATTGTAGCGGGTGTGGAGACAGAGGCAAGCGCCGGCAATTCCTCGCTGTCCGGCAGGCGGATCACCAAGGAGACTTCTGGCCGATGACTAGGCTCAACAATCTGTTACTATTGATGGCGTTCGTGCCATTGATTTGTGCGCAGGCACAGACTCGGAGTGTCTGGCAGATTGGCAAGTTCGATCAATCGCCGGAAGGATTTGCCCCGCGCATAATCAAACCCGCCAGGTTTGAGGTTGGTAAGAGCGATCCGGAAAAGGATTGGCCGCGGAGCCAAGGGCTCGATCACCCGTCGACGATCGTGTTCCCGCTAGATTCAATAGAGGGCGTGTATTCGCTGAAGATCGCCACATTGATCGACCGCCCTCGCGTGCCGGCTTTAAAGATTTCCGTGAATGGGCACGATGGCGTTTTTTTTCTTCACCCGCAGCTCAGCTATGCACGCGGCGATTTCTCGTTTGCGTTCGATCCGCACGAATCGCAGAGCACTTTGAAGATTGATCTTCCAACGTCATTTCTGAAACGCGGGGAGAACACGATCGTGGTCGCTTGTGTCGATCTACCGGAATCGTCCGGCGACCAGAGAGTGTCCGGCATCAGCTATGACGCGTTAAGCCTGGAGCAAGATACGTCCAGAAAGTTCGATTCGAAGAGTGTGACCGCCGAGGCAGAGGCGACGATTTTTTACCGCCAGGCCCAAACCGGTCTTACTGAAGTGGTCGATGCGTTTCTGCGCTTTAATCAGCCGCTCAAGGCCGGAACGGCGGAGTTGGCTATCAATGGCAAACGTTACACGGCGAACCTGAGCACGGCCGGTGATTATGGCGAGCAACGTGTTTCGTTCGAAGTGCCGGAGTGGACTGGAAAGGTCAACGCCAAGCTGTCGGTGCGCGCCGGGGAAAGACGGAGTTTCGACGTAACACTTACGCCTCAACGAAAATGGACCATCTTTGTTGTTCCACACACACACCTTGATGTCGGCTATACGGATTACCAGGGTAAGGTGGCGGAAGTGCAGCCCAGAGTATTAAATCAGGCTGCCGAACTGATCAAGGAACATCCGGACTTCCGCTTTTCGATGGACGGGTCCTGGAATCTGCAGCAACTGCTCGACACGCGCTCAAAGGCGAAGCAAGAGGAGATCCTGAAGTTGATTCGCGACGGCAAGATGGCGATGCCGGTGCAGTATTGCAACCTGCTTACCGGCTACGCCTCGCTCGAGACGCTTTATCGATCGCTCTATAAATCCAAGGAACTGTCGCAACGCTATGGCCTTCCGTTTGAATACGCAAACATCACTGACGTTCCAACCTACTCGGGGAGCTACCCTTCGATACTGGCCAGCAGCGGCGTGAAGTATTGGGTGGCGGCGGCGAACAACGATCGCGCGCCGATCTTCAATTTCGATCACTGGAACGAAAAGTCGCCGTTCTGGTGGGAAGGCCCGGACGGCAAGAAGGTTTTGTTCTGGTATTCCCGCCACTACATGCAAGTGCAGACATTGTTTGGCCTTCCGCCGGTGCAAGACGCTATTCGCGAATCGCTACCCATTTTTTTGCAGGCGTACTCGAAACCGGATTACAAGCCGGATGCTGCGCTAATCTATGGGACGCAGGTCGAGAACACGGACCTGTTTCCGGCAACTGCGACGTTTGCCGATGAGTGGAACAACAACTACGCATATCCCAAGCTGCGCTATGCAACCTTTCCCGATTTCTTTCACTACGTTGAAGAGCATTATGGTAAAGACCTGCCGGTATACAAAGGTGACGGGGGCGGTTATTGGGAGGACGGAATCGGAAGCGATGCTTATTTTGCGGCCGAAGATCGCCGGAACCAGAACCGCGCGCTCTCCGCGGAGGTGCTCTCCACTCTTACGCATTCCCTTTCTCCGGATCTGAACCCGCCGTCTGGTTTGTTCGACGATATTTGGCGGAACATCGTCCTCTTTTCGGAACATACGTGGGCGTCGTATAACTCGGTCTCACAGCCAAGCCATGAAGAAACTGTCCGGCAACTGAGAGTGAAGGACGATCGTGCGGATCGTGCGGCTTTGGAGATAGACGATGTCATGGACCGGTCGTTGAGTCAATTGGCGGACCAGATTCACGTTCCAGCAAACACACTTGTCGTCTTCAATTCTTTGAACTGGAAGCGCGATGCCGTTGTTGAAACAGATCTGTTCGAGCACCCAGCGCTAGTGGATCTTTCGACAAACCAAAGTGTTCCGCTTCAGGTGCTCTACGAAAAGGAGGGATTCCTTCACGTGCGGTTCCTTGCGAAGGATCTGCCGGCAGTCGGCTACAAGTGCTTCAGTATCGTGTACGGAAAGTCGGGCCGGCCGGAGGCTCAAGCGTCAAATGAGCATACTGTTGAAAATTCTTTCTATCGCGTCAAGATAGACGAATCCACGGGTGCGTTGGCGAGCGTATATGACAAGCAGTTGCAAAGGGAGTTGGTGGACGAAAAGAGTCCTTATAAATTCGGCCAATATTTGTATGTCACAGGCGGTGATGGCGACACGCAGATGATTAACCCGTTTCCATCTCTACCGCCAGGGAAATTGACGATTCACCCCTCATCGAGTGGCAAGTTCTTGGGTGTAGAGCAGTTGCCCTGGGGCACGTCCATTCGCATGACCAGCTCGGATACCAACACGCCAAAAATCGAAACAGAAATCTTGCTTTTCAACAATCGAAAAAAGATCGAGTTCCGGTATCGAATACATAAGGACTATACGACTGCTAAAGAGGGCGTTTATTTCGCATTCCCGGTCGCGCTCTCGACCCCCGGGTTTACCTACTCGAATCAGCAAGGCTGGATCGATCCCGCTCGCGACATCATGAAAGGCGGGAGCCTGGAATGGTTCAACGTGCAACGATGGATGGCGGCGCACGACTCTGACGTGGCGGTGGGAGTGGTTCCGGTTGACGCTTCTCTCGCGAGCTTTGGCGACATAAACCGGGGCCAATGGCCCGGTACGTTTCAGCCAAAAACCAGCACGATGTTTTCTTACGCGATGAATAACTACTGGCACACCAATTACCGCGCCGGCCAGGGTGGAGATTTCGAATTTCGATACGCGATGACCAGCAGCGCCAAGCTGGATGGCGGCGCCCTAACCCAACTAGCGCTCGAAGAAATGCGCCCCGCTGAACTGAACTATGTCGTGAGCCAAGACAAGGCGGGGAATCCGCCTAGGCCCTTACCGCCAATTGGCGAAGGCTTTCTTCAATCTACTGGAAAAGGAGTGGCCCTGGTGACCTGGAAAGAAGCTGAAAAGGGTAACGGAACAATTCTAAGGCTCGCGGAGATTCAGGGGAATCCGGCCGATACTGTGTTGCATTTCAACCATTTCAGTATCGGCTCGGCTCACCTCGATACGGGTGTTGAGGACGACAAGCTCGACTTGCCAGTTGAGAATAACAGTATCCGTCTTTCATTCAAACCTTTTGAGGTAGTGACGGTGCGGATTGTGAAGAAATGAGAGTTCATGAGGCTTTTCGTAGCTTCTTGGTTCGAAGAATGGTTCGTAGCGCCAGCGGAACCCCGCCGAACACGCTCGGACTTTCGACGCTGGCGCGCCGAAGTTGCGGTAAAGACACACCTTCAATGAGGTAGCCACTCTTGATCTCTTTCTTGAGTACCGGCTCAATCAACGGCCATGCCTCGGTAATTGCGCCACCAATGACGATCACCTCGGGGGCGAGGCCATGCGCTAAACCTCGCAATCCTCTTCCGATAAGGGTTCCAGTTGTTACGATATGTTGCCTGGCATCTTTGTCGCCGTTGAGCGCGAGTGACACAAGATCATGAACGGAGCGAACCTCCAAGGACCGGCTGGGTTGATCTTGGTGAAATCGTTTCAGAGTGGCATCGTCGGACGCGAGCGCCTCCCAGCATCCTATGTTGCCGCAAGAACACGGGGGGCCTTTAGGGTCAAGGGGAGTATGGCCAAATCCGCCGGAGCCGACGCGTGTACCGATGTGCAAATCGCCATTCAGAATAAAGCCGGTGCCAATGCCCTCCACAATCAGCACGAACAACAAGCTATGTGCGCTCGATACCTCTAATGGGCCGTACCAAAGCTCCGATAAGGCGGCAACGTTTGCGTCGTTCTCCACGAAAACCGGCAGCTTCAGTTCTTTTTCAAGCAACCCGCGCACCGGTACATTGTCCCACCGCAAATTCGGCGAAAAGACGACAGTGCCATCCGTGCGATCAAGCAGTCCAGGCACGCTGACACCTATAGCCCAGATTCGAGCCTTTGGATAGTGGGATTTCAAGTGGCTAGCAATCTCTTTTGAAAGGTGAGCCAGAAAACGTTCTGCATCACCTTCCGTACGAACAGTGTGTTGGCTGAGCACTCTCCCGTTAAAGTCACTGACTATATATATGGAGTGATGGACTCCGATGCTGATCGCAACGGCATACGCCTTTTCGGCATTCACCTGGAGATAGATGGGCCGGCGGCCGCCGCTTGAGGGGGCCGCTTCTGCCTCGTAAACAAAACCGGCCTTTATCAGTCGATTCACTACGACGGAAACGGTTCCAGGGCGAAGACCGGTTTCCTTCACAAGACCTGTGCGTGACACCGGCTGACGATCTCGGATGAGATGTAGAAAGTGGGTTTCGTTCGTGTCTCGCACATCTTCCACACCTACTAACCGTAATGTATTCGACTTTCTCAATGACGCCCTTTCTCCTCGCGACTAGTGTACCGCGATAACGGCACTTTTATTTTGTTCAAAACAAAGTCTTGACCAAGTATCCGATTACGCCCTATACTTAACCTACTAGCGCGGTATTTGTGGTTTTGTCTGGGAATCGAAGTTCTTCATAGGGATTGATAATGCTGTTAACAAAGAGATTGTGTGTTCTATTTCCGGCCTTGTTGTCCCTGGTTATAAGTCTATCCGCCCAGACAACAACTGGGTCTATAAACGGAACGATATTAGATCCTTCCGGGTCCCCTGTCGCCGGCGGACAAGTGGATGTGACCAACAAAGAGACTGGGCTCCATCGATCGGCTCAAAGTTCGAATAACGGTACTTATATCATTCCGCGATTGCCGCCAGGAACATACGATATCTCACTTCAGAAACAGGGTTTCGCGACCACGAACCGCACTGGGGTTCAGTTACTAGTCAATCAAAACGCAACGATCGATTTCAAGTTGTCATTGAGTGCTGTATCGCAAACCGTTGAAGTGACGGGCACGCCTCCGGCGTTGAATACGACAAACGCAACGATCGGCCAAGTAATCCAGCGTCAGCAAATTGTCGACTTGCCTTTGAATGGCCGAAGTTTTACTCAACTCACCCTTCTTACTCCAGGCGCCGCCCCGCAGGAATCCGGGCAACAAAACGCATTCACGGTTAAACAGGGAGCTGGAGGAATCAGTCCATCTGTGAATGGCCAACGAGGCCAGCAGAACAATTTCACAATGGATGGCGTTTTGAATAATGCAGTTTATACGAATACCTGGGCAATCAGCCCGCCTCCCGATGCACTGCAGGAATTCAATGTCCAGTCGCATATCGTCGATACTCAATTTTCAATCTCATCCGGCGCAAACATCAACATTGTCACCCGATCGGGGACGAATCAGTACCATGGAGACGCGTGGGAGTTTTTGCGCAATAATGCACTAGACGCGCGGAACTTTTTCGACCAGTCCAAAAATCCATACAAGCAGAACCAATATGGCGTCACGTTTGGCGGCCCGGTTCGGCTGCCTCATTTCAACGGCAAAGATAATACCTGGTTTTCCGCCTACTGGGAGGGATTCCGTTCTCGTCAGAGTTTAAGCCGGTTCGCAAGCGTCCCGACCGCTGCGATGCGTCAAGGTGACTTTTCAGGCTTGCTGGGGCCTCAGATCGCCACGGACAGCCTCGGCCGCCCGATGTATAGAAATCAAATCTTTGATCCCAATACCAGCCGCCCAGATCCAAATAATCCTGCTAACGTGATTCGCGATCCCTTCCCTGGGAACATAATCCCGGCAGACCGAATCAATCCGTCTACGCAACTTGTTTTGCAACAATACTACCCGAATCCTAACCTCAATGTCGGGCCTGGCATTTTACCCAATTATCAGTTTGCGGGTTCAACGAACACCGATACGGATCAAACTGGCATACGGGTGGACCATCGCTTTGGTGATAACAACACGATCTTCGGACGGTACAATCGATCGAATTCGACGCTGCTTCGGCCGGAAGGCTTGCCTACCTATCAGCAATCGCTTGTGAACTATGCTCAGACGGTGGCCGTGGGCTACACACATCTGTTCGGTCCCACGGTCATCTTGAGTCTGCATTATGGCTACACCAACACGAATTTCGGACAGTTCGATGAGCCGGCCGGGCTCTCGTTTCTGCAGGCGACTAATTACATTCAGCTCTCGCCGGTTCGGAACGATATCCCGCTAGGCCCGCAAATCGGCATCTCGAACGGCTACACCGGCATCAGCCAGTTTGCCATTCCACTAGGCCCTCAACAGAATCATGATGGCCATGCGGATTTATCCATTGTCCGCGGTAACCATACAATTGGCGTCGGAGGGATGGTTTACCATATCCATAGTTTTGACGATGGCTGGGGCATGTCGACTAACTTCACTCAAAACGCAACATCGCAAGGCGGTCTGATCAATGGCACTGGTTCCGGTCCGGCCAGCTTTTTGCTAGGCCTTCCCGATAACCTTTCAGGGTTTCTAGGGACTACATCGGCTGATATCAAAAGCTACTGGTTTGCTGGGTATGTCCAGGACCAATGGCAGGTTTCAAAAAATCTGACCATTACGGCTGGTCTTCGTTATGACTTTGTGCAACCGGCCTCGTATGCAAGTCCTGTTTCAGGGCTGGACATTCAAACTGGCAACTTTTTGGTGTCGGCTCCGGCGCCGCCATTGTTCGAAACAGCAAACGTGCGAAGTTCTTACTTCGATCCTCATTACAACGGATTTCAACCCCGCTTCGGCATTGCCTATCGCGCGTCGGAGAAGACGGTGTTCCGAACTGCTTTCGCGATGTTCGACGACCACAACAATACGCTTGTCCAGCAGGCGCAGGATCCGCGTATATCGTGGCCGCAAGGCGTCGGAATATCCGTTCCGGACTTAAATCGAGGCGTGCCAGACATTTACTTCAACAATTTACCGCCTGCTTCCACTTTCTTCAATCCGCTGCAACCTCTTGTCGATTTCGGCGCGAATCCACGAAACAAAATTCCGTACGTGATGGAGTATAACGCGGGTGTGGAGCAGCAACTATCGAACTCACTCGTGTTGAATCTCGATTACATTGGTTCTGTAGGGCGCCATCAATTTATTCAACCGGCGGCAAACACCGCGCGTTATCCAGGGCCGGGAACACTCGCGTCGCGGGGACAGCCATTTCCGCAATATGGAGGCGCATTCTCTTACGACGAAAACGCGGGAAACAGCAGCTACAATGCTCTACAAGCGAAGTTGCAAAAGTCTTTGTCCTTTGGGCTAAACTTCCTTGCGTCCTATACATGGTCGAAGTCCCTCGATATTCAATCCGAAGGCCAATCGGGATCAATCGCAACGATTTACGACCTTCGCCGCGATTGGGGACCGTCTGACTTCGATAGAAGACACCTGTTTGTTTTCAGTGGCATCTACCAATTGCCCGTGGGGAAGGGCAAAGCTCACCTGGCGGGTTCAAACGGATTGCTGCAGACGCTTCTCGGCAATTGGAATGTTGGCACGATTGTCACGCTTACCTCCGGGCGGCCCTACAGTATTTCCGCGGGCGGCGATGTGGCGAATGTGGGTGGCGGCAGCCAGCGAGCGCGAGTTGTGGGAGATCCGCTATCGGGATTCACCCAGAGTCGGCTGGAATGGTTTAATACTGCAGCGTTTGTGACGCCTGCGCCATTTACATTCGGCAATGCAGGACGAAATAACATGTCGGGTCCCGCCCAAAAGAACGTCGATTTTGTGACCTTCAAGGACTTCCTTTTCACTGAACGATTGAGGCTGCAATTTCGAGGAGAGTTCTTCAATGTCTTCAATCATCCGAACTTCGGTTTGCCTGATGGTAATACCCAGAGTTCTTCATTTGGTCAAATCCACAGCGCAAGTGCGCCGCGAGATATACAGTTCGGCCTGAAGCTAATATTTTAAGCTTGTTGGGAGGGCTCTTCCCGCGAGAAGAACCCAGCACGTAGTATGATTGCGATCCCAACTCTTCTTTTTGTTGCCACCCTAGCTGCCGGCGCCTGCGATGACAGTCTCAAGCAAGCGGCCACGGCGATTCAGCACAGCGACGCCGCGAAGGCGAGGTCCATTCTTGACTCGGTTCGATCAGATTGCTCTCAATCGAGCAATTTCAACGAACTGGAGGGCGTGGTTAACGAACTTTCCGGCAAGCCGGCAGAAGCTGAGGCGGCTTTTCGCAAAGCGGTTTCACTGAGTCCCGAGTCAGCCCGGCTGTGGTCCGACCTCGGACTCAGCTATCTGAAGAGTCGAAACATTCAGGATGCTGCAAGATCTCTCGGGCAAGCCTTGAAGTTGGATCCCAGCGACGAGAGAGCTGCGAAATACGCACTTGGAATCTACGTCCAGTTGGGAGACTGGCAGCAAGCGCAGGCGGTAATAGGGCAAATTAACGCCACTACCAAAGCGGATCTCCTTCGCGATCCCGCATTCTTTTTATGGGTGGCGCAAACGCTACTTGAGGCGAAACAGACAACCCAGCTTGACGACCTTCTCGCTGCGAACACGCAGCATCTCTCCCCGCCACTCCTATTTTCACTTGGCACCTTGTTCGCACAGCATCAGCGTTATGAGAAGGCTGTTGACTATCTAAAACGAATCCCGCCAGCATCGGCTGACGATGCAGTTTATTTCAACCTGGGGTTGGCGTATTCGCATTTGAAGCAGTTTCGCCGGGCGCGCGAAAGCTATTACAATGCCATCGATAAAGACGCTACGAAACCTGAGGTCTATTTTCGTGTCGGCCTGGATTTCGCCACTCTCGGACAGGTGAGGAAAGCCGTGCCGTGGCTATTTCGGGCGCGAGAATTGGGGCCAGGCCGGGCTGATGTCGCGTATGCGTTGTGCGAGCAGTTATTGCTGTTGAAATATGTAACGACGGCGAGGGACGTGGTCAACACTGCGCTTAAGATGAAGCCAGGCGATGTGCTTCTTACCGTGGCGGCGGGAGACGTTGCGCAGGCGGACAATGACGCACCCGCCGCTGTGGCAATGTATACCCAGGCGCTGAAGCGGGAGCCGAAGTCTGTTCCTGCGCTAGTTGGACTTGCGCGTACAGCGCAACGGGGCGGCAAGGATGACGAAGCTGCAAAATACTTGAAAACCGCTTTATCGATTGAGGTGAACGATCCGGCTTCCAATCGCCAGATGGGCATCATTGAAGCACGGCGGGGCGAATGGACCGCTGCGCTGTCACATTTCAAATGGGCATGGGCTGTCGATCAATCGAATCCCAACGTGGGACTAGAACTCGCGAGAGCGTTTCGGCACACTAACCGCCCATCGGAAGGTCTCACGGTGCTGAACATTGTGCGGCCGGCGCTGCAAAATTCCACTGAATTTCATTTTGAACTTGCGCAACTCTATGCTCAACTGCACAGGCAAAAAGAAGCTCAAGCAGAGCGTGACGCCCTGCAAGCGCTTCGTGCCGCCGCGAGCGATGTGCTTCCTTTCGAATCTCCCAAGACTTATGTGTATTGAGCGAAAATACCTCGTTCTCATTGGCTTGGTGTTCGGATTTCTCGGCCAGTTGGCAGCGGCGAAAACGAACTGTGACGCGAAGCGGCTCTTCGAGCAAGCCAATACATCAATCGAAGGCAAGAAATATAAAGAGGCGGTTGGCACATTGAACGAATTGAGGCTCTGCCGGAATATTTCGGTTGTCGAGCGCTTCAATTTGGGGTGGCTTTACGGAAGAGCGCACGATTTCAAAACTGCGCTTGCCGTGTTCAACGCGGTTCCGGATGAGGTTCCCGACCGCCAAACTCATCAGTATGCCATCGCCTTGAGTTATTTCGAATTGGGTGACTATTCGGCGGCTGTCGACGTCCTGACGAAGCTGAAATCGGAACGCACCCTTGATGCGAAATGCGCCAACCTATTGGGGGTTGCTTACTCGAAGCTGGGCGTTTACGACAAGGCGTATAACGCTTTAGCAATAGCGATCCACGATGATCCGACAAATATATCGGGTTACCTCAACCTAGTCACACTTTGCGCCGACGGCGGGGATTTTGAAAAGGCTGCCGGCGTTGCTTCCGAGGCCGTACGAGCCTTTCCCAAATCGGCTGAGGCATTGATCGTGGCCGGTGCCGCCAACACGCTGCTGGGGCGGTTGGATGCCGCTCATGATAATTTCAGCAAAGCCGTTCAGCTTGCGCCTGAGAATGCAGACGCACTATTCTTCCTTGCGCTAATGGACTACAAGCAGGGAAAGTTCGGCGAAGCGATTACGTTGCTGCGGTCGGCTGATAAGTCGGGCGTCGAAGATTCCGACCTGCACTATCTGCTTGCCGAATGTCTCTTGCGGGTCAGTCCCGATACGCCGGGGTTGGCGATGGCGGCGCTAAACCGCGCAATTGAGCTGAATAAGAATTCGATTTCAGCCAGAACGCTACGTGGCCGGTTGCTTCTGGATGCGGGGCAGCCAAAGGACGCATTGGAGGATCTGGAGTTGGCAGATCGTCTCGATCCTGGTTCGCGAAGTGCGGCTTATACGCTGGCGCGAGCGTATCGCGCAGTAGGCCGCGATGCCGACGCGAGTGCGCTCTTTGAGAAAGTTCGTGCGCAAGCCACGGAGCCGCTTAAAGAAATGAGCGACCGGCGGTTGAATAGCACTTTAACAGAACCGGGTGCTCAAAAATGAAAGAACTCCTCATATTGCTTTTGTTTGCAGTATTGGGTCTTTGCGCGCAGGATACGCTGCACGTAAAGTCGGCGCTTTCAACGTATGAGGCTGCACAATCGGCAATACAGAAAAACCAGACTTCGGACGCCATCAGGTTACTTCGGAAGGCGATTGAAATAGAGCCGACCTTCCTCGATGCTTTTGAAGCACTGGCAGATCAACTTCTGAAAGGAGGCAAGTCTGCCGAAGCCGGAGCGGCCATGACGCAATTGCTTGAGATCGATCCGGATGCCACTCACTATCGAGTGCTGCTCGGCCAACTTCTGCTGAAGGAAAAGCAAGCGCAGCGCGCGCTGGCGCAGTTTTCACTAGCTTTGAAACATGAGCCCGGCAATGCGGAGGCCTTGTTGGGATTTGCGGCCGCAGCCAAGCAGGTGGGCATGAATGATCGAGCCGCACAAGCTCTTCAGCGGGGGCGAAAGTTATACCCTGCCGACGAGCGTTTCAAACCTGCAAACGTCAACGCTCATGGTCGCGATCTCCGGCCTTGAGGAAGGTTTTGGAAAAGCTTTTCCGGTCATTCCGGTGCAACTCCCAGCTCAGCGCGAGCTGGCTCCCGCGTTATTGGGACACAGCGCAACTCAATTGTGTGTATAGATCCAACGCCGAGCGCGCCTTGGCGGCATCGATATCGGTTGGAATGGCGGTTAGTTAGAATCGCGGCTGCTCGCCTTTGATGCTCATACCGCCATCGACGGGGATGTTAGCCCCATTGATCAGCGATGATTGATCGGAGGCAAGAAAGGTGACCACATTCACGACTTCTTCGATAGTTCCCACCCGCCCTCTCGGCTGGACGGCATCGAAGACCCGGCGTGTGCGTTCAGGATCGGGTTGCGCCGCGACGAATTCATGCAGCATGGGTGAATCGATTGTACCGGGCGCAACTGCATTCGAGCGAATGCCTTCCGCCGCATGGTCAATCGCCAAGGCGCGTGCGAGCGCGATCAAAGCGCCTTTTGTGCCGGAGTAAGCGGCCAATCCAGGAAGTCCGTTAACGCCGGTAATGGAAGCCATCAGAATAATGGACCCGGTTCCCGCTGATCGCATGTGGGGGATAACCTGCTGGCACATGAGAAACGCCCCTTTCACATTGACGTCGTAAACGCGGTCCCAGTCTTCCTCCCTCGTCTCGAGGATTGTTCCAGTTGGCATCACGCCGGCGGTGTGAGCGAGGATTGTCGGGGGTCCAAATGTATTGAACACGCGAGCGACAGATTCTGCCACGGCGGACGCGTCGCTGACGTCTGCCGGCAATGCGATCGCGCGCTGGCCGGCCGCCAATATCTCGCGCACGACTCGATTGCAGCCGGCCGCGTTCTTATCGAGCACTCCTACCCCAGCGCCTTCTTGGGCGAACCGTAACGCTATCCCGCGGCCAATGCCGCCGCCTCCGCCGGTGACGATCGCAACTTTGCCTTCTAGTTGACGCATACTACCAATTTCCTTCTCACGATCAGACTAGCCATTGGCGCTCAATCATTTCGAGTGTCTGCCCCTTGGTTTCAGGCACTGCGCGCCACACGAAAATGAACGTAAAAAAAGACAGAATGGCATACAACCAGAACGCTCCGGCGATCGAGATCAGCTTCACGACGGTAAGGAACGAAGACGTGATCGCGAGGCAAGCGATCCAGAGACTGATGGTTGCAATCGACATCGCTCGCCCGCGGATGCGCGTGGGAAAGAGTTCAGAAATCAAGACCCATACGCCGGGGCCGAGGCCGACCGCAAAGCAACCGACGTAGCCGAGAATCAGGCAGAGCGTCAAGGTCGTCGACGGGGAATGCGATCGGAACAGAAGACCCATGAAGAGCAGGCAGATGCCCATTCCGGCCGATGCAATCATCAACAAAGGCTTCCTTCCGATTCTATCGATGGTGAGTATTGCGAGGACCGTGCAGAGCAGGATGACGATTCCGATGATGACGTTTGCCAAAAGCGCAGCCGAGGCGCTGCTCGCGCCAAGCTGCTCCGTGAAAATGATGGAGCCGTAGTAAAGGATCGTGTTAATTCCCGTGATCTGCTGCAAAACAGCAAGCACGACGCCAATGGTCAGCGGACGGCGCAGAGACCGGTGAAAGATATTAACGTTTGCTTCTTCAGCCAGTGCGCGCTTTATTTCAGCCAGACGCGATTCGGGCTCGCCTGACCGGTCGAGGACAGAAAGCGCCTGCTTATCGCGACGCATCTTGATTAGCCAGCGCGGGCTTTCCGGAACAGCGAAAAGAGCGAAAAAGAAGAGTAGCGAGGGAATGGCCATGGACGCAAACATCCAGCGCCATGCCGCGGGACCAGTGAACGATAATGCCCAACCGGTCACGTAGGAAAGTAGAATGCCTATGGTAATCGCGAGCTGATTCAGGCTCACCAGGCGCCCACGCATGTGCTCCGGGGATATCTCTGCGATATAAAGCGGCGACAACATGGAAGCAATGCCGATTGCGATTCCACCGGCTACGCGGGCCAGCGAGAACCAGATAAGGCCATTGGGAAGAGCCGTCGCTGCTGAGGAAAGGGCAAAGATGGCTGCGGAAACGAGCAATGTCTGTTTCCTGCCACGTCGATCGCTGATGGCGCCGGCGATACTTGCCCCGAGGACGCACCCCGCAAGCAGACTGCTGGCGGCGAGTTCAGTCTGCCAATCGTTCCAGGCGAATTGCCGTTTAAGAAAGACAATAGCGCCATTGATGATCGCTGTGTCGTAGCCGAAGAGAAGCCCTCCGAGCGCGGCGACTGAGGCAATCCGGTAGACATAGGCTCGGTTGATTTGGGTAGCTTGCTGCATTAATGCGTCGTTTCGACGAATACCTGTCGCCTCTCTCCACGACTCTAGAGCAGAGTGACAAGATAGGGTTCATCGGGAGCGCTGACAGGGGCAACGTGTTTCGACTCTCCGATCGATGCCGAGACGTAGTACTCAGCCAACGCTTTACTAGAATCGAACGAACCCACTCTCGCCTGATACGTTCTACGGCCCATCAGGGTTGCAGGAGTGGGAGTCCACGTCCCAGCACCGGTGACGCGCGTGTGAAGGACGACGTTCCGAACTGCCCCAGTTCCAGTCGCGATGATCATAATCCTGAAATCAGATCCCTTCTCGATAATTCCTGGGCGAGTTGGGACGACAAGCCGGGCGGCAGCATCTGGCTTGGGCCGGACGACCTGGCGATAGAGCGTCTCAATTTGTGGAGGCAGTTCACCCAGATATTCCTGCATCGACAACCGGAGGCGGACCAATGCCAGCCGCACGTACTTGTTATGCATCGAAGCCAGTTGGCCGATGTCCTCGCGAGTTGCGATGATTCCCTGGTAGCGAAGCATGGTTTCGCGAACCAACGGCGCCAGCTTGTTCCACAGCGGCAGCGCCTCATCGGTGATTTTCTGACGAGCCTCGTCGATCTGCTTCTCCGCTTTCAGTTTCGCGGCTTCGTCCAGTACG
The DNA here is from genome assembly GCA_025927575.1 of Bryobacteraceae bacterium. Taxonomy (GTDB): domain Bacteria; phylum Acidobacteriota; class Terriglobia; order Bryobacterales; family Bryobacteraceae; genus KBS-96. The sequence continues at coordinate 23,775 of JAICLJ010000011.1, read as the reverse complement.
CCTTGCAGATGGTGCGCTAAGATCCACGAGTCTGTATACGGTACGGTGAACCCGAGAAAGCCGGCGAGATAGTCTAACCGCTCGCGCTCGACCGCGGATGCTGCCGAAGAAGCGATTCGTTGCAATTGGGAAGCGGTGTTGGCCTGAGCAGCTACCAGCTCTTTCGATGGTTCGTATTTACTCCAGTACAGAAACCCCTCGTCGTAATCGGCTGCATATTCGTGAGTGACCACATGACCGTTTTCGACACGATTTGTTCCGGTGTGCAGCAGCTTCTGATCCAAGTCCATGTCGTTGAGGACAGTTGCCAGCTGGGGAGCGCGTGCCGTGGATGCCTGGGACTTGGCGTAAGCCTCAAAATGAGAGGCGGGAGTCAAGGAGCTATCCCAAGTTGATTTCGCCAGATATCCGGCGGTTGCATCCATAATGCGATTGCGCCAATGGATTCCCAGAATGCCCTGACAGCCATACTTCGCCGCCAGTTCCACGTCCCGTTGCGTGCGATTGACGTGAAATTGTGGCAACCACATTGCCGGATCGTCTTCGAGCCACGGTATGGGCCAGCGTTCGCGGCCTTCCAACTGCCCAAACACCTCATCCACCGGATCCCAACCAAGCGAGTCGTTCAGGCAGGAGAAGACGACATCTTCCGGTATTCGTTTATGCAGATCGGGAAAATGCCGCACCACTCCGCCCCAGCCGGAAAGCACAAGGCGTTTCTTCGGAGCATTCCTTCGAAGAAAATCGTGAGCCTGCAGAAATGGAGTGGCGGAGAGCGGGACGCCTGTCTTACGACTCTCCCAATTCATATTCTCGTCTTCCCAAAGCCAGACATACTCGACTTCCGGATAGGACTCCAGAAGATCCGCTAATCTCGCCTCAAGCATCTTTCGTGCGGTAACGGATTCGATATCGAATCGGGCGCCACCCGGATATTTGTTCTTCTCTTCGGGCTTCGCCGTTATTTCCGGGGGAAGTGCGCGAAAAATCTCATCGGGGACCGAATAGGGCTCAAATCCGACACCAGTTGCAATGCCGAAAGTGTTTGCGTACCGCAGTGCTTTATGGAGGGCTGCCTTCGTCCGGTCCGCGATTTCCCAAGGATTTTGAGAATGAATGGTTGCATCGGCGCCGAATACTTCACCCTCAAAGAATTGAGGCGCGCCCATGCCGAGGCGTGAGATCCGTTGCGGGATATAGCCCCAGCGGTTGCTGGCGCTGTTATCGAGATATGCCAGGTGACCGACATCCGCGTATTCAAACGACAGGAACGATTCAGCCCATTGGCGGGAACCCGTGTATACATGTACACCGAAGAGGTTGAAGCGCATGCGCAACATTGCTTCGAAATAAGCCTGAAAGTCTTCGTCGTTGTAGACCGAGATGCAATTCAGGAAGTCCGGCCAAGGCAATAGTCCCCGCACGGAAAAACGAGGCGAGGATTGCCAGGGCTGGTTGATGGCTGGAAGAACCAACCGTCCTGCTAGTTCTGGGGGATAACTCTCTCCATTAAGGCCGAAATAAGCTCCCTGATGTTCAAGGAAATCAAATACCGCGTAGAGAAGAGCCAGATCAGTTGCGGCCGATACCGTAATCTCCCTATCCCGAGCGGAAATCGAATACGATTCCTTGTTTTTGAAGCTGCCGGCAACTACGCGTAGCCGAAAGACCGGGGCACTTTGGGAAGAGCTTCCGGAGGCGGTGAATTTGACGTCGGCCGCAGGCTGAAGGCGAGTCAATCCTCGCAAAATCTCCCGTTCCGCCAAGCGGCGATGCAGGGAACCGGAAGGTAAAGATTCTATCAGCAGACTCTTCGATTCCGCCGCCGAGAGTAGAAAGGCGGCTCCTCCCGCCACAGCGCATCCTTGTAAGAACTGACGTCGATTCTGGCTTGACACTGAGTGGCTCCTGACATCTAAATCTGCAGCCAGGCGTGGATAACGCAACGGCCGGCTCGCGAGGCAACCGAATCCTTGGTTAACCAGTCGCACTCGACGGGAAAACGACTATCGGTGTAGCGCAAAACATCGTTACGTTACCGTACACGGGCTTGGATTATGGTATCTTTGTCGATACTTGCTGTCAAGCCGAATCCGCACGCGCAATAGACGAACACGTCATGGCTTGGACACGATACGAGTTGAGATCCTATAAGTGCGCTTGGCCTGGATAAGTACCATTCTCTTATGAAGAGGATTGGAGTTCGGGAACTCGCCAAATTGGCGAATGTTTCTGTCGGCACCGTCGATCGAGCGTTGCATGGCCGAAAGGAAGTCAACGAGCAAACTCGGAAGCTGATTCTGCGGATTGCGGCAGAGCATGGTTATACCCCTAATCTGACGGCGCGTGCATTGTCCGTAGGTCGAGCAAATGTCCGTATCGGCGTATGCATTCCCAGAGAAATTCGTTACTTCTACGATCAAATGCGAGACGGCATCTTCGATGAGGCGCGCCACTTCGAGCATGTTGGCGTGGAATTGATTTATCGTCCGGTAAAACGACTCGGCTCCAAGAGCGCGACGACAATTAAAAGTTTGCTCAATGACAACATTCGCGCGCTGATTCTGGTGCCCGGCGATCCGGTTGAAGTTGCGCCGCTGATCGAAATTGCCGAAAAGCAAAGGAACGTCCGCGTGATTTGCCTGGCGACCGACGACTCGCTTAGTTGCCGGTCGACGTCCATCTCCGTGGATCCGAAGCTCAACGGCAGATTGGCTGCGGAATTGATGGCGAAGTTCGTACCGCGAAATTCTAAAGTTGCGATTGTCACCGGCATGATGGCTACCGAAGACAATGGGAAAAAAGTTGAAGGTTTTTCGGAAGTATTCCATGCCGAGTGCCGCAATGGCAGTATTGTGCAGGTAATTGAAGGACACGAGGACGAAGAAGAGACATACAACAAGTGCGTGCAACTACTTCGCAAGCAGCGCGATCTCTCGGGAATCTATATCAGCACGGTGAACTGTATTCCAGTCTGCAAAGCACTCAGGGAGAGTGGACGAGCGGAGATCATCAGAGTCGTTGCAACCGATCTCTTTGCTGAAGCTGTTCCTTATTTCATGGATAACACGCTTTCCGCCTCTATATACCAAAATCCATACCGTCAGGGGCAAACGGCGGTACGTCTGGTCGTCGATCACGTGTTACATGCCAAAGCTTTTCCTCCGACCATGTATTTGAATCCCGCGATCATCATGCGATCGAATTTGAACCTGTTTCGAGAGTTACAGCCGCATGATCGGTATCCCCGATCCGAATCCGAATAGCGAGGAAAAGCTATGGCGCCGGCGGAGTTTCCTGGCGGCTAATCCGCGTGGCTTGTCCGATCCAATCGTCTGCCACGCTATCTCGGTATAGGTTCCGGCTGCGAGCGAATTGAGCGGCAGCCTTGTCAGCCCATCCTAACTTTCGGTAGGTTTGCGCCAGCAGGAGACTGGTCTGTTTCGACTTCGGATTTGCACGACTCGCGGATTCGAGCAGCCCGGCCGCCCGGCTCAACTCGCCATTTAGGAGACACCAGCGTCCCATTTCGAATTGAGTGAGAGCGTCGTGAGGCCGCATGCTTAACGAACGCGCAAGATATGGCTCCGCTTCCCGGTACCGCCCGAGTTCCGAGTAGAGGCTTCCCAACGCGAATGCCGCCGGAAAGTATTGCGGATCGGCGCCTGCCGCGAGCTTCCAGGCGTCAATCGCTTGATCGAATTGCCGTTGCTTAAAATAGGTTGCGCCCAAATAGAAGCGGCTGTCGGCTCTATTGGGCGCCAGATGCAGCGCCTTTCCAAAAGAGATTCGAGCCCGCTCATAGTCTTGCCGCGCATATTCAGCCAGCCCCAGCAGGAAATGCACCTCCGGAGCATCGGGATTAGTGCTCAATAAATCACTCAAAAGTTTATCCGAATCTTCTGTTCTTCCCAGATTTCGATAAGCAGCGGATAAACCAATAAGAATGCTCGGATCGTTGCTGGGAAGCAACTCCCGATAGACTGCGGCAGCTTCCGCGAAATGTCCTGACTCGCTATAGCAAATGGCTAGTAGTTGGAGAGATCGACGGTCGTGCGGATTTGCCTGAAGCACTGCTCGGATGGCAGTGCTGGCGTCATTCCAGGCGCCCAGGCGATAGTAAGCCAGCGCCAGATCAATCTTTACGGGGAGCGCCTCGGGGGCGATCGAGAGTGCCTTCCGGTAAGTCCCGATCGCCTCATGGAATCGGCCCTGGTGGGCGAGAACAACTCCCAGATTCGTCAAGGCTGGAACTGAGCGAGGCTCTTGGTGGAGAAACGTTCGATAGGATTGCTCGGCGGCTGAATAGTCTCCGCGCCTCTGCAGTTCGCGCCCAACATCAAATGCCGATTCGGCGTAGATACTGGTTCCTGTCGCAAATGTGAACAGGAGCGCGAGTATCGATAATTGCGAAAACCTGACCATCCGCAACGTGCGGCCGACAATACCTGATTCTAGAATTCTATTTTCATGCTCACCTGGAGGACGCGGGCTTCGTGAGCACTGGTCACTTGCCCGAAGTTGCCCGATCCGAGCGAATTACTGACATCCCATAAGTTGGTGTGATTGAATGCATTGAAAGCATCACCGCGCAACTGATAGTTTACGTGTTCGCCAAACTTGAAGGTCTTAAAAAGCGATAAATCCCAAGTCTGGATACCAGGTCCTCGGATCAGGTTTCTCCCCGCATTGCCGAAGAACCCGAATGGCGGAGCCGTAAACGCCTCTTGATTGAACCAGGATGCCGCTGTTTGAGCGCCGGAAGTAGGATCAATCCCCGGCACGACGTCCGGTCTGCTTGCCAATCCGACCGTACCGCCCGTTAGACCGATATTGATGGGCTGCCCGCTCTGGAACTGCGTGATGCCTGATAGCTCCCAGCCTCCCAATGATTCTCCCAGGAACCCCCGCTGCGACCGGAAGAACGGCAGGTCATATATGTAATTGAAAACGAGCACATGCGGGCGATCGAATGCGGCCAGGCCGCGCTCCGCTCGCAGATCATAACTGTTCTGAGGAGTCTCGCCAAACCCGCTTGCATCGGTAATCGCTTTTGACCAGGTGTATGCCGCCTCAAATAGCAAGCCTCTGGACATGCGTCGCTTGAACGAGACCTGGAGCGAGTTATATGTCGATGAAGCCGTGTTCTCTTGCTGTCTAATGGACGAATAACCGGGGTACGGTGCTATCAAGGCTGCCGGAATAGAGTTCGTATTCAGGAGAGGATTGAAATCAAATCCGTTTTCTGGAAACGGTTGATTGATGTCGCGGGCTCGATCGAGGTGGCGGCCCTGTGTTCCGACGTAACCGACATCGATGACAGTGCCGGGGACGATCTCCCTCTGTACATCAAGGCTATAAGTTTGCACCATCGGATTCTTGTAAGTGTAATCGAGAGTCGTCAGCGACACGGGATTCTGCGCACCGGCTTTGCCGGCGGCCGGGTCGCTCAACAGCGGGTTAAAGACCTGGACCACGCCCCCATTCGGAGGATTGCCGACCATTCCGTAAATATCATTTCCTTGTACGCGATAGTAGCCGATTCCATACCCAGCCCGGATAGACCACTTCTGTTGTCCGGTTGGATCCCAGGCCAATCCGATCCTGGGGCCAAAATCCCAGGGATGGTTTTGCACTAAACCTCTTGGTAAGCCCGATTGTGGAGTCTCAATGCCATTCAGCGCGTTTCCCGAACCCGGCTGAATGGTGCCGTCCGGGAGGACGGTCACCGCTTGGGAAGGATTGTACGCACTAGGAATGAAATTGCTTATCAAATTATTCTCTTCGTACACATGAGGCATATAAAAATAGCGAACGCCCAGGGTAACGGTCAGCCGCTGAGTTGCCTTCCATGTATCTTGCGCATAGAGTTCAAGCTGGTTGTATATGTAATTCGGCGTGATGACCTTCGCCAATTCACTGTAAGAAGCGCCATAGCCCAACATAAAATCGGCAATGGGATCGTTTGTGAAGACGCCCGTGAAATTGAATCCACCCTGATAAGCCGGATTCACTTGCGATTGAACAGGCGTGACGGAATGTTGAAACGTGCCGCCGAATTTGAGCGAATGAGTTCCCAGGATCTTCGAGAAATTGTCAGTTACGGATTGGATATCATGATGGGCCCACCAAGGGTAATAGCTGGTGTCGATTTGCCCCCAGCCTCCGCTGAAGCTTAGATTTGGAATCTTATTCGGCGCCCCCGCCGGCGAGGGAAACAAGCGCGGGATATTCAGCCCGTCCGGCGCGAGGTAAGCTCCCTGCAGCGTCACTGCGCCTTTGTCCTTCGACCCGTAATTGCTTGCGTAATCATAGGAAACTTCGTTGAGCATGGACGAACTGATGCTGGTGGTTGCCTTTGCGAGGAAGCTATGACCCGGCAGATTGGCGGTGGAGCCGATATTTGGAAACGACTGACCTGACCACAGGACGCCGGACTGTTGCTGCACTTCGGTGTCCTGAATATAGCGAACCTGGAGTTGCGTATTGGTGACAAGCTGGTGCGTAACGTTTACCGTTTCCTGGCGCCAATCGTCGGAATCTGGAGCATTTGCGTTGTAGTTTAGAAATCCTGAGGTATTCGGTTGAGGGAAGTTTTGTTGAAGGAGAAGCAAAGCGTTCGGATTAAGGCGATTGATTGGAATCTGGTTGTTGGCAAATTGCTGATGCGTGACAGGGTCGATAATCGGCATGCCGATCCGCGCCGCTTCGGCGGAAAAGTCTCCCGCTCGCATGGCGGGAGTGGGTGTCGCGGCGAGAAAGGTGTCCTGAGTGCGTTTCTTTCGCCATTCTTCGGCAAAAAAGAAGAACGTGCGGGAGCGATTGGTGTTGTACAGCCTGGGAATGTAGACAGGGCCGCCGATGCGATACCCGAAATTGTTGTACCGCAAAGTAGGAATGTTGTTCGCAAAGGAGTAACGGGCATCCAACGCGTCATTCCGGAAGAAGTCATAAGCCGCCCCGTGAAAATCTCTTGTGCCACTGCGTGTGACGACCAACAGGTTTGCTCCGCCAGCGTTTCCATATTCGGCTGAATAATTGCTGGTTTGCATTTTGAATTCGCCGATAGTTTCCATCCCGGGAGAAGTCAGCAGGCCGACTCCGTTTCCCATATCGGTGTTCTCGACACCATCGACTTGGAACCCAGAGGACTCCTGGCGCTGGCCGTTGATTGCAAAGCCCCGGCTACTATTGAAGCCGGTGCCGCCCTCGTCGCCCATTGTCCTGGCCGCGCCCGGAATGAGCTGCTGAAGGCTGGTGAATGCCCGGCCGTTTGTGGCAAGATCCGTCATCTGCCGTGACGAAACTACGGTGCTGATATCGGCCTGTTGTGTCTGTACGGTGGGTGTTGCTCCGGACACCTCTACGGTTTCGGAGGCTGCGCCAACCTGAAGCGAGAAGTTGACGGCGAGTTGATCGGCGACATTGAGCTGTATGTCGGAGTGAGCTGCCTTCTTGAACCCTGCCGCCGTAACAGTGATGTCGTACCGTCCAACGGGCAGTGCGTAAGCCGCATAGATCCCGCTACTGTTCGTCTCGAATCTGCGTTCTTCGCCGGTTCCGGTGCTTTTCACAACCACGGCCGCGTTAGGAACCACCGCGCCGCTAGGATCGCTGACCGTTCCCGTGATGACGCCCGTTGTTTGGGCGCTGAGGAAGTGTGCTGAAGACAACAGAAATAGTATCTGGACTAACCGCTTAGCCCCAAGGGCGGACAGAGACATTTTGATTCCTTCCGGACTCTGAAACGGCAAGGTGCAATCGAACCGCTTCGAACTTAGAGGAGTCCGTTACCGTGCACGGAACCCGTTTCCGGAATGGTATACTGATCGCGGTCGACGTGTCAAGAAGAAGAATTTACAGAAGAAGAATTTACATGCGTCGTTAACATACGATCTGTCCGGTCGAAGAAAAGATCAGGCTCATCCGACTCGGGCGCTTTGCAGCCTTTAAGCGCGCGGAGCATGGAGAAGGGAAACCGGGGACGTTCACCTTCCCGAGCTTCCAGCATATCTGCGGAAAAAACGGGCAGGGCCGCACCGGCATCCCGGCCACATCGTAATGCTGCGCCATCTCGTGATTGGTTCGATTCAGATCTGGTTCGTAACAGCAGACGCGAAAGCATGGGGCAAGGATAACGAGAGACTCGAGTAGCTCAATAATGATCCATGTACGTTCACTCCGACCAGTCGAGTCCCGCCCACAAATAAGACGAGTAAGCAAGGTTATCGAACCGGAGGTCGGAAAGGCCATCGGCTTCGACACTTACCTTCGAAGCACGGTTTCTCCACCCTGTCGTAACACGCCTCAATTGACCTGGCTTCAGGTGGAACGTCACTTCACGCATTTCAGGCGCACGCAACGTAAGGGCGATCTCATGATTGGTAGGATTGTAAACATCCAGGCGCATCAATATTCTTGGAAAAGCGAATTGAAACTCGGCTTTAGCCGCCTTCGGATCGTTAGCGCAGAGAGAAAACGTGCTCATTCGACCCATCGGAGGGCAGACTTTCCATTGGTTCTCGCCCCAATCGGCAACGCCGGAAGGATACTGACCAGTAAGCGGCAAGTTCGCGCCGATGTGAGGATTGTCGAAGTCGATGATTTGCGGAATCGGCTCTTCAGAGGCGCCCTGTATGTCGATCTCGCGCGATTGTTCATGGCGGATTCTCATCACATGAGTCTTGTCGTTAAAGGTATAACCAGTCTGTTTTAGATCGGTTTCGTTCGATTCGGGCAGTCGAGCGAGCTTGTGGCCGCCGGACCACACGGAATTGGGCAAGAAGTTTAGACGCAAAACATCGGTCGAAGCCAGGTCAAACGTAGAGTACGTGACGGAGCCCTTTCCATAGGCGATCCGAGTGACAACCGAGCTCGAGCCGACAAGGTGCGACTCATCCGCGGGCGCCCACTCAGGGACGGCCCACAATCCATCCATCAGCCGGCGCGGCCCATCCGAGAATTCATCGGTGAACCACCATTGGTTGCCAAATGGAGCGTGCGCGCCCGCCGGCATACCTTGAAAATAGGTCACCCAGTTGAAGGAGCGGAACGCCTCTTCTCGATAGGCAACATCACCCGTACGAGCATAATAGAGAGCTTCCACTGCAGCTAGCCGCGATGTGTGACTGTCGCAGCATTCGTTCGGAAGATTGCAGCAGAACGTCTTGCCATTGCCTTGCTCGGTTGTGACGGTGGCGCCATGAACTACATATTTCGGCCATTTCGGCGTGGTCTTCACCCATTCAATCAGTTTGCGCGCATTCTCGCGCCAATCCGGGTCTTTATCCGGATTCAAGAGAACGTAGCGGGCGTATTCCAAAGGGATAACTTGATTCATGTTCGCCATGCTGGGCGTGACATCTTCGAAATATCCAACCCAGACGTTGTTTTTCATTGGATACTTGTGTAGCCATTCCCAGGCGCCTTGCCGAACCCGTTTGAACGTAGCAACATCGCCCTGCTCTAGCCGTATGAGCTCGTCGAAGAGCATGATGGGCTCGACTACATTAGCTGAATACGGCCCCATGCTTTTCCCCCCGACCTTTCCATCGCGAGCATAACAGCGCACTGGCCATGGCGATTTGTTCGCGTCGCCAGGCGCGTAATTCCTGGCAAGCGCGGTGGCGCAGCGTATCGATTCTTCGAGGTACTTGGTATTACCAGTAATTTCGTAGAGCCGCAGATAGGCGTAGCCATCTTCACCGACAATGGGAGGTTCCAGAAAATCCTCGGCGTGGTGGCTCCATCCCGTGTAACGTCGGTCGCCGGGATTCGCCGAGGTGTACGGCACGTGGGCCCACGCATAGTTTTCGGGTGTGAGGCCATTTTCCAGTTCGTAATCCATAAAGGCCCGCAAGAAGGCCAGAGTATCTGGATCGCCCGTGTACGGATAGAGACGTTCGATGAAACCTTCCATCATGGCGCGAAGGTACGCGGTCGAGTTCGCCCAATGAAAATCGGGCTGCATCTCGAACGTGGTGCGATCAAAATCGAAACAACAGTGGAAATAATAGTAACGCTGACGGTTATATTGATCCCAGAGAATGCTCCACTGTGTCATCAAATGCGAGTTGTAGGAATATCCGGTATCCTCCGGCATGGGCCACGGAAGCAGCTTGCGATTGGCATCCAACGCGACAGGCCGACCCGCAATGGTTTTGGCGTCTATCGTGGAGACCGTCTGGAAAGGTTCCTGCGCGACGATTGTGAGCGCCACGGCCAGGGTCAGGAAAGCATAACCGTAAAAGCGGGACATTTTTTATCCTCGAGTAACTAAATGCCAGGTTAGGGCGTGTAGGCATGCCCGCCCGCAGAGTTCTACTTCCCAACGGGGCAATCCGCAGCACGCGGCATGATCACGGTCTACTCCACGAGCGCCAGATTGCGTTTCTCCAAAAGCCGCCATAGCGTCATCGGCGGGCGCCAGGGGGTTGCGCGTACAACGCACGAAAAGACATCTCCCGGCAATAGTGTCCGATGGGTTTGGGCAGTTACCGCTTCGGAAAGCGTAACCGGGCAACTGGTCCAAGGCTCTACTACAGCAACATAATGGCCTCGCCAGCCGCCATAGCTTAACCACATCCAAAGGTACGGACACACATCAAGGGGGAACTCGAACAGAAGGCCGGTTTGGCGGACGGGATATTCCAATGCATACCAACCTGCAGAGAGATCTGTCGCGTAATGACCGGCCCAAAGCTGACCCGGTGAGCCGATCCGGCTCATATCCACAGAATCGTCGCGTGTCTTGAGCAGCGGCCATTCATACCGTTGTCCCGGCTCCCCCAGGCGGAGGTGATTGGCTTGGCCGACGATGCCAGTGCGCGCCGGAATATGCAGCACGCAATCTGATTCGATTACATATGCTGGATGTGTGCCCCAAATGAAGTCAATCGGATGATGGCCGATGTGATGAACACTGAATTCTGTCTCCAATGAACCGTTGCAAACGCGAACGATCTTTCGTGCCTTGATTGGGCTAATGGGCCCAAATGACGTAAGACATACAGATGGCTCCAAAGTGGTCACGTCCAATGCATCCACCTCCCAGCGAAGGGAACGCAACTCGCCAAGATTCGGATACACCTCTCCGTTGTGCGCGCACGTTTCACAAGTAGGGAATCCGTCGTCCCAGCCGCCGCACCAGTAGTTATCGAAATTGGCTTCGATCGGATAAATTTGCGGTGCGATCCGCGGATTATGCCACAGGAAGTTGTGCCCGTTGGTCCGGTCAATAAGGTCGAAAAGTTTTGCTCCCACTTCCGGAAGAATGGAAACCTCCAGCGATTCGCTTCGAAGCCGAAGTAGCTGTGGACGGGACGATGAACTTGCGATCATGCTCTCGGCGTCATTTCTGTGGTGAAAGATGTCAGTTGCTTTCCACTACAACGTCAGCCGATCCCTGTTGCCGGATTCTGACAACGTAGTCACCACCGCGGGCAGATTCGATTGTGTAACCCGGTTTGCTCAGATCGCTTAGCGGCGCTAGAGCCGAATCGCCAACGGTTATCCGTGAAGGCTTAAAGTTCAGGCGAAGCACCTGAGTTCCTTGCGTATCGAAAGTCTTGTAAGTAATTTGTTTTGAGCTATAGCTCACCTTTTGAATAACAGAGCTAGAGCGCAGAATATGGTTTTCGCCGATAGGAGCCAAATCCGGCAACGATCCCATGATCCAACTGAAGTGGCGCAAGTAGTCTGCATAGCCATCGCTGAACCAATAGGGTTTACCATAATCATCTCCACAGCACGCGATCCGGCCGTCCGACCCGGCGAAATAGGTGGCGTAATTCATGGAGCGGAAGGCGTCCTCGCGCGCCTGGAGGTCGCCCGAACGTTCCGCATACAAAGCGTTAATGGCGGCCCATCGACCACCGTGGCTTCCTTCCCCTGCGCGAGAGCAGCAGCCTCTACCGTCTGAAGTGCCCTGTTCATCAATCGCCCAGGCGCCCAGGAACGGACCGCGTCCGAACCGCAGACGTACCCAGTCGATCAGGTGGCCAACATGATTAATCCACTGCGGATCGACAGAGGCGGGGTCCTCGCGGCTGAGAATATAGTAAGCGATCATGTCCGGAGAAAATTGATTCACGTTGTTAGGCCGGTACGGAACATCTTCGAAGAAGCCCGCCCACTTATCCCAAGCCGCACTTTCGCGACTTAGCGTATGGTGTAGCACCCATGTCCACGCCAGACTACGAGCCCTCTGATAGGCTGCCGTATCGCCCGCTTTGAGGCGTATCAGCTCATCGAATAAGCGCATCGATGAGGCGACGTCCCCGCCATATTCTTCAAGGTTCACTGTTACTCCCGTACGGGCATCCACCCGGAATGGCCAGGGAGTATGGTTGTCGTCGCCTTCCCGAACATGCCTGGCAAGTGCATCTGCACAATGAATTGCGGCAGTCAGATATTTGCGATCGCCGGTGATCTCGTAGAAAAGCGTATACCCGGCGCCCAATTGACCAACTTTGTCAGTTTCGATGCCACCGAAAAACTCATGCGGCATATTTTGAATGCAGTGGCCATAGTCGGGCTGATTATTGCAAGAAGTCGCAAACGGCACGTTCGGCCAATTCCAGTCCGCTGGAGTGGAGCCATGAGCGAGTTGATAATCCAGCATCTCGCGTACAGCGACGATTGATTCCTGATCGCCCGAATACGGATACCAGCCAACTACACCGTCCACAAACGCGGCGTACACCATAGCTGGATTGTGTTGCCAATTGATGCCTTCCAACGTCTTCCCGTCGTAAACCGAATTGACGAGGTAGACTTTTTGACCGGTGTTGTGGTCGCGGGGGACCCTGTGTTCAATGAAGTCCCAGCCCAAGTGTAAGACTTTGTCATAGCCACGGTTCTTTTCGGGCTCATACCAGGCCAGCAATTTTCCTTGCTGATCTAATACCGCCTGATGGTATGGCAACTGGGCATTAACGAACTTGAGGTCTTGCCCCACCAGCAAGCATGGCAGCAAGAGCAAAATCAAACGCTTTGCCGTTCTGGGGAGCCCTGAGCGCCAGCAGAACGCGAAGAGAGCGTAAAAGTGATTCATCCTGGAACATCATATGTTTGGCGATGTCATTCGTCAAGAAGAATTTGGAGACGGAACGGATGTTTATGACATGCAATGACCCTCGTGCCAGGACGAATTTTTGTTTGCTTCAAGTTTAAATTCGTCCCGGCGCCGCGAGGAGCATCTGAAGAGCCCGGCATAAGATTGAAAGGTATAACCATGCAGAAGCGTAGTTTCCGAAATGGGCGGCTTAGCGAACAAGTGCTCCACGAAATGCAGCGCCTGATCACCGAGGAGTACCCCGAACCCGGCTCCCGGCTTCCGAAAGAGACGGAGTTGGCGGAGCGGTTTCAAGTGAGCCGAATCGTAGTCCGGGAAGCAATGAAGATCCTGGAGGACCGCGGAATGGTCGAGGTGCGCGCCGGCCGAGGCACTCTGACCGTGGCCCCGAACCCGGATCGGGTTAAGGAATCGCTTCTCTGGCTTTTCCGCGATCAGCCGATGCCGACTATGGCGGAAATGGAATTGATGCTGGAGTTGCGACAGGTATTGGAGGAAACTAGCGCCAGCTTGGCCTCCGTTCGAGCCACGGAAGAGGACTTAAAGGAAATTGAAAGCGCGCTGCATTGCATGGCGGAGGAGGATGGTGGGCTGCAAAGCCTCATTGATGCGGACCTTCGTTTCCATCGTGCCGTTTTGAAGGCCGCTCACAATCCTTATCTCGAGATGGTGCTCGATCCCGTAATGTCGACGTTCCTGCAACAAATCAAGCTTTCCAACAGCTTTAACCCTGGGCTCGATATGCATCGTCATATCTTTATAGAGATTCGAGAGCGGAACTCTGTCGGCGCCCGCCAGGCTGTACGCCGCTTAATGAAGAGTACGCTAGAAGACTCCCGAAGAGCCTTGAAGAATATCCCCTAGTTCTTGCTTCATTCTTTGGCTGGGACACGCCTGACCGCGCCTCTTTTTTCGGGTGCGGTGTTAAAAAATCCTTGACCGCTCTCTTTGTTCAAACATATGATGTTTTAAACTCCTACGAACGGGAGGTCTTCATGGCCCACTTTTCTTCAGAATCTCCATGGCGCGGATCAACGCATCTGCCGGTCTGGTTAACTTTCATCGGATGTGCTTTGTGGATGACTTTCCCGGCCGCGGGTCAAATCAACACCGGCAGAATTTCCGGAACCGTTACGGATTCAGGCGGCGCCGCCATTGCAACAGCCACAGTCCGCGCTGTAAATGAAGCAACAGATGTTGTCACGACGGTACAGACCCAGGGCAACGGCGACTACTTGATCAATTTCCTGATCCCGGGCCAGTACGCAATCGAAATCGAGGCCCAGGGATTCGCCAAACGAGTTGAGAGAGGATTGGCCGTAACCGCTGGCCAATCCGTTCGTTTGAATGTCACCATGCAAGTTGGCGAGGTCCGCCAATCGATTGAAGTCCAGGCACACCCAGTGGCGGTGAACACCGAGAGCGCCGAACTCAGCCAAACATTTGGATACAAAGCTCTTGATCAATTGCCGAATATTGATCGGAATCCGCTCTACCAAATGAATCTGCTGCCGGGCGCCAACAATAGCAGGGGAAGCGGCAACTATGGTTCTAATGGTGGCGAGAATGGCTCCGCCATCGGGTTGACTCGACCGCAGTTGAGTTCAATCGGCGGCGTAGACGCCAATGCAAACGGCGTATACATTGAGGGTATTTTTAACCGTGAGCCGCAGAATGCATACGTCGGAGTGGTGCCTCCCATCGAAGGCGTTCAGGAACTCCAAGTATTCGCGGGTAAGTATGACGCCGAATACGGCTTTTCGGGCAGCACCGTAATCAACGTGATCAGCAAATCCGGCACAAACGAGTTTCATGGGGCGGTTTTCGAGTATCTTCGGAACAATGCGACGGACGCACTCAACTACTTCTCCACGGACTCCACGCCTTTTCAGCGCAACCAGTTCGGCGGCGCGATTGGTGGCCCCATCCTGAAGAACAAGCTTTTCTTCTTTGCCGACTACCAGGGAACTCTCTTTCGGACCAGCACTCACGAATTCACGAGCGCCCCTACAGCGAAGATGTACAACGGTGATTTTTCAGAACTCTACTCGTTAACCCCTCCTGCAGGAACGGATCTTAATTCCTATAGCCAGCTTTACGATCCTTTTACGAGGGTTTTCGATCAAAACGGAAATGTCGTCGCTGCCGCCCCGTTTGCCGGCAATATCATTCCAGCTAGCCGGTTTGACCCGTCCGCGGCCCAAATGAATGCCGATCGCGTGTTCGGTACGGCTAATCTTCCCGGCCTTACCAACAATCTCTATTACCTGTATCGCAACACCCAAGACGCGCATCAGGCTGATGGCCGCATCGATTTCAACGCTTCTGACAAGCACCGCTTGTTTTTCCGATATTCGCTCCTCAACTCAACAGCCACCAACGCAACCGATATAAACGAATTCTTTCAGGACGGTCAAGCCAACTCTCACAGTTTGAATCAGAATATGCAGATGACGCTACTCAGCACATTGAACGCGTCACAGGCAAATGAAGCGCGCATTGGCTACAACCGCACCAACGTGACTACGAATGCAAATTCCATGTCCAAGAACTGGAACAACTTCTACGGAATTCCGAATGGCAATCTTGGGGACCCCATTACGCAAGGCATCTTCGAGATTTCGTCATTGCCCCCGATATCTAATTTTGGCCAACCCGACTGGGTTGCATTCATTATCAGCAATACCATTGCGGCAACGGATAACTTCACTTGGGTGAAAGGACGACACACAATCAAGGTCGGAGTCAACGTCAATCACATTGAAGACACTTCGGCTGATACGATCGGCGGCGATGATCCCCGTGGAGCCTTAACGTTCGACCCCGCTATGACATCTCTCAACGGCGTTGCGCCACCTTTCGCGTATTCGAGCTTTTTATTGGGCACAATGACGAGTAGCGCCCGGGCACGATTTGTGAACGGTTGGCCTTATCAAACCTATTGGCAGAACGCCTTCTACGCGCAAGACGATCTCAAAGTGCTGCCGTCGCTCACCCTGAACATCGGTTTTCGCTATGAACTGACAACCCGTCCAGTGGAGCGATACAATCGCCAGTCGAACTGGAACACGGCCACCAATCAACTGGTAGTCGCGACGAAAGACAATCGAAGTCCGTCGTTGAACCTCGATACGAACGATGTAGGGCCACGAGTGGGCTTGGCGTGGTCGCCCGACGGTGGTAAAACAAGCCTACGAGCAGGTTTCGGAATCTCTTATTGGCAGGCCTACTGGACTGGCCCCTTGACAATCCTCGGACTAGGCTATCCGAATTATGCGAAGCAGGAGCTCCTTTCATCCAATAACTTGACGCCGAACTTGCTGCTTTCAAGAGACGGCCTACCATTAGCGTCCGCCGAATATGACCAGGCCGGTAATCTAATCATTCCGGCTAACGCCGTCATAAGAGGGACAAATGCAGACTGGAAGAGCCAGGAAGTGGCTCAGACTTCGGTAAACTTGCAGCGGGAAATCGTCCGCGGAGTGCTTCTGGACGTGGGTTATCTCAGCGTACGCGGCCTTCATAACAACCATACGACCAACGTCAATCAGGCGCCGCCGCAACCGCCGGGCGTGGACTATAACCTGGCAAGGCCACTGGCTCAACAATATCCCCAGTTGGGAGACATCCCCGTGCAGTTTTCCAACACTGCAAGTTGGTATGACGCCCTGACGGCGCGCTTGGTAGCTCAACTCAACAATGGAATCACAGTGAGCGCCAGTTATGCGCACGGACGCAATTTTGCAAACGGAAACAACATCGATCAAACAAACCTCTATCAGTATTACGGCCCAACGCAACAAGACATAGCGCACACATTCAGCGCACAATTCACTTATGAATTTCCCCTAGGCCATGGCAAACGATTTCTGGGGAACGCGAATCGCCTGGTGGACGCATTGCTCGGAGGCTGGCAGTATTCGGGGTTCCTGACTATACGCAGCGGGTTGCGCTTCAACATAGCGTCCGAGGTTAGCCTCCTTAATAATGGCCAAAGCAACCGCTCCAATCGAATCTGCAACGGTAATCTGTCAGATCCCACTGTGAACGCGTGGTTTGACACCAGTTGTTTCGTTGACGTTCTCGTCCCCGATACCTATGGCAACACCGGAATCAATCCTCTTCACACAGATGCGCTTCAGCAACTTGACTCCTCTCTATTCAAAACGTTTAAACTCACGGAAAGAATGAATTTGCAGTTCCGCGCCGATGCGTTCAACACCTTCAACCACCCGAATTTCGCGGCCCCAGATGCGACTGTCGGGGATCCTTCTGCGGGCCAGGTTTTTTCGACGTCGGTCGATAACCGGCGGATGCAATTTGGATTGCGCCTCTTCTTCTAAAGAGTCGCTTCATATAGGTGGCGGTGTGAATATCCATCAGTCGGAGACGACGCGGAAATGCGTCTAGAAAATAGAGTCGCAGTAGTGACCGGCGGCGGCTCCGGCATCGGCAGGGCGATCGCGCGAGCATTTGCGCAAAGCGGCGCCAAGGTGGTCATCGCCGACATTCATGCTGATGCGGCGAGAGAATCAGCGTCTCTGATTCAGAAGGAGGGCGGCATAGCTTTGTCCATCACTACCGATGTCGCCAACCCAGCCTCGGTCCAGAATCTAGTCGCCGCCACGCTGCAACATTATGGCGAGGTTCATGTTCTGATGAACAATGCTGCCATTCAGGTGAACAAGCGGATCGAGGATACGGAAGACGAAGAGTGGAATCGTCAGATGGCCGTCAATGTTGGGGGCGTATTTCTATGTTCGAAGTACTTCCTCCCTCCTCTGCGCGCCACCCGCGGAGCCATCATCAATATGTCTTCCGTAAATGGCACATTCGTTGAGCCGATGTGCGCGGGTTATTGCGCTACAAAAGCGGCCATCCTTGGATTCACCAAGGCGGTCGCTATTGATCACGGCTGGGAGGGAATCCGTGTCAATGCCATCTGCCCGGGCTACATTGACAGCGGCTTGGCGGAAGGATATTTCCTCGCTCAATCCGATCCGGCGGCAGCACGCGCACAAGCCGGCAGATTGCACGCCTTGCGTCGGATTGGCAAACCGGAAGAGGTCGCCCGATTGGCGGTCTTCCTCGCCAGTGACGACGCATCTTTTATGACCGGAGCTGCTATCGCTGTAGACGGCGGATTTAGCGCTGGCTTGCCAGGGAATTAGCTATGCAATTGACAGAGAGGCAGCTTCGGCTGCTGAATCACACTTTCATCGACTATCAAGCGACGTCGGAATTCCTTGAGCGTCCACTGGTGATGGAGCGCGCCGAAGGACTGTATTACTGGGACACGGAAGGTAAGCGCTATTTCGACGCCATAGGCGGCATTTTTGTCGCCGTGTTAGGACACCGCCACCCACACGTCATGGCTGCAATGCGTGATCAGATGGAGAAGATCACATTTGCCCCACCCCTACTGAGCGCAACCAACGTCCTATTGGACTTTGTTGAGAAGCTGGGACAGGCAGCTCCGGAAAACCTCAACTATGTGAAGCCCTACAGTGGTGGATCCGAGGCTGTTGAGTCCGCACTCAAGTTTGCCCGGCAATATTTCAAACAGACCGGCAGGTCCACCAAATATAAATTCATCAGCCGGTACTATTCCTACCACGGCGGCACTTTTGGGGGCATGGGCGCAAGCGGCAATGGCCCGAGGAAATCGAAGTTCGAGCCGCAGATGGACGGCTTCTTGAAAGTATTTCCGCCGAATTACTATCGTGATCGCTTCTCGACGTGGGAGGAAGCGAATCGCTTTGCGGCGCGCTCTTTTGAAGACGTCATCGTGCAGGAGGATCCGGAGACTGTAGCGGGAATCTTAGTGGAGCCTATTGGCAACACCGGCGGCATTATTACGCCCACTGCGGAATACTTTGAAATTCTGCGTGACATCTGCGATCGCTACGACGTACTTCTGATTTTTGACGAAGTAATCACGGGGTTTGCGAAGACGGGACAGATGTTCGCCGCTCAGACATATGGAGTGACGCCTGACATCCTCTGCGCTGGCAAAGGCATTTCCAGTGGAGCAGTCCCGCTGGGCGCGATGTTAGCCCGTGAAGACATGGCGGACGCTTTTCGAGGCAGACCGGAAGACGGTGTTCACTTCGCACACGGACACACATTCGCCGGCAATCCGCTGGCTTGTGCCGTCGGCCTGGCCGTGCTTGAAGTAATTCAGGAAGAAGATCTGTGCGCCAAGGCGCGCCGCCTTGGCGAGTATCTGCGCGGCAAACTCGAGTGCCTGAAGAAATATGGCGTTGTTCGGGAGGTGCGCGGCAAGGGGACTCTGCTTGGCGTTGAGTTTGTTCAGAACACCAAATCGATGAAGCCCTTCCCTCAACTGGGCAGCGAATTCAAGAAGACTTCTCTCGAACAGGGTATCATTCTGCGGACCGATCCGACGTGGTTTGCGGTTGCGCCGCCGCTGATAGCAGAGGAGAAGGATATCGACGAAATGTGCGATCTGATTGATATCAGTCTCCGCACCGCCTTGAACCGCGTCGAGCGCTCATGACTTCTAGATCGACAAAACTAGTCGATTGGTTCCTGTTGCTTTCCTGCAACTTGATGTGGGCGAGCCAGTTCGTGATGGTAAAGCTTGTGCAGCAGGAAATGGGGCCGCTGTTTGCCGTCACATTCCCAATCGCGCTTTCCACTCTTCTGTTGATCGTCTTGGTAGGGCGCAAGCCCGGCGCCCGCATAACGAAGCAAGACCTTTGGAATTTCGTATTGCTCGGTTTGGCTGGCCAGCTTGTCGCGCAGTTGTTCATCACTTGGGGTGTTCGCCTGGCGCCGGCATCCGACGCCGCCTTATTAGCGCTCATCATGCCGATATCGACGGCGGTGATGGCGCACTTCTTGCTCGGTGAACACATGACTCCGATCCGCTGGGTTAGCTTCGGGCTGGCCATTCTGGGAGTGTTGGTGTGTTCCGGAGTCGATTGGACCGGTCTGAATTTCGGGCGCGGCTATCTTGCTGGAAACATACTGATTTTCTTCAGCGTTCTTGGCAGCGCCTTCTACAATGCCTATAGCAAAAAAGCGCTGGAGCGGCATTCTCCTCTCAAGGTGTTGCTCTATAGCTATTACATGCTTTTATTGGTGCTATTGCCGGTGACGGCGGCCATCGAACCCTCTGGTTTCGGGAATCTCACACACTATTCGACGACAGTTTGGGTAGGTCTCGCTATTCTTGCGCTGTTCCAGTATTTCTTGTCGATGGTTATCTTCTTGAACGTGTTAACACGTCTCGATGCCACGCAGGCGGCGCTTTCCAATTATCTAATTCCGTTTTTTGGCGTGATCATTGCCGCCGCGGTATTGCACGAACGTTTGACGGCGTTTATGATCGGCGGCGGCTTGCTGGCTCTTGTGAGCACTTTGCTGATAACGGTCTGGGACGATGCGCCGCGGCAAAGCCTGGTAGAGCGCGAAAATACAAGCCCTGTCGCGTAGAGCGGCCAGTAGACAAAGAAGCGACGCTTGGTTTTAAGGAGGCTTATGTCTGGAGAGTACATGAAGCGATTGATTCGGTGGAAAAAGTTGCTGAATGCGCCGTATGGTACGCGCCTTAGCCATACCTGCGGGCTTCAAGTGGGTGCCCTTCTGATTTGTCTGGTTTGCGTGGCGCCGTTGGCCTTCGGATCGGACACCATGGGCTATCACCAGGTGAAGCTGGATTCGACTGGCCACATTGTCCCCTGGTATGGGAAATCGCCAGGCGAAGCGTACGACCATGTTGTTCGCCTTGTTTGGGCTTTCTGGCGCGACATGCGTTCGTGCTCTAACGGTGTTCCCGTATATTTGCAGCATCAGGTTTGGAAGCCGGACCAAGACGATCCGCGTGGTCTCGGCGGCGATCAGATTAGCATGGCTCTTTCGTCCTGGAATCTTCTATACGACTACCTTGGCGACGAAGCGGTCAAGAATAACATGACGCGTATCGCCGACTATTGGCTGGAGCATGGAATGTCGAAGCGGACAGATTTGTGGGCAAATCTGCCTTACCCCTACAACACCGACATCCATTCAGGGCGCTATGACGGCGATATGCGTGCGGGAAAGAACTTCCTTCAACCGGATAAGGCCGGGAGTTTTGGCGCTGAACTGGTGACGTTATACGAAATCACGGGAAACCGGAAATACCTGGACGCCGCGACCCAAATCGCCGATTCACTGGCTGTGCACATTCGTCCTGGGGACGCAAATAATTCTCCCTGGCCTTTTCGCGTGAATGCGTTGACCGGCGAGGTGCATAGAGCAACCACAAAGGATGGCAAGCCGATCTCTGCATCCTATACGACGAACTGGAGCCCGTCTCTTCGATTGTTCAACGATTTAATTGCTTTGAACCACGGAAGTGTCAGTCGTTATCGCAAATGCGTGGAGATCGCTACGGCATGGATGAAGCAATATCCGCTCCGAACGAATAAGTGGGGACCATTTTTTGAGGACGTCAAAACAGCCGACTATTCAGACACGGAGATCAACGCCGATACGATGGCATTCTATATCCTGGACCACCCGGATTGGGATCCCCAATGGAAGGAGCAGGCTCGCGGAATCCTGGTTTGGTCCTACAAGACCTTTCAGAATCACGAATTCGATAAATGGGGCGTCACGGTGATCAATGAGCAGACAGTCTACCGGGTCCCCGGCAACAGTCACACCTCTCGCCATGCTTCAACTGAATTGCGGTATTGCGAAGTAACTGGCGACTGCGAGTGGAAGGAAGCGGCGATTCGCCGCTTGAACTGGGCGACCTATACTGTGGACGACGATGGCAAGAACCGCTATCCGCGCGACGATATCTGGCTGACCGACGGTTATGGCGATTATGTGCGGCACTATCTGCGCGCAATGGCCGCGGATCCTCAACTGGCGCCATCTGGCCAAAATCATTTGTTGCGGACCTCATCTGTTGTGCAGTCGATCCACTATAGCCCCGAGCGAATTCACTATACAAAATTCGATAAGGCATCAACTGAACTTTTCAAATTGGGAGCCGCGGCGCCCAAATCTGTAACGGGCGGATCGATGAAGTGGAATCCTAAAACACAAGTGCTCGTTGTTGTGTCCAAGAGCCCGTCCATTACTATCAATCTAAAGTGAACGCCGCCGGACGCGTTCGGGAAATCGCCACTAACGGTAGTGACGACACACGGTTACGCCTGCCTGGTGGAGTGCGGCATGCAAAAGCAATTTATTCACCAGTCCGATCTGGCTGGCACCGGGGGGCAAGTTGGAAGGAATTCGCCGGCCATCGAATGCAGGCGTGGCAGGAGATTGCTGTTGTCGTACCCATTCGCTGCTGCCAAGTGTGCGTCAGCTTGCGGCCTAGGCCGCAAGGTGCTGGTAGTCGATGTCTTCGATGACGTCCCTCGCTTTGAGCTACTTCGTCATGGCAAGCTCTGAGGCGTTTACTTGCAAGCATTTATCGCGACGTTGCAGAAGATCAGTCTGCAATGCCGGCTAAATACCGGATCAGTTTGGGTGGACTTGAGCTTATCGGCTCGGGCTGATTGCCGATTCTAATCGCCGCAAAGAATATCCCTCGAAGTCTGATACGATTTTGCCGCGGGGTCATCCCGACTTGCCGGTTGAAGCAAGCGGGTTGGGAGTTCCCCAAACCCCGCGTTGGACCCAGGCGTGCGGCGCTGCATCGATCTGCGCCAGGGAAATTCGACGGGAAAAAGGACGTAGGGTGCGAATTGAGCGGATTCCATCATGCCCCCTGTATTTCCGCAACTGCTACTTCGAACGAAATCAAGATATAGTTGCCATCTGAACTGATCCTTGCGGGGCAGTTAGGCATAGCACCCTTACCAAATCTAACCATTGCTCCAATCGCTCCCGGAATCTACGCGGACGAGCATACTCGGCGCTGCCCAACTGATGCGCCAACCCGAAATCATCGTGGCCGCAAATCAGGAACCCCAAGTGCAGTTCTCACCTGGTGAGGACACATCGCCCGTTTTGTCGGCGACGCCGTGCATTCCGGGATGTATAGCGCGCCTGCCGGATTATGACTCACAATTCCATCACTCTGAGCCATCTTGAAAATGGCGTTGAGATGCCAGCGAAGATGCCCGACGACACTCGACGAGAGATCGCCTGCGATGTCTTCAAGAAACGTTTGCATTTGTTCCCGCGTAACTGTTTCGAGTCGCTGGTTTTGGAACGCCGGCAACAAATATCGGATGATATTTGATTCCGACGTCGTTCGAGTCGATTCTTTCCACATGCGACGGCACACCGGAAGGAAATTGTTTTCCACGTAGTGTTTGAAGGTGAATAGCGGGACTTGAGACTTGCCCGCCTCGTTGTTGAGCGGTTGCACGATTTGGCTTAGCATCATCTCGGCTTCGCTTTTTCGGAATATCAATGCCTTTACGAACCCCGATGTCGGTCAGCGTTGCATCGCAGCACGCCGCAGTAGCGCGTGAGCTGGCGGTCCGGTTGCTTCCGCTTGCGCCAACCGGGGCGACGATTGCGTTCGGAAACAATCCGCCCAAAACCACAAACAAGACGCCTGCCGCCAAAATCCACTGCTCGCGCGGAAGGGCATCCGCTATGATCGTGAAACCTGTACGGCGCTTGCCGAGGAATAGCCGCGTAAACAAGCGGAAAAAGCTCACAGCGTTCAAGGCAATGGCTATGGGCAGCAGTAGTCCCGTTTGCGGGTGAGACTGTAG
>JAICLJ010000272.1 GCA_025927575.1 Bryobacteraceae bacterium | reverse complement strand
GAAGGCCGCCCAATGCACCGACCCGCCGCCGACTCCTTTGCCGCTGTTGTTTTCTCCTAAAGACAGCGGGTCTTCCCCGCCGGTGATCCGCAAATCGGTCCAGTACAGTTTGTGCGAGCCCTTTTCATCACTGACCCAATCACGTTCCGTATTCCAGAACGGACCAGCTTCGAGACCGACTACCCGGAAGCCCGCGCGCGCCAGGCGTTGTAACAATACGCCACCGGCCGAACCGACACCGACAATGCAGTAGTCCACTTCATCCGTGTCTCTGAAACGCTGCATCTTGCCGCTGATGCTTTGCAGCGGGCCCAGGCGATGGCCATTCGGTTCAGGCGGTTCGAACGCGCCGAGTAGAGGCTTCTTCAATGCGTGGCTCCCTGGCCGGGGTGGCTGTGTTCCGAACCGGATCCTGTCGGCTCGTACACATCGGAAAGCGAGTCGGGCGGCGCCTGCCATTCGTAGCGAACTTCGTCTACTTCCCAGGGCTCCGGCTCGCCGCCTTCAACGCGCATATAGCCGCGGGGGTAGGCCGGGCCGCCGAAGCCGATTTCGTCCCATGCCCACGGATGCGAGTAATAGGCCGCCGCGCAATCGCCCACAAGCAATTTCCAGAAATTTTGGATCGACATGCGTTCCCAAATTTCCCGCGCTGCGGGCGCATTGCCGTCGTGAATCGATTTCAATACCTCGTCCTGCGCGTGTGCATCGAGATCAACAAAACTGTGTTCGTGATGGCTCTGCGCGATCGCCTCAAACGCTTCCACGGCGAGCTGGTACGCATCCCGATCGCTGGGCATGTTCTCGTAGCGGTAGCCATCGATCTGGTTTTCATACAGCCGCTCATCAATGTAGTTCACGATCGGAATGCGATAGGCGGGATCGCGGTCGTGCTGCGGAATAATGCGGTCGCACACCGCTTTCATCACGGCTTCTTGGTGCACATTGAAAAAACGAATGGCCGGAGTATCATTTACCCGGTGAAGGATTACGGATCGCGTCTTCGCATCCCAGAATGCCTTTTGCGCAAGCGTGCTGTATCCGGGATAGTAGCCGGGTTGCCGAACAAGGGAAAGCGGTTCGCCTGTGTTGGGATCGACCGGACGATGTTGTCGCTCGGTTTCTACGTCGCTCATTTCGGTTCTCTCCGCAGGATGCTTGCAAGCAATCCGAGTGTTCCACACGCGGCGAACAGCAAAGGTGCGAAAATCGGGGGTCCGTACATAATGTTGTAGATCCATTTCTTCAAGCTGCCGGGCCGCCGCACCACTCCACGAGCGTGATAGTAGAACCCAATGCCGCCGTCAGCGATCGTGATAATCGACACCGCCGGTAATATCTTCTTCGCGATTGTGCGGCTCGGGATGGATGCAGCGGCGGCGGCCATCAATACCGGCGTAAGCAGCACCGGAGTCCATTGAACTTTGTACTTGAAATTATTTTTATAATGCGAGTACCAGGCTTCAAACCCGGAGAAGAACGACCAGAGCACTGTGATGGCGGCCACGTGCTTTTGGAACCGGCCTTCACGCAGTTCTTGTTTCCAGTTAAGTCCCGAAACGCGGGGCATGGAAACATCGACGGCGCCTCCCGGAGCATCTTCCCGTCGCATGTACGACCCGATCAAGCCGAGATAGGCGCTGGTGCCAAATAGAAGCGGCGCAAAAATGGGAGGCCCCATTACAATATTGACGATGGGTATGCGCCAGCCGCCCGGCTTTCGTTGAATCCCTCTGATATGGAAATATAAGCCGGTGACCGAATCGAGCAGAGTAATTACCGACGTGATTCGGAGCGCTTTGCGGCCGGCCTTGCTTCCGAACGACGCCCAGACGCCTACGCCCGTTAGTGCGCCGCTGAGCAGTACGGGCGTGTACATGATCGGGTTGCCATAGCCGGCGCGGTAATGCTCATAGCCGACTTCGAGGCCGCTTAAGATACTGGAAAGACCAGCCAGCAGCGCCATGCTTCGCTCAAACCGGCCCTCGCGGATATCGTCGTAAATCGCTTCGACGTCTGTCTCTAGTGCCGGGGTTTCCGGGCCATGACGTTCGGCGAAAAATTGCATCGATGCTCCATCACGTGACAAAGGCCACGGGTACATTCGAACGTTGTGCTCAAACGCACGTGCCGGCGTCTTGATCTGTTGCGATGCCGTCTGAACCGCCGTGTGGCCGCGTCCAAATTGTAGATGAGCCAGTCACGATAATGTTGCAGGTGGGGTCCTGTCGGGAGGCGTCCGGCAGTTTAGCCGGACCGCGGCATCCATGATGGTTTGCGCGATCTAATAGAGGCATATGGCCATTGCTTCCATCAACCCGGCATCTGGGGAGTTACTTGCGGAATTCGTGCCGCTCTCATCGAGCGAACTGGATTTAAAGCTCGACCGCGCGGCGCGGACATTTCGCTACTTCAGAAAACTCTCGTTTGCCGCGCGTGCGGAATGCATGGCTAAAGCCGCGGAGATCCTCGATAGCGGTAAGCGCAACTTTGCGGAAATCATGACCGCCGAGATGGGTAAGACCCTTGTTTCGGCGCTTGCGGAAGTCGAAAAATGCGCTTGGGTGTGCCGTTATTATTCCGAGAATGCGGAGCAGCAACTCGCTGACGAAACGGTTCGAACGAATGCATCCCAAAGTTTTATGCGATTCCAGCCGCTTGGGCCGGTGCTGGCGATTATGCCGTGGAACTTCCCCTTTTGGCAGGTGTTCCGCTTTGCCGCTCCCGCGTTAATGGCGGGTAATGTCGGACTGTTGAAGCATGCGCCGAACGTGCCTCAATGTGCGCTGGCGATAGAACGCATATTCTTGCAGGCGGGATTCCCGGAAGGGGCGTTCCAAACCCTCCTAATTGAGACAGAGCAAGTGGAACAGGTGCTTGACGATGCGCGTGTGATGGCCGCCACCTTGACCGGCAGCGAAGCCGCCGGGCAATCCGTGGCCGCTCAAGCCGGAAGAAACATCAAGAAGACAGTTCTTGAACTCGGCGGAAGCGATCCGTTCATCGTGATGCCGACCGCGAATCTCGAAGAGGCTATTTCGACCGGAGTGAAGGCCCGGACCGTCAACAACGGCCAGTCCTGCATTGCCGCAAAACGGTTTATCATCGCGGACGAGATCTATGACGCTTTCGAGAGGGGATTCGTCCAGCAGATGCGTTCGTTTAAAGTCGGAGATCCCATGGACTCTGCAACCGATATCGGCCCGCTGGCAATGGCGCGTATCCGCGACAATCTCGATCGACAGGTAAAAGCGGCCATGGATACCGGCGCGCGCCTATTAACGGGTGGCAACAAGATTGAAGGCGCCGGGAATTTTTATCAGCCTACAGTACTCGCCGATCTCGGACGCGACTCGAAAGTCTTTAGGCAGGAGCTATTCGGGCCGGTCGCGATGCTGTTCCGCGCTTGTGACATAGAGGAAGCCCTTCAAATTGCAAACGACTCCCCTTTCGGCCTCGCCTCAAGCTTCTGGTCGAACGATGCCACTGAAATTGCAAAGGCGATTGATGAATTGGAAACAGGCCAAGTCTTTGTAAACGGCATGGCGGCTTCAGATCCGCGCTTGCCGTTTGGAGGCATCAAGCGATCCGGCTATGGGCGAGAACTGGGATCACTGGGAATCCAGGAGTTCGTGAACATCAAAACAGTTTGGGTACGATGAAACGCCGTGTACGGGTTTGGTGAACCCGATGGGTGCCTGCTTGATGAACGTCCGAACAAGCCTGCTGCACAATTCGTATTCTACCATACTTATCTCCACTACCTCTTCACTAACCAATTGGTTAACGCCATTAACCAATTGGTTCGCTGTACCCGTAGTTTTCACGCGCGAAATTGATCTTAAAGAAATCCTGGGTTCAGTGAAAACTGTCCCAACCTAAACGCCTCTCCGGCGATTTGGGGAAAGTGTGCCGTAAGCCAGCTTGAGTTCTACTTAATGTAGAGCGGATTCGCCAGTTTTAGCATCAATTGGGTGAGGCCCGGATGCAGCTAAGGCCAGCCGAAGATCGGGTGGATTTTGCATTTAAAGTGCAGTAACCACCCTCCATGGCAAACGCCCGAGCGCGCGTTGAACGGCAAATCGACCTATGAAGGGCCGGACTTGTTTACAGTGAGCTGGCGCCCACGGCTAAATCGAAATGAAACAGTCTGAGTTAATTTGCACCCTCGGGAAACGGGAGACAACCGACCTTAAAGTTGTTCCGCCCAAGCTGCGTACAAGTACTATTGATACTCGTAAGTTGTTGAGGTTGCAAGGAAAACCATTGACAAAAACAGCCTTGATAGTGCATTCTAGAAGTGCCGAGTCAGAGGCTTGTTCCTTAACGCAAGTGGGAACTCTCGGCGGCAGCCTACCTTCAGACGGTGACGAGGTTTAGTTCGTGTACTCGTCAAGCGCCAGTACTACTGTCCTTCCAAACTCGAACTTGCCAAGTATGTTGCCGGGGCAGCACTTTACTTCTTACGAAGAGATGCGCCTCTTAGTTTGCGGGATTAATTGTGATAAAACCTTGAACCAGTCATTCAATTTGATGCAAGCGCCCCCTGATGCAGCAGAGTCCAGACACTCCCTGCGTGGCGCTTGGCTCCGTAGTGTAGATTACTCACATTTCGCAGCGGCTTCTTCCTTAAACACTCAGCCGGTAACGAGCTACTTTGGGGCTCCTCGCGGATTTACGAGACTCGCGGTCAGGGGCTCCTGTCTCTTTTCCCGGTCATTTACAGCGTTTACTGAAAGGCTTCGAGGAAAATTCTACTGTTGGAATCACTGGTTCAAATTGCAATCATTTCGAAGCATAAGTCATTCAAAATTGGAAAGGGAGGAGGTGTGCGTGTCGGCGCCTGTGCTCCCGATGCGTGGCTCTCGCATGTGCGAAGTGCGCGTACACGGGGAAAGCGGTGATGTCGTCCGGATTAGTGATCGCGTTGCCCGAAAGGTGAACGACTGGTTTGGAGAGTTCTCCATTCCGCCCTGCAAGACCCGTTGCCGAAACGGTGCATCGGCATTTCGAAGTGTTTCGTGGG
>JAICLJ010000231.1 GCA_025927575.1 Bryobacteraceae bacterium | reverse complement strand
GTGTTAGATTTCCTCAAGATTCCGCATCAGGATGGATTCTTCGATAAGGACCTGAAAGCGGAAGAATATTTGACACCAGGCTGGCAGGAACGGGTCTACAAAGAATTTCCGGGTAAATATCCACGGGAAGTGCTGTTGTTCTACATCAACCACCTCGATTGGGAACTGGCTAAATCCGAACAGCTCTTCAGGCCGGCTGTTTAAAACCGGGAGCCCTAACGATGTCCGATGTGAAGACGTTACATGAACAGGTAAAATCCGGAGATCTGAACGGAGTCCGCGCGACTCTTGCCGAAAGTCCGGATTTATTGAACGCCAAGAATGAATCGGGGCAGTGCGCACTGCTGCTTTCTCAATACTATGGACGACCTGAAGTGGCGGAGTATCTGCTGGAGCTCGGCCCTCTGCTAGACATATTCACAGCAGCGGCAGCGGGCATGACGGATGCAGCGCTGAGTGAGCTGAAGCGCGATCCGGCGCTGATCGGAGCGCATTCTACGGATGGCTGGACTCCGCTCCATCTGGCAGCCTTTTTTGGCCGGAGGGACCTGGCGCAATCGCTGATTGAGCGCGGCGCCGAGGTGGATGCGCGATCGACCAACGCGATGAAAAATACGCCTCTACATGCCGCTACCGCAGGCAGGAAGACAGAACTGGTGAAACTGCTGCTTGAAGAGGGCGCCGATCCGAACGCCCGGCAGGAGGGCGGCTGGACGTCTTTACACGGAGCAGCTCAGAATGGCGACCGGGAAATCGTGGAAGTATTGCTGGCGCATCAGGCCGATTTGAAGGCGCGCGCCGATAATAATCAGGGCCCGCTTGATCTGGCGCTGCAAAAAGGGCACGAGGACCTGGCGGCCATGCTTCAGCAACTCGGCGCCGAATTACAGTAATACGACTTCTCAATGCTCGAAGCACAACTAGAAGAACTGAGGCGGGCGACCTTAGCCCGTTTCGCATCCGCGTTCTCGCAAGAAGATTTGGAAGATGCGCGTGTAGATGCGCTCGGCCGGAAAGGAACGCTGGCGCAGATCAGCAAGGAGTTCGGCAAACTGCCGGCTGAGCAGCGTGCTTCACTCGGAAAACTGCTGAATTCGGTAAAGCAGGACCTCGAAAGCGAGTACGAAGCGAAGAAGCGCAAATTTGAGCAGGAGCAGTTGGCAGCGAGGCTCGAGCGCGAATGGCTGGACGTGACGCTGCCGGCGCCCGGCGTGCGGCCCGGAAGCCTGCATCCCATTACGCAGATTCAAGCGGAGATCGAAGACTTGTTCACTTCGCTCGGATTCGCCGTGCTCGATGGTCCCGAAGTGGAAACGGAGGAATACAATTTCGACGCACTGAACATTCCTCCCACGCATCCGGCTCGCGACATGCAGGACACATTTTGGCTGAACGACGGCCATCTGCTGCGCACCCATACTTCTCCCGTACAAGTGAGGGGCATGCGGACGTTGGGCCCGCCTTTGCGCATGATTGCGCCCGGGCGCGTATTCCGTAACGAAGAAGTGGATGCTTCTCACGAGCACACTTTTTATCAGCTCGAAGGAATGATGGTGGACCGGCACGTCTCGGTCGCGAACCTTATTTATTTCATGAAGACAATGTTGAGCGGCATTTTCCATCGCGACGTTGTTGTGCGACTGCGCCCCGGATATTTTCCGTTTGTCGAACCGGGATTCGAGCTCGATATTCAATGCCTGATCTGCGGAGGCTCCGGATGCCCGGTTTGCAAGCAGAGCGGCTGGGTGGAACTGATGCCGTGCGGGCTAGTACATCCGAAAGTCTTACAAGCGGGCGACATCGACCCCGACGAGTGGAGTGGATTTGCCTTTGGTCTAGGCCTGACTCGAATGGCGATGATGCGCTATGGCATTGACGATATCCGGCAATTGCAAGGCGGCGACTTGCGTTTTCTCTCGCAATTTTGAGCTAAGCGACGTAAGAATCGTTCTCCACATTGAGGTATAGAGATTGAAGTTTTCTTATCGATGGCTGCGTGAAATGGTGATCGACCTGGCTGCAAAGCCGATCGATCTAGAACACTTGATCACGACAAAGACAGCGGAATGCGAAGGCATCGAGCCCTGGGGCGAACATTTCGCCAGAGTGACGGCTGTTCGCGTTCTATCCATTGAGCCGCTAGCCAAAGGTAAGAATAAGCGCGTGGTCGTTGAGAGCGGCGGTGGAGCGAAACACGTCGTGGTATGCGGAGCACCGAACCTGAGGACGAATATGATCGCGGCCTGGGTTCCACCGGGCACCATGCTCGGAGATAAACAGATAGGAATCGCCACAATCGAAGGCGTTGAAAGTGAAGGCATGCTGGCGAGCGGAGGTGAACTCGGCCTTAACCGCGACCATACTGGCCTGCTCGACCTCGATGCAACTCCCGGCGAAGGACTGCCCGGATTGGCTCCCGACTGGATCATCGAAATCGACAACAAGAGCCTGACGCACCGGCCGGACCTCTGGGGCCACTATGGGATGGCCAGGGAGGTCGCGGTCATTGCTGCCGGGAAGCTGATCGATCCGGTGAAACCGGGCAACTTACCGCAGGGAGCGCCTAAGCTCTCTGTCGAAATTGAAGACTATGCATTGTGCGCGCGATACAGCGCCCTAGTGCTCGACAATGTCACGGTCCGGCCATCCCCCTTGTGGCTGCAAGCGCGTCTGCAATCGATCGGAATCAATCCGATTAACAACGTTGTCGACGTGACGAATTATATTCTTGCCGAGTTGCCACAACCCATGCACGCGTTCGATGCCGACAGGTTGAGGGGCGGTACGATTTTCGTGCGCCCGGCGACTGATAACGAAACGATCAACGCGCTGAACGGGGAAACTTATCGGCTCACGCCTGAAGACCTGGTGATCGCGGATGGTGGTGGGGCAATAGCGATCGCGGGAGTAATCGGCGGAGCTGAAAGCGCGATTTCGGAAACCACAACCAGGATTGTGCTGGAGAGCGCCAATTTCCATGCATCGAAAGTGCGATCGACGTCCGTAAGATTCAAATTGCGGACCGATGCGTCGATCCGGTTTGAGAAGTCGCTGGACCCGGAGAACACTGTGCGTGGATTGGCTCGGGCAATGGAACTGCTCGAACTTGTCTCGCCGGGTGTTCGCGCCGTGGGGGGCGTTGCCGATAATCGCGCCCCGAGCAAGCCTCCGGAGCCAATTGATCTGCCCGTAAGCTTTGTCACGCGAAAGCTTGGCAAGGATCTGAGCAATACTCGTATTCGCGCGATCCTCGAATCGCTGGGGTTCGGAGTTCAGCAAACCAGCCCCGGAAATCTGATGGTGGAAGTTCCCTCGTGGCGCGCGACCAAGGACGTTTCCCTAAAGGACGACTTGGTCGAGGAAGTCGGACGAATCGTCGGCTATGGCGAGATTGCGCCGGCCGCTCCTCTGCTGCCCGTCGTGGCGCCGCCGGCAAACCCGATGCGAACGTATCTAAGACAGGTACGAGCTCAATTATCCGCGCAGGGGTTGACTGAAATTTACAATTATTCGTTCGTGAACGAGGCGCAACTGCAGCGCTTCGGCATGAGCGTGGAAGATCACCTCAAAGTGGCAAATCCGATTGCCTCCGAATTGACACACATGCGCAAGAGTCTGCTGCCGGGCGTTTTCGATAACATCGTCAGCAACACGCGACATCTTCGCGATTTTCGCTTCTTTGAAATTGGCCGTGAGATTCAGGGGAACGGCGGCGGTTCCCTGCCGCGCGAAGAGACGCATGTAGTGGGCGTCATCTATGGGATGCATGCGGACGAGCAGGATTTCTTCGAGTTGAAGCGCGTGACGGAGTGCCTGCTGCCGGGAGCGCGCCTGAGTCCCGCCGCGGCGAAAGCGTATGAGCATCCTGTGCGGACTGCCGAGATCGAATGGCGCGGGCGCGTGGTAGGCCGCCTATTCGAATTACATCCGCTACTGCTGCAAGAAGCCGGCATAGAAGGCCGGGCATCAGTGTTCGATGTGAACCTGGACAGTACCCAAGCACTCGCGGACCGCCCGGTGAAATACAAGGCGATTCGAAGGTACCCCACAAGCGGGTTCGATTTGTCGGTCGTCACGGAGCTTCATCAGACAGTGGGGGTGATTCAAGACAAGCTCGCGAGCTTGGCGGGAGAAGATCTGGTGTGCATTGAATTCGTGCGGCAGTACGCGGGCGCTCCACTCGAAGAAGGCCAGAAGAGCGTTTCGTTTCGTCTTGAAGTCGGCGCAGCGGATCACACGTTAACGAATGAAGAGTTCGGCGAAATCCGCGGCCGCATTATCGAACGGATGCAAGCGCAAGGATACGAACTCCGGGTTTAGCGCCCTGACGAAACATCAACAAAGCTGTAGCGTTACCCGGCAAGAAATCGGATGCTTCGGTCGAGGAAATTCTTCAGCTCCGTGCGTTTGACAACTGCGTCCAGAAAGCCATGCTCGAGCAGGAACTCGCTGCGCTGAAAGCCTTCGGGCAGCTTCTGGCGAATGGTCTGCTCGATAACGCGGGGGCCGGCGAAGCCGATTAACGCGCCCGGTTCACCCACATTGATGTCGCCGAGCATCGCAAAACTGGCAGTGACACCGCCGGTTGTGGGGTCCGTCATCACGCTGACATACGGTAACCGAGCGTCGTCCAGTTTCATCAGAGCGGCCGAAATCTTCGCCAACTGCATCAGACTGATGGCGCCTTCCTGCATGCGCGCGCCGCCCGAGGCCGAGATGATGATAAGCGGAATTCTTTCCGCAATGCATCGCTCGATCGCGCGAGTGATCTTTTCGCCGACAACGGCTCCCATAGAGCCGCCAATGAACTTGAGTTCCAGCGCGCAAATGTGAACGCGGCGTCCATTCAGCAATCCAGTGGCGGAAATTATAGCGTCCGGCAGATTTGTAGTCTGGCGCATGGAATCCAGCCGCTCGTGGTACCGCCTGGAATCGACGAATCCGAGCGGATCGTTAGAAACCAGGCCCGCGTCGTGCTCTTGATACGTGCCCTCGTCGAACAACATTCTCAGCCGCGACACGGCGTCGATCCGGAAGTGATGGCCGCAATTGGAACAAACGAACAAATTCTCTTCAAGGGTCTTGCGCCAAATGGGCTGGGAACACTTCTCGCATTTTTGCCAAAGACCTTCGGTGCGGACACTCTTTTCCGCATCGGCAGGCGTATCTTCGACGGACGGCTTTTGCCGTGTAAACCAAGCCATGGAATCAGCAACCAACGTATCATGCCACCGAGTCACGCCACCGGCCCCAAACGGCAGATACGCTGCCATGCGTATCGAGCTTTGGGAGCAATCGGACACGGCGGCTGGTGACCAGGTTCATCGCTCTATCCGATCGCAGCGCCTCAACTTAGCGCGACAGGCCAAGGCACATGACAATAGAACCCGCTGCAACTGCTACGAATTGCTTGCCTTCAACCATGTACGTCATGGGCGAAGCTTTCATTCGAACGTTTGTCGGAAAATGCCACAACGTCTTGCCGTGTCGATCATCCACGGCAACGAAATTCCCATTCGGATCTGAGTAGAAAACAATTCCACCAGCGGTCGCCAGCACTCCAGGCCAGGTCTTCATCAAAACGGCCCCGATTTGCGGGATTTCCCAAGCCACTTTGCCGGTGTCAATATCAACAGCCCGCAAATACTTCTGGCCGGATTCGCTCTGGCGTTTGGCAGCCAGGCTATGCACAGCGACCTCACTCGGCTGGCATTCCTCGAGCGACATGAAGTAATAAAGACGCGTCACTGGACTGAAGGCCGTAGAACTCCAGTTCGCCGCATCGCCCGGACAGCTCATTTCGCGATGTGATGAAAACCCGCTCCTGGTAGTAAGCTGTGGTCGACCATCCGGTCCAATGCCTTTCGCCCAATTCACCTTGTGCAGAAACTTCTTGGCGAGGAGCAACTGGCCATTCGTGCGATCCAGGATGTAAAAGAAACCGTTGCGATCGGCGTGCAACAGTAGTTTCCGCTCGCGGCCTTGATAGCGCGTATCGATCAGCACCGGCGGCTCGGTTGCATCCCGGTCGCGAACATCGTGAGGAGTGAATTGGTAGTGCCACTTCAACGCCCCGGTGTCCGGATTCAACGCCAGGATGCAATTCGTGAAGAGGTTATCGCCGCCTCGCTTGCTGTCGTCGGAATCCGGAAACGGATTGCCTGTCGGCCAGTAGAGCGTATCGCTTTCAGGATCATAACTCCCCGTGAGCCATGTCGCGCCGCCTCCATCGGCGGGGTCTCTCCCTTTCCAGGTGTCGTAGCCCGGTTCGCCCTTCGCGGGAATGGTCCAGTGCCGCCAGATCCGCTTTCCCGTTGACGCGTCGTAACAGGCAATAAAGCCGCGAATGCCCCAGTCGCCCCCCGAGACGCCGGCAATTACAGTGTTTTTGACAACCAACGGCGCGATCGTGGAGCCGTAAGGCTGAGGAGCGTCCGGCATCACGGCGTCCCAAACAAGAGCGCCGGTCGTGCGGTTCAGAGCAATCAGGTGAGCGTTATCCGTCACCATAAAAACCTTGTCGCCGAGAATGGCCACTCCGCGATTTGTTCCGAGCGATGCATCCCCGGATAGCCCTTGCGTACGTGGGCGCGCATAATGCCAGATTTGCCGCCCTGTCCGAGCATCGAGCGCGAACGCCTGATTCGGGCCCGTGACATACATGATTCCGTCTGCAACAATCGG
>JAICLJ010000309.1 GCA_025927575.1 Bryobacteraceae bacterium | reverse complement strand
CGTGACTACTCCATTCCCTTGGTCGGCGCCAAGGACGGAGGAGGTGACAGCGGCGCTGACGGTTGTCGTAAACCAGGCAACGCCATTGGGGGGCGCCATGAACTGAACGATCGTTGAGTTATTGGCATCGCCAGATCCGGCGGCAGAGCAGTTCGAATTGGGGGTTAATGCTGTAATTTGCGTATTTGCGCTCATTGCCTCTGTATTATATTGGCGTATTCACGCGATTGTCAACGACATTAAATACATAGTCGTGGGCACTTATTTGTAAAAATAAGACTCCGCTGTCGAACTAAGCGGCACAGTTCTTCAGGCGCAAGACATCCCGGCAAAAGGGCGTCTGTGCCTTGATTCTCGAATAAAATCGCCAACAATCACATAGGCGTGGCAAGTGCCGTCGAGGTGCTCGCGTCTGAAGGGGCCAGGCAACACTGGATCTATTTACCGTCCGCTCCAGCATAATGTCCCAAACATAAAAGGATTTTCCTAGCTTTATTGTTGAGGAACGACGCGAAATCGCCCGAATAAGCCCTACGGTTTCGGCCGGGGGCGATACGGAAGCTGCGATCCCAAACTCGGTGCTTAGGGGTACCAAGTTCGGCCTTAGGCTCCCGTCTCGCCATTTAGAATCTGATTTTCTCGGCGTAGCAATTTCGGCATCGACGGAGTCGCAAGAATGGCTGAATGAAGAGGAGTTGAGCGCCCGTGGACTTAAGAGCCCGAGCGGCCGGCCACAATCTTCCGCTGGGGATCGTGTTGATTACGGCTGCCTTCTTTTGTGCGGCGGCCATGAGCGCCTTGAGCAAAGCCGCATCGGGCGTGCCGCCCTTGCTGCTCCTGTTCCTGCAATACGGAATCAGCTTTCTTGTTTTCGTTCCCGCCGCCGCAAAAGAGGGACGGACAAACCTGAAGACTCAGCATGTCTGGTTACAGTTGTTTCGTAGTCTCGCCGGATCGATCTGCCAGCTATTGTTTTTTATCGCCGTGGGTTCGATACCACTGCTCGATTCGGTTTTGCTCTCAAATGCGGCTCCCTTGTTCATTCCGGTGGTCGTCTACGTCTGGTTTCGTAAGGCGGTGCAGCCCGTGGTGTGGATCAGCCTTTTGATCGGTCTGGCCGGGATTGTCATGATCATCAAGCCCGGCCCGCAAATGTTTCACAATCCCGCATCGCTGATCGCGTTGCTCGCGGGGTTGTTTTCCGCCTTGGCGCTTGTTGCGACCAATAGGCTCGCCGAAACGGAGCCGCCGGTACGGATACTCATTTATAATTTTGGATTTTCAACCTTGCTACTTGTGCCGGTTTGTGTTTGGGCTTGGAAGCCGCTGGCTGGCAAAGATTGGTTGCTGCTGCTTGGCGTTGGTCTTTTCTATGCGCTGACGCAGTACCTGATCATTCGGGCGTACCGGTATGCGAGCGCGACAGAACTGTCTCCATTCAATTACACCGTGGTGGTTTTTTCCGGAATTCTGGGGTGGTGGCTTTTCGGCAATGTTCCCGACGCCGTCGCGGTGCTGGGAACAGTGCTGATATGCGCTGGAGGCATTCTAAGCATTGAGGCAGGACACGCGGAAGGACACGGCCATGCGTTTGGAAGCGGGCACTGGATGCCTCACTGGAAGCTGGCGCGGCCCAAACTCAACTCCGCGAACCCATAAATTGTATTTCGCGGTCCTCGTGTGAATGCCTTCGCCGATCGGCCCTGCGTGATGAAATCCGGCGGTAAGCCACTCGGCCATTTCACGTTCCCAATTCTGCGTGCAGGGAGTTGCCGATCGATTATATTCGCGGACTCGACCGAATGCGCTTTTTCACCCGGATCCTTTCGACCGCCTCCTCGTGTCGCAGGCGGCGCATCGCTCGGTTTATTTGGCCACTCTCGACCAGAACATTATCAAAGCCTTCGAAAGCAATAAGGCGTTTCATCTTCGCGGATCGCGCGAGGGAGGGTGAAGGCCGACCCATTCAGCGTTCGTAGTACCCAAAAAATTCGGGCTGGCAGCTCGCGCGACCACAGATTTATCCTGTTCCCTGGCTTCCCTACCCTGCGATAATTGTCAGCGGATGCAAGTTCGTAGACCGGCACCGTTATGTGCGGCATAGCCGGTTTCGTTCTGCGCGAGCGTGTCGCTGAACACGCCGCGGTCAAGCTCATGTGTGATCAGATTCGTCACCGCGGGCCTGACGATGAAGGATATTATGTCGATGGTTCATGCGCGCTGGGTGTACGCCGTCTAAGCGTCATTGACCTCGACACCGGTCATCAGCCCGTCTCGAACGAGGACGGAACCGTCTCGGTTGTTTTGAACGGTGAAATCTATAACTATCGTGAACTGCGGCAGGACCTGATCGCGCGGGGTCACCGGTTCCGCACCAACAGCGATACCGAAGTCTTGGTTCATCTCTACGAGGACGCTGGTGATGCTGGCGTATCTCGTCTCCGCGGAATGTTTGCATTTGCCATCTGGGATGCGCGCCACCGCGAGCTTCTGCTGGCTCGCGATCGTTTCGGTAAGAAGCCGCTCTACTACGCGCTGCTGCCTGGCGGACTCTGGTTTGGCAGCGAATTGAAATGTCTGCGCGCAGCGCGAGTTCCGCTCGATCTCGATCCCGAAGCTATTCGGCTCTATTTGCAATTCGGCTACATTCCGGAGCCCGCGACGCCGTATCGTCAAGTGCGGAAGCTTGCGCCTGGCAGTTGGCTCGCGTTCCCTCTTGGCGGCAACCATCGTGAAGGTGTGTATTGGAAGCTGCCGCCCGCGTGCGAACAGAGGCCGGCCCAATCCGAAGAACAAGCCGCCCTAGGGTTGCGCGAATTGTTCGATGAATCGGTGCGCCTCCGCATGATGGCCGATGTGCCGCTTTGCGCATTCCTTAGTGGCGGTCTGGATTCCGCTTCCGTGGTGGCGTCCATGGCTCTGCAATCGAATGCGCCCGTAAAGACATTCTCCATCGGGTTCGACGAAGCTGGATTCAACGAGTTGCCGGCCGCACGATTAGTCGCTGAGAAATATAATACCGACCATCATGAATTAATCGTTCGTCCGGACGCAGTGGACCT
>JAICLJ010000180.1 GCA_025927575.1 Bryobacteraceae bacterium | reverse complement strand
TGGTGGAACAGCCCGTTGCTCTATTGGGACGACTTTTCCGCCGATGGCGCGCTCGGCCCGGAAGCGGAGAAGATTGGGCCTGTAGGCGCCGTATGTGTGAAACGCCGTATCATGCCGGGGGCGGGGGCCGACTACCATTTCGTGCTCGCCTGGCATTTCCCTAACCGCACTCCAAAGCGCTGCGGCTGGGAAGCGCCCAAAGGCTACGAGGAAACGGTCATAGGCAACTGGTACGCCAAACGCTTCGACGATGCATGGGAGTCGGTGGAATACGCCGTGGCTCATCTGGATTCGTTGAACGCGAGAACCCGCCGGTTTGCTGAAGCGCTTCGCGAATCGACCCTGCCCTCGGCGGTAAAGGAGGCGGCGTCGGCGAACCTTTCGACGCTCGTCACTCCCACTTGCTTCCGTACGTCCGACGGCGAGTTCCACGGTTTCGAGGGAATCAACGATCATCTCGGCTGCTGCTTCGGCAATTGCACGCATGTGTGGAACTATGAAACGGCGACGGCGAACCTGTTTCCCAAGCTCTCGCAATC
Source organism: Bryobacteraceae bacterium (assembly GCA_025927575.1). Classification (GTDB taxonomy): domain Bacteria; phylum Acidobacteriota; class Terriglobia; order Bryobacterales; family Bryobacteraceae; genus KBS-96. Next base: position 8,931 of record JAICLJ010000180.1, on the reverse strand, counting down.
GCTGCGGAGGTCCGCATTCGGCTATTCAATGGACGAACGCGGCGCGATGTACTTTCGCCAGCTTTTGCCGGATGGCATCGAACGGTCCGGCTTTGCCGCCGCCGACGGCCAGATGGGGCAAATCGTCAAGGTTTATATCGATTGGCAGTTATCGGGCAAGAATAATTTCTTGAGCGAATTCTGGCCCAAGGTAAGAAAGGCCATCGAATTCTGCTGGGTCCCGGGCGGGTGGGACGCGAATCGCGATGGCGTGATGGAAGGCGTGCAGCACAACACATACGACGTCGAGTTCTACGGGCCCAACCCGCTTTGCGGCATTTACTATCTGGCCGCGTTGCGCGCCGCGGAAGAGATGGCGCGGGCGATGGGCGATACGTTCGAAAGCGAATACCGCAGGCTATTTGAGAGCGGAAGCCGCTGGCTCGACGCAAACCTCTTCAACGGTGAGTACTACATCCAGCAGATTCGCGGGTACAAGCCGAATGAGATTGCGGCCGGGCTGCGTAGCGGCATGGGCGCCGACGATCCCGAGCACCCGCAGTATCAATTAGGCGACGGTTGCCTGGTCGATCAACTCCTGGGACAGTATCTCTCGCATGTGGCCGGTCTGGGTCCTTTGCTGAAGCCGGAGAATATTCAAGCGACGCTCGATTCGATTTACAACTACAATCACAAGCCAACTCTCTACAATCACGATTGCGTGGAGCGCACCTTCGCGCTGAACGACGAGGCCGCAATGGTGATCTGCGATTACGGCAAAGGCGAGCGGCCGAAAATTCCGTTTCCATACTATGCAGAGGTGATGACGGGGTTTGAGCATTCGACCGCGGCGCTGATGCTCTACTCAGGAATGATCGACCGCGGCATCGAGTGCGTGGCCGATATCCGAAGGCGATACGATGGCGTTCGGCGCAATCCCTGGGATGAAGCCGAATGCGGCCATCATTACGCGCGAGCCATGGCTTCCTGGTCGAGCCTGCTCGCGTTGAGCGGATTTCGTTACCGAGGAACTGAGCGGCGTGTCATTGCGGCGCCTCCGGCGCAGAAACCGCGCTTCCGCTGCTTCTGGTCGGCGGGCGGCGGCTGGGGATCGTTCTCGCTGGAGCCCGCCCGGTTCACTCTCGGCGTGACAGAGGGCGCCCTACATGTGCGTGTTGTGGAATTTGCAGGTTCAGGCCGTCGCAAACAGTCAAATGTGGACCTTGCCGGACGACAATTGAAACACAAGATCGAGCGCCACGGAGCACGCAGCATCGTCACGCTCGACGAGGACGTGAGCATCGGGCCGAATGAGCAACTCTCGATCAGGATCTGATCTGCCGCCGGCTGTCGTGTTCGTCGCGGGCTTTCTCGGCTCAGGAAAGACACGCCTCCTGCTGCGGGCCGCCTCTTTGCTGGCGAGCGCCGGTACGCGCACCGCTCTCATCACCAACGATCAGGGCGACGATTTGGTAGATACGGAATGGGCCGCTGGGCGGGGCGGAGATGTGACCGGCGTGCAGGGCGGCTGTTTCTGCTGCCGCTTCTCCGATTTGATGGGAGCCGCCGAAAAGCTGCTCGCACACGAGCCACAGGTGATCTTCGCCGAACCGGTGGGCAGCTGCACCGATCTCGCGGCGACAGTGCTGCGTCCGCTGCAATCGTCGTATGGTTTGCAGCTTCGAGTCGCGCCCTTAACAGTCTTGATTGACCCGGAGCGCGCGAAGGAAATGCACACCGCCGCATCGGATGTGGCGTACCTGTTTCAGAAACAGATTGAAGAAGCCGATATTGTTTGCCTCAGCAAGTCGGATTTATATGACGGCGTCCCGGAGTTGCCGGGCATCTCAGTTCGGCGCCATCTCAGCGCCAAAACCGGCGAGGGTGTCGCCGCGTGGCTCGACGAAGTGCTTGGCGGGACAGTGCCGGCCGCTTCGCAGGCGCTCACGATTGACTACGGGCGTTATGCGCGGGCGGAAGCGGCGCTGGGCTGGCTGAATGCCCGCGTTCTGGTGGACCTCGAAGCGCCACTGTCACCGGCAACGCTGGCAGGCCCGCTGATCGATGAGCTTGACGAGAAGCTCACAGCGGCCGGCGCCCGAATCGCTCATTTGAAAATTTTCGATGGCGCACCCACCGGAAGCATCAAGATCGCCGTTTGCCGCAATGGAGAAGATCCGGATGTAGAGGGCGATCTCACTGCCTCGCCCGCAGCGCGGCACGATCTCGTTTTGAATTTGCGCGCCGAAGCCGATCCGGAACTGCTACGCAAAATCGTCGAAGCGGCGTTCGCGCGTCTGCCGCCGAAAATTAAAATCGTGAATCTTCAGGCATTTCAGCCCTCGCCTCCGAAGCCGCAGCATCGGATTATTTAGTTCGCGAGAACCGTGAGATATGAACGTGGCTACGCTTGTGATTGTGGCTTCCGCCGCTCCAATTCGGAAATCCGTTCTTCCGCGAGCGCCAGGCGCTCGTCGAATCCGGTAACCATCGATCCGGAGTTGCGCACCCAGATCTCCATGAAGCGCGCCCAGCCGTGAAATGCCGAAAGCAAATTTGTCTCGACTTTTTCGAACTGCTGGTCGATATGCTTCCGTAGAGCTTCGAAGCGCTGGTCGATATACGTCTTCAACTCCGCGACGGTATCCTGCAAGTCCTGTTTGGTGACTTCGCCCATTCGCTTTCAATCGTAACAGCGTACAGCAGGAGAGATATACAGTTTCAATCTCTTTGAGGCAGCGGGTCTCACGCCTCAACTGATCTCTTATCACCCGAAGCGGGCGAAGATCCTACAGACTTTCGAAAATCGCAGTGACGGGGACGGATACGCCAGCAAACATTAGGCTCTCACCGGAGCGAACCTCTGTTTGGCCGTCCGCATCCTGTACCACCACTGTTCGCTTTTTGAAATACACGATCCAAACCGCTTGTGCCCCGTGCTGCAGGTAGAGTGCGGCTTTTTGAGCCATCAAGCCTTTCCGATTAACAGGAGAAAAAACTTCAATTGCCAGTTCGGGCGAGCCCCGAAGATAGTCCTCGTCTTCGACTGCTTTCCAGCGTTCGCTTCGAATCGCAGCCAGGTCCGGTCCTGGTAAAGAGTAGCCGCCCAGAATGCAGCCGAAATCCGTCGCCAGTTCATAGCCAGACGCCTCAACCTGTTCCAGCAGTCTCGAGATGCGGCGAACAAGCTTTGCATGCAGCGGCTTCGCACTTGGCGACAACAGAATTTCTCCCTCGATCAACTCATCCACAAGCCCGTCCTCCCGAGGAGGCAGTTCGAGGTATTCTTCGACCGACACGAGCGTGACCGTGGCCATGTTTTCACCTTACATCCATTCACATTCCGTTTCCACGCGGCACTCACAGAGGGCTTGTTCTAATAGATTATCGATGCCCCTTCCCGACCAACGGCGCTGCTCCTGGGCCAGCAACGAACTCTCGATTCGCTATCACGATGACGAATGGGGCGTGCCGGTTCACAATGATAACCGGTTTTTCGAGTTCCTCACTCTCGAAGGGGCCCAAGCCGGTCTCAGTTGGGACACGATTCTCAAAAAACGGGATGAATATCGGCGAGCATTCGCTATGTTTGATCCCGCCAAGGTCGCTCAATTTAACCAGAAGGCGATCGCGAGGCTGCTGGTGAATCCGGGAATCGTACGCAACCGGCTAAAGATCGAATCCACTCTCACGAACGCGCGTTTGTTTCTAGCTGTTCAGGAAGAATTCGGCAGTTTCGACAAGTATGTCTGGCGATTTGTGGATGGCCGGCCGAAGCAAAATTCGTGCCACCCGCATGAGCGGCTACCCGCGAGCACGCCGGAATCCGACGTTCTTTCAAAAGATCTAAAACAAAGGGGATTTCGGTTCGTCGGAACAACTATCTGCTATGCCTTCATGCAAGCGACCGGCCTTGTGAACGATCATGCGACAGATTGCTTTCGTTACACGCTGCTGAAACCGTAATACCTCGATTCACGCCGCAGACGTGCCGGAGCGCACAAATCACCGCACGAATCCGATTTTTTCCAAGCCCGCTTTCGGCGATGGTTCGTTGAACTGCGTTTCATTAAATGAGGCGACTTCGCGGCCGTCGACAAGCGCGGCTCCAAACGGGGCATCGACGAATTGGAACACCTTCCGCAACTTTACGACTTCCAAACAAGTGCCCGCCTTCAATTTCGTATCGTGCAGAAACGATGCGGCAAATTGCGGCTCAGCAGTGGGGATACCGATCACACGCGTATCACCCCAGTCGAACTTCGCCATGTAACGAGCCGCGGCATCGCAATGCATGCACTGCGGATCGTAGAAATACAGAAACACTTTGCCGCTCGTGATGGATTCGGGCTTCCCATCCACAATGAGCGGGCTAGGCGCCTGAATACCGCGACGCTGCGAGGCCGACACTCCGAAGCTGATGGCAGCGCACGCCGCCAAAACGCCCAAGGCCATTAGAGGCACGCGGAAGCGGAGCACGGGGCGTGACCAGAAGAAAGCCGCCAGCGCGAGCAGTAGCATGATGCCATCGCCCACAAAGAAGCCGGGCCCCACCGTTCGCTTGATGATCGGAAAGCAGCTGCATTCCTGGCCGACCAATGCGTGGTAGAAATACCCGATCCAGCATATGAAAAAAATCATCAGCCCGGAGGCGAGAAGACCGCCGAGCTTCCTGAAACGAGGGACAAAGAGTAGAAACGCGGTCAGCAGTTCCACGGTTCCCAGCGCCAACGCTCCCAGGACTCCCCAACCGGCCGGAACCTGCGCCTGCTCCAGAAGCTCTCCTGTTTTGAAAGGGTCTAAGACTTTCCAGCCGCCCGATACCGTGAACAGGAGGCCCAGAACCACAGCACAAACGAGAGCCAGGCTCTTCTTCCAGGACGCCGGATCGGCGGCCTCCGACGGATTTGGATAGTCCGCAACTGCGACTCGCATATTCCGATTGTATTCACAGTACTGGCGCAAGTACGAGCTTTAAGTGCTGGCCGCCAGCCCTACGGGGTAGAGCGGCGCAACGGCTCGCATTTCCCGCTGCGATATCTTGGTTAGTTTAGTCCACCCAAACTATGGCATCGAAAAAAGTTCCTATCACTGTGGCTCGCGGCGACGGCATCGGACCGGAGATTATGGATGCGACGCTGCACATCCTGAAGGAAGCTGCCGCACAGATTGAAATCGAACCGATCGAGATCGGCGAAAAGGTCTACCTCCGAGGGGTGAGCGCGGGCATTGAGCCGTCGGCATGGGAATCGCTCCGCCGGACGAGAGTGTTCCTGAAAGCCCCGATCACGACGCCGCAAGGCGGTGGATTTAAGTCGCTGAATGTCACGACCCGAAAAACGCTCGGGCTTTATGCGAACGTGCGCCCCTGCGTTTCCTATCATCCTTTCGTCGAAACCAAGCACCCGGGGATGGATGTGGTGGTCGTCCGTGAGAATGAAGAGGATCTTTATGCAGGTATCGAGCACCGCCAGACCGATGAGGTGTATCAATGCTTGAAACTGATCAGCCGTCCAGGCTCCGAGAAGATCGTCCACTACGCGTTCGAATATGCAGTGCGCAACGGCCGCAAGAAGGTCACGTGCTTCACCAAAGACAACATCATGAAGTACACCGACGGCCTGTTCCACAAGGTCTTCGATGAAATTGGCGCGGAATATCCAGGCATCGAAAAAGAGCATTGGATTGTGGATATCGGAGCGGCCAAGCTGGCGGATACGCCTTCCGCATTCGACGTAATCGTGATGCCGAATCTATACGGCGACATACTTTCCGATGTAGCCGCGCAGATCGCCGGATCGGTCGGCTTGGCGGGCTCGGCGAATATCGGCGATCAGTGCGCGATGTTCGAAGCAATTCACGGCTCTGCTCCACGTCGCGCGGGCCAGAATCTCGCAAACCCTTCGGGCCTGCTGCATGGCGCGCTACTGATGCTGGTGCACATCGATCAGCCGGAGGTGGCGGAGAGCATCCATAACGCGTGGCTGAAGACCTTGGAAGACGGCGTGCACACATACGACATTTTCAAAGAACGCGTCAGCAAACAGAAAGTGGGCACCAAAGAATTCGCCCAAGCGGTGGTGGATCGTTTAGGCCAGAAGCCATCTACGTTAAAAACCGTGAGTTACTCTCACGCGCCGAAACAGACGGTAGCGCACAAAGCGGTGGAAAGAACTCCGGAAAAGAAGGAACTGGTCGGCATCGACGTGTTTGTCGACTGGCGCCGTCGCGATGTCGCGGAATTCGGCAAGAAAGCCGAGACCTTGAACGGCGGCGGACTCAAGCTGGAAGTGGTCAACAATCGCGGTGTGCAGGTGTACCCCGGCGGTTTCAAAGAAACCTTCTGCACCGATCACTGGCGCTGCCGTTTCAAATCTTCGGAAGCGGGCAAGCTCGTGACGCACGACCAGATTATTGGACTGCTTCAGCGATTCGCCGGCGCGGGTATGGATTTCATCAAGACCGAACACTTGTACACGTTTGACGGCAAGAACGGTTTTTCGGAATGAGCTCGCAGCCGCTGCCCAATTCCGCGTCCAGCCCCGAGCGCCCACTGGTCGGCGTCATCATGGGTAGCAAGTCGGACTGGGAAACAATGCAGCATACCTGCCAAATGCTTCAGTCGCTGGAAGTTTCCTATGAGCGTCACATCGTATCGGCGCACCGGACTCCGGATTGGATGGCCGAATACGCAAAGGGCGCTATCGATCGCGGCCTCGAGGTGATTATCGCGGCAGCCGGCGGCGCGGCCCATCTTCCGGGGATGGTCGCCGCCCACACTACGATTCCCGTTCTGGGCGTCCCGATCAAGAGCAGCACTTTAAACGGGGTCGATTCGCTGCTCTCGATTGTCCAGATGCCTGCGGGCGTCCCTGTCGGCACGCTCGCGATCGGTACTGCAGGAGCGAAGAATGCAGCGCTGCTGGCGGTTAGCATCCTGGCGAATAAACGCCCAGACTTGCGCCTGCGGTTGAACAACTTCCGCCTGAAACAGCGCGAGTCCGTTCTTAACGACACCCTCCCAGCATGAGCGGCCGCCATCTCAAATCCCCCATTCTTCCGGGCAGCGCCATTGGCGTACTGGGGAGCGGACAACTTGGCCGCATGTTTGCCATGGCTGCACGGCGCATGGGCTATCGCGTCCACACTTATTCGCCTGATGAAGACACGCCCACCGGGCAGGTTGCCGATCTCGAGGTGACCTCTCCGTATGACGACCTGGATGCAGTTCGCGAGTTCGCGAGCTGTGTTTCGGCCGTTACCTTCGAATTCGAAAATGTTCCCGCCGAAACCGCGGCGGCTGCTGCCGAATGCGCGCCGGTCCGGCCAGGTGGCGATGTTCTGCACATCGCCCAGCACAGGTTCCGGGAAAAGACGTTCCTTGCGAACGCGGGACTTCCGGTCACACCCTTCCGGCATGTCGAAACTTTCGAAGATCTGGAAATCGCGGGACTGCAACTAGGCTTGCCCGCCGTGCTCAAGACCGCGGGCTTCGGCTACGACGGTAAGGGACAGTTCACGATTCATACAGGCAGCGAATTGTCCGATGCCTGGAAGCACGTCGGCGAGCGGGAAGCTGTGCTTGAGAGCTTTATCGATTTCGAGCGCGAAGTATCAATTGTCGCGGCACGCTCTGAACATGGAGAGTTTGTCCATTTTGGTGTCGTCGAAAACCGGCATCATAACCATATCCTGGACATCACCATCGCTCCCGCCTGTGTTTCCGAGAACGTGAAGCGAGATGCAATCGAGATCGCACACGAAGTTCTGGAAAAGCTCGACGTAGTCGGCGTTCTGTGTGTCGAATTTTTTCTGCGCCGGGACGGAAGTCTTCTCATCAACGAACTGGCGCCCCGCCCCCACAATTCAGGGCATTTCACGTTCGATGCGAACATCACCAGCCAGTTTGAGCAACAGCTCCGCGCCGTCTGTGGCCTGCCGTTCGGATCCGTGCGACAACTCGCGCCGGCGGCCATGGCCAACATTCTGGGCGAGATGTGGCAGCAAGGTGAGCCGGACTGGGCCGCGGCAGCTTCAGCGCCCAATGTGAAACTGCACCTTTACGGGAAGCTCGAGGCGCGCCCCGGCCGGAAGATGGGGCACCTGACTGCATTGGCCGCAACGCCCGATCAAGCGCTCAAGGACGTCCAGGCGGCTCGCCGATTGCTGGCTGGATAGACAAACGCACATCCGTTCTGGAGAAGTAGTCGGGTGGCGTTGGCGATACACTAGCAATCGAAGGGTCATATCCTGGAGTCGAGCGACAGTGCGTATTTTGACGCTTCCGAGCCGTGTTCGTGGTGCGGCGAGCCGCAGGTTTCCACAAGCCCGATTTTCGTTGCGACGCCGCGACGCCGGCAAATCCGCGCGTCATAAGCAGCAATACTCTTGCTTCGCCGTCGTAATTGGCCTGCTTGCCGCTGCATCGCTTCCACTTCAGGCCAAAGATCGCTGGATCGATCTGAACATCGGGCCGTTTCACGTCGATACGGATGCAAACGCATCAGACGCCCGCGATGCCCTGGTGAATCTGGAACAGCTCCGCTGGGTGTTGGGTGGCATGCTTGAATCCAAGAATCTCCAAGCGACCTGGCCCTTCCGTATCCTGATCACGCCATCGGCGCAGGGGGCGGCTCCGGATTTCGTTGTGCGGCACGGTGAATACGTACTTGCGGTCGCTCCGAATAGATTGATCCCGCTTGATCGCGTCGCGAAGCTGTTTCTGGATGCGAACACGCCGCGGCTTCCCTCAGAAGTCGAGGCTGGCCTCCCTCAACTTTTCGCCGGATTGCAGGCCCGTGGAAGCCGCGTGACAATCGGAGCTTCTCCCGCGCATCCCGATCTCGCATGGGCGCGCATGCACCTCTTCGCCACAAAGCCCGAGTACGCAGGCCGCTTCAATGTGTTCATGAACAACCTGCGCGGCGGCTCGAGGCTCCTGGTCGCTGAGGC
>JAICLJ010000195.1 GCA_025927575.1 Bryobacteraceae bacterium | reverse complement strand
GACAAGGCCCGGTTCCTCCGAGGCAAGCATGCTCGCCTGCCGCCCGCCGTAAGAGTGGCCGCCCAAAAATATACGGCCCGGAGTCATCGCCCGTATTTGGTGAATGGCGGCCCGGAGTCCCTGGCGGTCCTGATCCGCATGCGCGGGGGATGGGGGGCCAAATGCCTTTTTCTGCCGGAACGGAAGATCGCAGCGCAAAACCTGGACGCCGGATTCCGCGAACGCGTTCGCGACCGCTCTGAGCAGCGGCGAATCGGCATTCGCGCCTGCCCCGTGTGTGAGCACAAGGCCATCGCCTGCCGGACCCGCGGGACGGTGCAGATAGCCGCGAACCAGTCCGGATTCGATTACGGTAATCGCCGTATCAGGCCGCGTCAATGGCTTTTGCCACCCGGTTTGCGGAACGCGTCGCGGCTTCCTGTCCCCAATTGAGGTTGTCGCAGTACGCGCCTGCGAAATGAACCCTGCCCTCCGGTTCAATCAGAGCCGGCCAGAACCGCGTCAGGCTTCCCGGTTTGTAGTTCGTGGTCTCGCACGCCATGCGCCACGGGTCGCGCGACCAATCCACGATTCTCGCCTGCTCGATGGTGTCCCCTTTGCCGGAGTAAAGAGACCGGAATGTCTCGAGCGCCTTACCGGCTGACACGCCCGGCTGCGCCGTTCCGACGATCAAACCGTGTTTTGTATCCACGTCGTCGGCCATGGACCAGACGTGCTCCAACGTGGGTTGCCGGAACTCCGTGTTGATGCTCACGCCCTGATCGCGCCAAAATTTCGTGCGCGATTGGAGAATGGGGCGCGTTGCGGAGTAATACGGGACGTTAGCGACCGCCCACGTTTTCCGTTCACTGAATGCCGGCGTGATCGGCAGCTGCCTCAGCATCACAGCCGACATGCAGCACACCAGGTAATCTGCCGAAATCTCTCGCTTTTTTCCGAACTCCGTGTAGTCGACGGTGACGGAGGACGCACTATGCCGGATGCCGGTTACGGGGCAGCCCAGCTTCACGCGATCGCCCAGCCGCTTCGCAAAAGTTTCCGGTAGAAGACTATTGCCTCCCTTCAAGCGGTACACCTGCGTAGGCCACAGCGGCACGCCTCGCTTCCGCAGAATACCCATGTGCCAGACATCGTGCAAAGCAGATCCGGAGCCGCCACTAAACCGGATGCAAGCGTCGGACGCGCCCTCGCGCTGCAGCAACTGACTCGTGGTGATCGTGTCCAAGTCGTTCAAACCCGCGTTGAATGGTTTGTATTCGTCTTGAAAACGCTCGGCGTATTTGTCCAGGTATAGATGAGGCAGCTCCCACCAGGCATGCTGCTTCAGATAATCGACTTCCTTCTGATTAAATCCAAAGCCGCTCAATATCCGGGGTGTCGCCAGTTCCTCTTCCGAATACATGCGATTGCCGAGCCAGCGCATCATGTGCTCGCGCCGCAGGTCGTGAATATGAGGCAGCTCGAATTCGCGAACATAGCCCCAGTACAACTCGTAACCAGGCTTCGTGAACTGCTCGGCCCCAGCGTCTACGTACAGGCCGTCGGGTAAATCGTCGCGAACGGTTCGGACGTGTCCGCCGACGCGTCCCGACGCTTCGAGAACGGTCACATTATGGCCGCGGCGCATCAACTCATAAGCGCAGCAGGTTCCCGCGATACCGCCGCCCGCGACTACGACGGTCTTCACTTTGCCGCCTTGCGCCGCCGCCGCATTCAGCGCAAACCCGGCGCCCGCGGCGCTTTGCAGTACTTCTCGACGAGTGAGCATATCCACACCCCCTATTCCGATAAAAGTCTATAACACTGGCGTATGCTCTATTTAAGTCGCTCCTTTTCGGAAGACGATCACGGTTACGAAACGAGAAAGGTGTCTGAATGACGTATTCAAGAAGAGATCTCGGCAAGCTGGCTCTCGCGGCCTTGCCGGTTTCGGCGGCTCTCGGAAAAGCCATTAATTCGAAAGTCGCGGGCGTGCAGCTAGGCGTTCAGTCTTACAGTTTTCGCGATCTTCCGCTCGACGAAGCCATAAAAGCCATGGTGGCCGACGGCCTCGGCGATTGCGAACTGTTTTCGCCGCACATCGAAATGGGCGGCATGAAACCGCCAGCGCCGGGAGGCCGCAATCACATGACGCGCGAAGAGCGCCGGGCCGCATCCGCAGCACATGAGGAGAAACTCCACAAATGGCGCTTGACCGTGCCTCTTGACTACTTCAAAGACGTTCGCAAGAAATTCAACGACAACGGCATCAATCTTTACGCCTACAATCTGAGTTTCAATGACCATTTTACGGATGAAGAAATCGACCGCGGCTTCCTGATGGCGAAAGCGCTCGGCGTCGGCATCATCACTGCTTCCACCACCATACCGGTGGCGCAGCGAGTTGTGCCGTTCGCCGAGAAGCACAAAATGATTGTCGCTATGCATGGCCATTCCAATCTGACGGATCCGAATCAGTTTGCGACTCCCGAGAGCTTTGCGAAGGCTCTCGCGATGTCAAAATACTACAGGGTTAACCTTGATATCGGCCATTTCACCGCAGCCAATTTCGACGCGGTCGATTATATACGGAAGAATCACCAGCATATTGTTCTCTTGCATCTGAAAGACCGGAAGAAAAATGAGGGCCCTAATGTCCCGTGGGGGGAAGGCGATACACCGATCAAGCAGGTGCTGGCACTTCTGAAAGAGACGAAATATCCGATACCGGCCTTCATCGAATATGAGTACAAGGGGACCGGAACTTCTCAGGAAGAAGTTCTCAAATGCTACCAGTACTGCAAAAGAGCGCTCGCCTGAGTGGACCGTAGTGAAGAGCGGCGCTAACTTGCTGATTCCCATACGAACCAACGCGGGTTTCGCGGGCTTGGAATTGAGACTACGCGAAGGTGTGTGAATTGGAACCTATGTGACGCAAGAGTCTTTCACGCCTGGCGACAATGAATGTGTATATGTGTATTCATGTGTTTGCTTTTCGTTGGAAGCCTGAAGTCAACGAGGAACAGAAGCAGCGAGTGATGATCGAGATTCGAAACTTGCAGGGACAAATTCCAGGACTGCTGGAAACCTGGGTCGGCAAGAATTTTTCGCCGCGTGGCCAAGGATATGAATTGGGAGGAGTGATGAAGTTTGCGGATCGCGCTTCGCTCGATGGATACGGGCCACATCCAGTCCACCAACAGCTTCTTAGCTGGTTGATGCCGCTAGTCGAGCCTCTGGAAGTCGATTTCGCAGTCTGAGGGCGCCAGGGCGCTCAATTAAATGATCGGGCGCCCGACCGACATTCCACCCGTCACACCCGCCGTAATTTCGTGACGCGCCCGACTTCCACCCATTCAACCACGAAGATATTGCCCCGGTGATCGAAGCATGCCCCGTGCGGACAAACAAATTTGCCGGGGCGAAAATGATCGCGAGACATCGTACGCAGCGTCTTCCAATCGTTTGCTTCGGAATCGTCGCCAAGGTTCTCGACAACTCGATTGTTACGGTCGAGGAGCGTGACTCTGGCGCCGAGATCGGGCACCACTGTCATGTCGCCTTTTCGATTGAACCAGAAATGACACGGCAGGTTGGTTCCTCCGATGAAGCCCAGATGTTTGCCATCGAGCGAAAACGTTTGGATCCGGTGGTTCGTACGATCCGCGACCATCAGAACCGGTTCGACCCCGCGCGTGTCGCAGATGATCCCGTGCGGGCAATTCAATTGTCCTGGTTCGCTTCCGAGGCCGCCGAATGTGCGAAGGTATTTGCCGTCTTTGTTGTAGTGGTTAACGTAGCTTGATCCATATCCGTCGCCGACGTAAATATCGCCGTTCGGCGCCACGGCTAGGTTTGTCGGAATATACTTCTTCTTTTTGCCGTCCGATTCCGTCTGATAGGCGGGCGATTCATCCGGGTATCCGATCTCCCAGACATGCTCACCGGTCAGCGTGGTCTTCACAACGCGATCGTTTTTAATATCGCAGAGATACAGGAATTGCTGGCTACCTTCTTTGCGAATCAGCAGTCCATGGGCGCCGCCTTTGTACTCCTTGCCCCAGCTCCGCACGAATTTGCCTTTATGGTCAAAGACCACCATCGTGTCGTCCGACTGACTCGCCGCGTTGACGGTATGGTGGACATAAATGTGGCCTTCCGCGTCTTCACATACGCCGTGAGTATTGCCGTACTTGATCTCGGGCGGCAACACACCCCAGTCGTGAATGCACTCATACTGGTGTTCACCCGAGCCCAGGATTGCATGAGCCGATCCTGATTTATTAGTCATCCCCAGCAATATGGGGGCACTGCCGCCGACCGCCGCCAGAAAGCCACGACGCGTTTTCATGAAGGGTGGGATCCTCTCTCCGAGAGTCTATCCTAACGGCGCGACAAGGTGCGGCGGGACATGGTTCAATTCGCAAAAGACGGGACCGAATCTCCGCCAGCTTCAAGGCCTTCACCCCCTTAATGAAAACGATTGCATCTTTGCCTAATGTGCGAATTGGGTAACACATTCCTCGTGCTGCATTTTTTTTTCTTGCAAGCGCTTGCACTTCTGCGATAAAATCTACCCAATTTAGGTTATAGTCTACCGCTTGGAGAAAACCATGTACCGTTTGCGCCGAGGCCTTTCGCTCTCCTTCTTTCTAGTCTTGTTCAGCGCGTCAGCAGTATTCGCGCAGGAAAAGGCAACTATCGTCGGCACGGTCACCGACCCGTCGGGATCCGTTATTCCCACCGCCAAAGTCACCGTGACGAATGACGGCACCGGCCAAGTTCGCGAAATTCAAACGAATTCATCCGGTAGCTTCCTTGTCCCCGACCTCAGCATCGGCAAGTATTCATTGCGTGCCGAAGCTTCGGGATTCAAGACGTATCACACCACCGGAATCACTCTGAATGTTGGAGATACAGATCGTGTCGACATTACGATGCAGGTGGGACAAGCGTCGGAAACTGTGACCGTCGAGGCAACGGCTGTCACCGTGCAATCCGATTCGAGCGAAGTGAGCGATCTCATCTCGGGCAAACAGGTCTCGAAACTTGCGATCAACGGCAGGAATATCGTTGCGCTTGCAACGTTGACGCCCGGCGCCTCTGCCGACCTGCCCGACTTCAACCTGCCTATCTCGGTCGGCAGCAGCACCGGCGTCAGCTTCAACGGCAAGCGGCCGGAGCACAACATCTGGATGATTGACGGAGGCGAGAACTACGATCGCGGCTGCGGCGGTTGCATGACGGTGATGCCTTCGGTCGATGCGCTTGCGGAGTTCAAGACCTACACGGCCAACTCAAGCGCCGATTTCGGTGTCGGTTCAGGCGGCACCATGAACATGGCGCTCAAATCCGGAACGCGGTCGTTTCACGGGTCGGCCTATGAGTACTTCCGCAACGATGCGATGGACGCCAACAACTATTTCGCGAATCTGAACGGATCGCCAAAGCCTGAACTTCGATATAACATATTCGGTTTCAATATAGGAGGGCCCGTATTCATTCCGAAGTTGTATAACACAGACAAAAGCAAAACCTTCTTCTTCGTGAATCAGGAATGGCGCAAGATCGTGCAGGGCAACCAGGTATTTGCGCCGGCGATCCCACAAAGCGAGCGAAATGGTCAATTCAGCTCACCGATCACCGTCCCGGACACCGGCGATCCCGCTCAGCGAGCAAAATTTGCGGCTTTGGGCCTTACTCCCGGGCAGGCGTTCCCGAATAACACAATTCCCCAATCGTTGATCGATCCCAATGCGACCCTGTTTTTGAATTCGGGGGCCATGCCGCTTCCCAATGCGGGCAGCAACAATTTCTCGGGCTCGCGTGGTGTGCCTGTCAGCGTGCCGGAAACAATCCTTCGCGTCGATCACTACTTCAACAGTAAGTTATCGATCATGGGTCACTACATACATGATGGGACAGATTACGAAACGGCTGAATCGTTGTGGAGCAATTCGACCTATCCGACCCTTGGAACCAACTTCAAAAATCCGTCGTGGAGCGCGGTGACAAAACTGACCTATATCATCAGCCCTACCCTTGTCAATGAAGTCGCCTATAATTTCAACGGCAACAACATCACCCTTACTCCGGTCGGCATCTATCAAAAGCCGGCGGGCTGGAATATACCCGAGTTCTTCGGATCGAATTTACTTGACCGGATGCCTACTGTGGGGATCGGCGGATCTTACAACGTTCACTATGATCCCGCCTCCTGGCCCTGGTTCAACGCGGCCGCGGACAACCAGGTGCGCGACGATGTCTCCTGGACGAAAGGCGCCCACAACTTCAAATTCGGCGGCCAATTCATGCGCTACCACAAAAATCAGGATATATTTGGCAATACCCAGGGTAACTATAACTTCGATGGCACGTTCACCGGAAATGCCGTAGCAGACATGCTTCTCGGTTACGCGAAGAGTTACAGTGAGCTTCAAATTGAAGACAGGGGCCACTGGCGGACGACTACCGGTTCGGTGTATGCGACGGATAACTGGCGGGCGACTAGCCGCTTAACCTTGAATCTGGCGATTCGATGGGAAATTGTGCCCCATGCCTACGATGTGCAGAATCGCATGTCCAACTTCTATCCAAACCTGTACGACCCGAACAAAGCCCCGATTTTCAATTCGGATGGAAGCTTAGATCCCAATGGCCCGGGCTTTAGCACCGTTCCGGGCGTTCCGCTCTCAAATGTGCCGTTCTATCTAAATGGCGTGGGCCTCGCCGGCCAGAACGGTATCCCCCGCGGCCTGGTGAAGAACACCTATGGCAGCGTTGGGCCGCGGATTGGTTTTGCGTACGACCTGACCGGAAAAAGTATGACCATTCTCCGGGGAGGGTTCGGGACCTTCTATGAGCGCATACAGGGAAACGACGTCTACAACACGGGACCGAATCCGCCCTTTTCTTATAGCCCAACCGTGAATAGCGTCTATTTTTCTGATCCGAGCATCAGCGCCATCAATGGCCAAAAAGCCGCGGTCCCGACATTCCCCGCCGGATTTACCGCCCTCGCTTACACCGACTACAGGCTGCCCACCACGAACGACTGGAATCTCGGTATTCAGCATCAACTCGCCCAGGGCGCCGTTCTGTCGGTTGCGTACGTAGGAAACCAGGCGTTCCATCAACGCGACAACCGAAACATCAATGCTGTGCCGCTGAACGACCCGAACCGGCTGGCAATCAGCCAGGGCACTTACAATCCGGACACAGATCGCAACTTCCCGGGTTTCGGCCAAATTACGCTTGGTGAAACAGCGACGACTTCGAACTACAACTCATTGCAGGTTAACTTCCGCGTGGAGAATCACCATGGCTTCACGGGACAAATTGCCTACACTTACTCACATTCCATCGACTATTTGAGCGGAGATTTTTCCCAAATCTCAAATCCATACGACCGCAATTTCGACCGAGGCTCCAGCGACCTGGACCGGCGGCACATCTTCATCGCGAACTACATATATGAATTACCGTTTTTCGCGACTTCCAAGAACGCCTTCGCCCGTGTGGCCCTAGGCGGTTGGCAGATCTCAGGCATTACCACAGTTCAGGCGGGCACACCGCTGACACCCACTTTGAATTACGATAACCTCGGGTTGGGCGGCGGCGCTACCGCTCGTCCCGATACCGTGGGAAGCATCGGCGGTCCGAAGATACTGAACGAATGGTTCAATACGGCGGCATTCGCGACTCCGGTCCCACTCTCATTTGGAACAGCGGCTCGCGGCGCGATTGTCGGTCCAGGGCGTCAGAACTGGAATCTGTCGCTGTATAAGACGTTTCAAATTCCGCTTCCGGCCACCGCCGAAGGCGGCAGTTTAGCCTTCCACATCGACACTTTCAACTCGTTCAACCATACTCAGTTCCACGCTGTGGATACCGGCTTCGGCGGCCAGAACTTCGGGAAAGTCACATCGACGTACGATCCGCGTGTGATCGAACTCGGGATGAGATTTCAGTTCTAAAGCAGTTGCGTTGTACTGGGGCGACTCGCGTCGCCTCAGTACTCAAACAGAGAAGGATGTTCCGCAGCCGCAGCTCTTTTTGGCGTTCGGATTCTCAAAAACAAAACCCGACTGGATGATGGAGTCTTTCCAGTCCAGAGTCATCCCATCCAGAAACAAAATACTTTTCGGATCCACGAAGACCTTCACATCTTCGAATTCGAAGACATGATCGGTTGGGCGTTGTTTCGCATCGAACTTGAATTGATAGCTCAATCCGGAACATCCGCCGCCCAGCACGCCAAGCCGCACGCCTCCGGACGCGCACTCTTTCGCTTGGGCGTCTCGAATCATCTCGATGGCTTTCGGAGTCACATAAATCTGTTTGGGCGGCTCCTGAACCGGCTGCCCTAATTGCCCAAGTTGCTGTAAATCAGCCATTGTCACCTCACTAAACAGCGGAAAGCGCGCCTGCTATCTTGCCGCTTCCTGTTCTTACCTAAAATCGAAGTACCTGAGATTGGTCCGCATTCTCTTTTGCCATCTCATAAAGCGGCGACAATTCGCGAAGCTTCTTGACGACATCGATCACTTTGTCCGCGACGTAATCCACTTCTTCTTCCGTATTGAAGCGTCCCAGCCCAAACCGAATCGACGAGTGCGCCAGATCATCGCCCGCTCCCAGAGCCTTTAGCACGTAGCTTGGCTCCAGAGTGGCCGAGGTACAGGCGGAACCGCTCGACACCGCGATATCGTGAATGCCCATGAGAAGGCTTTCTCCGTCGACATACGCGAAGCTAAGATTCAGGCTGTGCGGCAGGTGGCGCTCCATCGTGCCATTGACGTACACCTCCTCGAGGCCG
>JAICLJ010000200.1 GCA_025927575.1 Bryobacteraceae bacterium | reverse complement strand
TATGGCCTCCGCGGTCGCCACTCCGCTCGAGCGCCAATTCGGCCGTATCGCTGGGGTGACGGAGATGACGTCAAGCAGCGAGCTTGGCTCGACATCCATTACTCTCCAGTTCGATTTGAGCCGCGACGTCAATGCCGCCGCTCGCGACGTCCAGGCGGCTATTAACGCTGCGCGTGGGCAGCTTCCGGCTGACATGCCGTCAAATCCGCGCTACTGGAAGGTGAATCCCGCAAGCGCGC
This sequence comes from Bryobacteraceae bacterium, assembly GCA_025927575.1. Classification (GTDB taxonomy): domain Bacteria; phylum Acidobacteriota; class Terriglobia; order Bryobacterales; family Bryobacteraceae; genus KBS-96. The sequence goes on along the minus strand of JAICLJ010000200.1, from coordinate 8,422 downwards.
CGATTATGATTCTGGCTCTGACTTCAAAGACGGTCGAAAAGCCGGCTATCTTCGATGCAGCGGATTCCATTCTGGCGCAGAAATTGTCCCAGATCGAAGGCGTCGGCCAGGTGCATGTCGGCGGGAGCGCCCGTCCGGCCGTGCGCGTAAACCTCAATCCTACAGTCCTAAACAGTTATGGCATCAGTCTCGAGGACGTCCGCGCGGCTCTAAACAGTGCAAACGCGATTAGCCCCAAGGGCGACCTTCACGATAGCGACAGTGCCTGGACGCTCACCGCAACCGACCAGCTTCATCATGCGGACGAATACCGACCGCTGGTGATCGCCTATCGCAATGGAAACCCAGTGCGTCTGGCCGATGTGGCCACGGTCGAGGATTCGCTCGAAGACCGCCGCGTGGCCGGACTGTCGAACGGGGAAGATGCGGTTCTCATGATTATCAGGCGGCAACCGGACGCGAATATCATCGACACTGTCGACCGGGTTAAAGCAGCGCTTCCGGAACTGCGCGCCTCAATCTCGCCAGCAATCGATGTAGCGATCGCGACCGATCGGACCGTCACCATCCGCGCCTCCGTAATCGACGTCGAGTTTTCGCTGCTGATCTCCATCGCACTGGTTATTCTTGTTGTCTTCGCGTTTCTGCGGAACGTTGGCGCGACGGCCATACCCAGCGTATCGGTGCCGTTATCGCTCCTCGGCACGTTCGGCGTGATGTACCTGCTTGGTTATAGTCTCGATAATCTCTCGCTGATGGCTCTCACGGTTTGTACCGGGTTTGTCGTTGACGACGCGATCGTGGTGATTGAGAATATTACCCGCTATCTCGAAAAGGGACTAACTCCTTTTCAGTCTGCACTGAGGGGCGCGCGAGAAATCGGTTTTACTGTGTTCTCCATGAGCACGTCGCTGATTGCCGTATTCATTCCGATTCTCCTGATGGGCGGCATTGTCGGCCGCCTGTTCCGGGAATTCGCCGTGACCCTGGCGATAGCCATTTGCGTCTCGCTCGTCGTTTCCCTTACCACTACTCCGATGCTGTGCGCCAAGTTCCTGAAGCCGCAAGGTGGACGCAAGCATGGACTGATCTACCGGTTCAGCGAGAGAGTGTTCGAGGACATGCTTTCTTTTTACAGGGTGACGCTGCGCACCGTCCTGAAGCACCCGCAAGTGACGCTGATCCTGACCATCCTGACCGTCGCGTTGAACGTCTATCTGTATGTCATCGTGCCCAAAGGCTTTTTCCCGCTGACCGATACGGGCCGTATCTCGGGTTTTGTGCAAGCTTCCCAGGATATTTCGTTTACGGCGATGAGCGAGAAGCTGCGCCAATACGTCGCGATTGTCAAACAGGATCCGGCGATTGCTAATGTCGTCGGCTTCACCGGCGGCGGCACGCTCAATACCGCGAGCATGTTCATGTCACTAAAGCCGCTCGGCGAACGCAAGGTTTCCAGCGATGAAGTGATCGACCGGTTGCGCCCGAAACTGGCGCGTATTCCCGGCGCAACCTTATTCATGCATTCGCCGCAAGATATTCGCGTGGGCGGCCGCGGAAGCAACTCGAATTTCGATTATGCGATTCAAGCCGACAACCTGCAGGAGCTGAACATCTGGGCTGCGCGCATGCTTAAAAAGCTAAAGACGCTTCCCGAACTGCACGATGTCAACAGCGACCAGGAAACCGCCGGCCTTGAAACATCACTGGTTATTAATCGCGATGCGGCAGCGCGCCTTGGAGTAACTCCGGCCGCGATCGACAACACACTTTACGATGCCTTCGGGCAACGCCAGGTCTCGACCATGTACGAGAGCCTCAACCAGTACCACGTCGTGATGGAGGTCGAATCTCAATACCGGCAAGGGCCCGGAGCGCTGCATGACATCTACGTACGATCGAAGAATGGCGACCTGGTTCCACTAAGCGCCGTCTCTCACTACGAGCGGACGAACACTTCGTTAGGGGTGAATCATCAGGGCCAATTCCCCGCCACCACGCTATGGTTCAACCTGGCGCAAGGCGTCGCGCTCGGCGATGCGGTGAAGGCGATTAGAGCAGCCGAAGCGGAGATCGGATTACCGGCCAACGTACACGGCAGTTTTCAGGGGACAGCTAAAGCTTTTCAGTCATCGCTCTCAACGCAACCCCTGCTGATTCTAACGGCATTGATTGCCGTGTATATCGTTCTGGGGATTCTGTACGAGAGCTACATCCATCCGGTCACGATTCTTTCCACTCTGCCGTCGGCTGGCGTAGGCGCCATCCTCGCGCTGCTGCTCTTTCATACCGAACTCAGCATCATCGCTTTGATCGGCATCGTCCTTCTGATCGGCATCGTCACAAAGAACGCCATTTTGATGATCGACTTTGCCATTGAAACACAGCGGAAGGATAACCTCGATGCCAAAGACGCGATTTACGAGGCATGCCTATTGCGCTTCCGCCCCATACTGATGACGACGATGGCGGCGATGCTGGGTGGATTGCCTCTCGCGCTGGGAACCGGAACCGGAGCGGAACTGCGCCGGCCCCTGGGTATCACGATTGTCGGCGGCCTTCTGGTAAGCCAGGTCCTTACGCTCTACACAACACCGGTCGTCTACCTTTATCTCGATCGCCTGGGCCATTGGATCAAACGGCTGCTCGGCAAAGAACCACAAAGGACAGCACCGAACTTCAACCCATCGCTCGGTACACCTGAAGCTTGACTACGGCAGAACGGCCGTCTGCAAGAACGATCTTAAACGTCGCCGCCCGAGATCGTATGCTTGAGGACCTCGCGCGCCGCTCCGGAAAAGACGACCACGCCGGTTGCATTTGCTCCGACGTCGATGTTCACGAAGTTCCAGCGGCGCGGCTCGTCTGGAACGCCCTCCACCGAAAGGAGCGCCGGACTCTCCGCCTCCAGCGACACCGTGAAGCTACCGAGCGGCGTTTGCAGCCCCAAGCCCCTCGCTTTGAGGTAAGCCTCTTTCCGAGTCCAGCAGCGATAGAATGCCGCTTCTCGCAAGCGCTCCGGAATCAATTCGAGGCTCTCGCGTTCCTTCGGGGAGAAGAAGCGGGCGGCAATTTCCATGGCGCTTATCGGCCGTATGCATTCGACATCGATGCCGATATTGGCATTCCGGACAAACCCATACAGAGCCATGTCCCCCGAGTGAGACACATTGAATTGGATATCTTCATTCGCAAGAAAAGGCCTGCCAAACTTCGTGTAATCGAATGAAATGCCCCCTGGCGGCACGCCCAGATAGCGGCCGAGCAGGGTTCTCAATATCCCCCGGCCTACGATAAAGCGACGCCGATGCTCCGGAAAGACATAACGATCCGCGCGCTGCCGCTCCTCCGGAGACAAATTTTCGCGACAGGCTGCCACCGCCTGCTCGCTCGCGGCGAGCGAAGCCTTCCAGACGTACACGGCTGAACTATGAAGAGAATTGCGCACGGCAAATGGAGGCAGGCAGAACAACGCTGAAGATCACAATAATCAAGTTAAGCATTTTCGTTGACCCATTCGCGCGGCGAACGTTATGGTGAGAACGGAGTTCCCTATTCGCCTCTTCGTCTTGCTATTCATCGCTGCAGCCATGCTCGCGAATGGTCCGGTCACGGCCGCTTCTCCTCCCGAAATCCTGGCGAACCCGCAATCACTCGATGGATTCAAACCACAATTTCGCCGCGACAAACTACCTGCGGCATTCGTCGACCGGATGCGGGCAACCACGTGGCATAGTGGCTGCCCGGTCGATCCGAGAGACCTGCGGATGCTTACGCTGAGTTATTGGAACTACGATCGTAAACCGGCTACCGGCAAGTTGATCGTCAACAAGAAGGTATCCCGGCAGGCGGCCGGTATTTTTAAGGAGCTCTTTGAGCACGGGTTCATGATCGAGAAAATGGTCCCAATCGAGGAGTATGGCGGCAGCGACGATGCCTCAATGGCCGCCAACAACAGTTCCGCCTTCAACTGCCGTGATATCACCCTAAGACCGGGCGTGTTTTCAAATCACAGTTGGGGGCGCGCCATCGACATCAATCCGCTGACGAACCCTTACGTTAAGGGCGACAAAGTGTTTCCTCCGGAGGGACGCGAATACCTGGATCGCACGCGAGCGTTTCCGGGATCGATCTTGGCCGGAAGTTTTGCCGTGAACCTGTTCGAGAAAAAAGGCTGGACTTGGGGAGGCACGTGGACCGACCGCCAGGACTACCAGCATTTTGAGAAACCGGCCAGACGGCGCCATTGGTGGTTACTTTGGTTATGAGCCAAGCTTTTTCATGCTCCGGACCGGCGACTCTGCGACCCCTCCGTAGACGATCTGATCGTCTGCCTCCCTCATTTGCCCGGTTTCGATGCTACAGTGTGAGCTTACGTTGGGCGGCAGGGCGCTAGGGCAATTTTCGGCTCGCTATATCATGTCGAAGGGGATGCCAAGTAGACTGATCGAATTAGACCGAGCCGGTGCACGCTCCCCTGCCGGTAATGACTCACGGTACTTCATGCCTTTATACCGGTCGGATGGAGCCTCTGCTCACGATATAATTGAGTCCGACGGCGTGTTCGATTATCCTAAGGAAAAATCGCGAGAATGAGGCAGCGCCAAGCTGAGTCGGTGCGGGAGGACTACCTCCTCGATCTCTTCCTGGAGCAAGCGAGCAAACGGCCCGAAGCAGTCTGTCTCGAGTTTTGCGGACGGCAATTGACTTATGCGCAAGTCGATTCTGAGGCGAGCCGGATCGCGGGTCGTCTCCGGATTTCAGGCGCCCGGCCTGGTGTCTTGATTGCGATCTACCTGGAGCGGTCGCTGGAACTGGTCACCGCGATCCTGGGCGTTCTGAAGTCAGGAGCGGCTTATCTGCCCATCGATCCGACGGTGCCCCAAAAGCGCCTGGAGTTCATGCTTTCGGACTCCGGCGCCAGCCTCGTCATCACAGAGAAGAGCCTAAAAGCCAAGTTCGGCAGCGGCAAGTGCTGCCTCATAGAGGACCTGCTGGCCCGCAGGCCCTCGGCTGCTCTCGTAAACTGCACGGACGAGGCTTCCGGCGACGATCTGGCCTACGTCATCTATACATCGGGATCCACGGGCCGTCCGAAAGGGGTGGAAATTCTTCATCGGGGTTTCGCGTTTAACGTTGAGGCCATTCGCCAGGAACTGTGCGTGACGGAAGATGACACCGTATTGGCCGTAACCTCGCAATCCTTCGATGTATCGGGACTAGAAATCTTTCTGGGCCTGGTGTCCGGCGCCCGCGTCGTTCTGCTTCCTCCAAATCACGCGATGCAAAGCGATCTGCTTCGGGCGGCTGTCGAGGATTCCGGCACAACGATTCTGTTTGCCACACCGGCGCTTTGGCGACTGCTCCTCGAAAGCGGTTGGCGCGGCAGCGATAAACTTCGGGCCATCACGGGCGGAGAGAATCTCGATCCATGGCTCGCGAGACAACTTCTGGACAGAACGTCGGCTCTTTGGAACCACTACGGCCCAACGGAGACCACAATTGTCGCGACCACCTGCCAAGTACAGCCCGGACAGAATCCGATGCCCATTGGGCGGCCCCTTCCTCACGTTCGCCTCTTTGTGGTCGATGAGCATGGGGACATGGTCCAACGAGGACAGCCGGGCGAGCTTTATATCGGTGGCGATTGTCTGGCGAGAGGATATCGGAATCACCCTGAGCTAACCGAATCGAGATTCGTCACGTTTGCAAGCGGTCATGGCGTCCAGGAGCGGGTCTACCGCACCGGGGATTTGGTGCGCGAACTCTCCGACGGGCAACTCGAATTTCTGCACCGCCTGGACAACCAAGTAAAGCTCCGCGGCTTCCGTATCGAATTAGAGGAAATTGAAGCGCTGTTAAGCGACCATCCGGCGCTATCCGAGTCTGCTGTCGTAGTGCACGAAGACGATCGCCAGGAGAAGACACTGGTCGCTTATTACCGGCTAAACGGAACCGCCTCACTTGAACCGGACCACCTCCGATCGTTTTTATCTTCCAGACTGCCGGGGTATATGGTGCCGTCGCATTTCGTCCGTATCGACCGCTTGCCAACGTCCGTCAACGGGAAGATCGATCGCACTGCACTGAGCCGCGAGGAACTGACGGTTCAGGATTCATCGGTGCTCCACACCAGTCCGGCGAACCCAATTGAGAAGGAGCTGCTCGGAATATGGCGCCGGCTGCTGAAGCGATCGTCTATCGAGACAACCGACAATTTCTTCGAGATCGGCGGCCACTCGATTCTCGCGGCGCGAATGTTTGCAGAAATCGCCGATCGCTTCAAGAAGGTTCTTCCACTCTCCGCATTGTTCGAGGCTCCGACCATTAGGCTGCTGGCCAAAATCGTCGCAGGCGAGACCGGTCAGGTCGGATGGTCCCCACTTGTTCCCATTCGGAAGCACGGAACGGGAATCCCCTTTTTTTGTGTACATCCGATCGGCGGAAACGTGCTCATCTTTCAGGGGCTGAGCGCGCACATGGGTTTGCGGCGGCCATTCTATGCGTTGCAGGCACGAGGATTGAACGGCAAGGAAGCACCGCACACAAACATAGAAGCGATGGCCGCCGATTACCTGAACTTCGTTACGGAGATCCAGCCGTCCGGTCCTTATTTCCTGGGCGGCTACTCCGCGGGCGGCTTGGTCGCCTTCGAAATGGCGCGGCTGCTGCAGGATCGCGGCCAAACCGTCGACTTGCTGGTTTTGTTCGATTCCTACCTGCACCCGCATTCTCTTTCCCCGGTGATCGCGCCGAACCAGCGCTCGGCTTGGCTGCGCGCCACGGAGGGTCTTGCGCGGCGAATGTCGCAGATGCGCGTACTCGACCATGACAGACGGCGGCTCGTAGTCGGGCGGGACATGGCGCGGATGTGGTCGACTTTCAAACTGAAGATGTATAACGTGGCGAAGCAACTTCACCTCCCGGCTTTCCCGCTGGATTCGGTAAGTGCGTTTCTGCTCGCGCTTCGCAACTATTCTCCCAGGCCTCTGAATGTGAATGTCCTGTTGTTTCTGGCGGCAAAACCGGCGCCGGAAGTGGCCAAAGGACTGGAACTTATCTGGAAAAAGCTCATCACCGGAAAGCTCGACGTCCGGCATATTGAGACCGACCACGACGAGTTGCTCAACGAGCGCCATGCCCGACTGCTCGCCACGCAAATCGAGGACCGGTTCAGCGGATAGCCGGCTTGTTTTTTTACTCGGAACGTTAGACTCTAAACGTAAAAGCATGTCAGTTTCAACGAACGGTTCAGAACGGAGCGCCCTGACGCTCATTAATGCCTCACAAATTGAGTCGGAAGAGCTCACCGGTCTCTCCGATTTTGAAGTAAACGCTTGTAAGACCATCCTTCGCTGGGCTCGGGAGTTCTTGTGTAAGCCGAATCCGCAGTTGGGCCGCGAAGGCCCGGTCTGCCCGTTTACGCAGCCTTCGCTGCATCATCGACTCTTCTGGCTGACTGTGCGGCGCGGTTCCTCAATCGATTTGGAGGAGTCGTCCCAAGTCGTCGACGCTTACCGAGAGTTATTCCTTGAACTCGAGCCGCGAACCGAATCCGATTCTCTGTTAAAGACGATCTTGATTGTGTTCCCTGAAGTCTCTGCCGTGGCGGCACGCACGGAGCTTGAAGCTCTGCAAAAAAAGCTCAAGCCGGATTTCGTGAAGCGCGGGCTCATGTTGGGACAGTTCTACGAAGGGTGTCCTGAACCAGGACTGTGGAACGATTCGTTCCACCCGCTGCAATCGCCGCTGCCGCTGCTGGCCATCCGAAACATGGTTCCTTCCGATTTCCCCTTCCTGCACGGGAAACGAGGTAATGCGGATATGTTGATCGCCTATTTGAACCGCTTCGGGAAGAATATTCCCCGCGAAGTCAAACAGCTTATGGTTGAAGCCCTCGAATCCTCAGACCTGACCCTACAGCCCAAAGAATCCACAAACCGTGAACGCTAAAGTTTCGGAAGCGCTCCAGGCGCACGCCGGTAAGTATTGCGTTCGTCGCCATAGCGATTTTCCGCAACCCATTCGGACGCCGGCCGACTTTGCCGCACAGCTTGGCTACCCGCTAGAACGAATCACGAAAACTCTCCTGGTTCGCTCCGCGGATGGGCGGCATGCCGTGCTGGTCGCGTCCATGGGTAAAAAGGTCGATTTCACGGCCGTTGCCAGAGAGCTGGCATCGAAACGAATTGAGGTAGCTCCCGCTTCGGAATTGCTCTCTCTCACTGGTTATCCACCAAACGGAGTCTCGCCGTTGGGCATCGAAAACCTGCCCGTCCTCATGGAAGAGGGTTTGTTTGTTTTCGACACAGTTCTCATCGGCGCGGGCCAGCCGGGTGTGGAAATCGAAATTGATCCGAACATCCTGCTGGCGACTACGCGAGCGCGGCGGCTGGCGTTTGAGCGGGCCTGATGCGTTGTA
>JAICLJ010000273.1 GCA_025927575.1 Bryobacteraceae bacterium | reverse complement strand
GTGCTGGCGAACTCGAATCCGGCGACCATCATGACCGACCCGGAGTCGGCCGATCGCACGTATATCGAGCCGCTCACCCTGGAGTATCTGGAAGAGATCATCCGCATCGAGCGCGAGATGTCGCCCGGGGCCGGTTTTGCCGTGCTGCCAACCGTCGGCGGGCAGACCGCTTTGAACCTGGCCATTGAACTTTCCGACGGCGGAGTGCTCGAGAAATATGACGTGACGCTGATCGGCGCCAACGTGGCGGCGATCAAAAAAGCCGAGGATCGCCTCTTCTTCAAGGACGCGATGCAGAAAATCGGGCTCGATGTCCCGAAGTCGGCGCTGGTCAACAACACGAAAGACGGTCTGGAATTTGCGGGGAAGATTGGATTCCCAGTCATCGTTCGCCCATCCTTCACGCTCGGAGGTACCGGCGGCGGGATTGCCTACAACCGCGAGGAACTCGGCGAAGTGCTGGCCCGCGGCCTCGACCTCTCGCCCGTGCACGAAGCTCTGATCGAAGAATCCGTGCTCGGCTGGAAAGAATTTGAGCTGGAGGTGATGCGCGACACGAGAGACAACGTCATTATCATCTGCTCGATCGAGAACTTTGATCCGATGGGTGTGCACACGGGGGACTCGATCACGGTCGCACCCGCGCAGACGCTTACGGACCGGGAATACCAGGCAATGCGTGACGCCTCGATCGCGGTGATCCGGGAAATCGGCGTTGACACTGGGGGATCGAACATTCAGTTCGGCGTGAATCCCGAGACCGGGCGGATGGTCGTGATCGAGATGAACCCGCGCGTGTCGCGCTCGTCAGCGCTGGCTTCGAAGGCGACTGGATTCCCGATCGCGAAGATTGCCGCCAAACTCGCGGTCGGCTACACGCTGGATGAGATTCCGAACGACATCACGCGCAAGACTCCCGCGTGCTTCGAGCCAACGCTCGACTACGTTGTCGTAAAGATCCCGAAGTGGCAGTTTGAGAAATTTCCGGGTGCTGACGACACGCTCGGCCCACAGATGAAATCCGTGGGCGAGGTGATGGCAATTGGCCGAACCTTCAAGGAAGCGTTGATGAAGGGGATTCGCTCACTTGATACGGGCAAGAAAGTTGGATCCGACAAGATCGAGCCGAAGATTCTGACCCAGCGGTTGGTCACGCCTCATCCCGAGCGCCTGGCTTACGTGCGCTATGCCTTGCGTCAGGGGCACACGGTCAAGCAGATCGCGAAGATGACGTCGATGGATCCGTGGTTCCTTTACCAACTGAAGGAGATCAACGACCAGCAACTCGAATTGGAAAAGCACCCGATGGAATCGATTCCGCCGGATGTGTTGCGCGAATCCAAGCGCATGGGATTGTCAGACGGTCGACTGGCGCAGGTCTGGCGTCTGGAGACACAGGACAAGGTGCGGCATCTGCGCAAGAAGTATGGAGTCATGCCGGTCTACAAGCGGGTGGATACCTGCGCCGCTGAATTCGAAAGCTTCACGCCCTATCTGTACTCGACGTACGAAGATGAAGACGAAGCAGCGCCGACCGACAAGAAGAAAGTAATCATCCTGGGTAGCGGGCCGAACCGCATCGGGCAGGGAATTGAGTTCGATTACTGCTGCTGTCACGCATCATTCGCGCTGCGCGATGACGGATACGAGACCATCATGATCAACTGCAATCCTGAAACCGTCTCGACCGACTATGACACCAGCGACCGGTTGTACTTCGAGCCGCTGACTTTCGAAGACGTGTGGGCCATTTACCAGCATGAAACTTCCAAGGGCGCCGACGTCGGTGTGATTGTGCAGTTCGGGGGACAGACTCCGCTCAATCTTGCGCTTCCATTAAAAGCAGCAGGCGTGAAGATCATTGGCACCTCACCGGAATCGATTGATCTGGCCGAAGATCGCAAGCAATTCAACAAGCTGCTGGAAGATTTGCAAATCCCTCAAGCCCCGGGTGTTATGGCTACCTCGATTGAAGAAGCTGTCGCGGGAGCGAAACGTATCGGCTTCCCAGTCCTCGTCAGGCCGTCCTACGTCCTTGGCGGGCGAGCCATGGTGATCGCCTACGACGAGCAGTCGATTGTGCGTTACATGCAGGAGGCGGTGGAATATTCGCACGATCGTCCTGTCCTGATCGATCACTTCCTGGAAGACGCGATCGAAGTAGACGTGGACGCGCTCTCCGATGGCGACGATGTCGTGATTGGGGGAATTATGCAGCACATTGAGGAGGCGGGGATTCACTCCGGCGATTCGTCGTGTGTGCTGCCTGCGGTGGATATTCCGGATGCTCTGCTTGATCGTATGCGCGAGTACACGTTCAAGCTGGCGAAAGCGCTGAAGGTTGTCGGGCTGATGAATATCCAGTTTGCCATTCCACGCGGAAATGGCGGCTCCGGGAATGGAGCGAAGGGCGGCAAGGTTTACGTTCTGGAAGTGAATCCGCGGGCCTCGCGCACGGTGCCCTACGTGTCCAAGGCGACAGGCGTGCCCATGGCGAAGATCGCGGCGCGGCTGATGACCGGCCGCAAGTTGCGTGAATTTTTGCCGGAGTTCATCGAGCGCCGCGCCGATCTCGACACCGGAAGCTGGTATTACGTGAAGTCTCCTGTGTTCCCATGGAGCAAGTTCCCCGGCGTAGATACGGTACTGGGGCCGGAGATGAAGTCGACGGGCGAAGTGATGGGAGTGGCGGACAATTTCGGAGAAGCCTTCGCCAAAGCTCAACTCGCTGCCGGCCAGAAATTACCGACGCAAGGCGCCGTCTTCATCAGTGTCACTGATAGCGACAAGCGCCAGGTGGCTGCGGTGGCTCGCAAATTCGTCGACATGGGATTCAAACTGGTTGCGACCTCGGGCACCGCGGACGTGCTGGAAACTGCAGGCATGAATGTGGAGCGGGTTTACAAGGTGAAAGAAGGGCGCCCGAACGTCGTAGATTTCATCAAAGGGCAGCGCATTCAACTGGTCATCAATACACCCACCGGGCAGGAGCCCTGGTTTGACGAGAAGGCGATCCGGCGCGCGGCGGTGATGGCGCGCATTCCGACGATCACTACATTAGCGGCGGCCCGTGCGGCAGCGGAGGGGATTGCGGCTTTGCAGCGCGGAGAAGTAAAGGTCCGTGCGCTGCAGCAGTTGCATGCCGATCGCGGCGTAGGCGTCCGACGTCTGGCGGGATAGTCTTGTATAGGGGCGGACGCCTCGTCCGGCCGGGGCGCAAGCGAGTACCTGATTCGGGCGGCAGACCAGCCTGTGTTACAACATTGCCAAATGAGTAACACAATTACGGTCCGCCTTTCCGAGGACCTGCTAAGGCGCTTGCGGGAGAAATCCCGTCGCACCGGCCTGCCGGTTGGCAGGGTAATCCGAGAGTCATTGGAATCCACTCTGGGTCAGGAGAATGATACTGGTTTCCGTGTCTGCCGCCGCAACAAACGCGAAGCAATTCCTATGCTCTCTCCACCTCGGAACTGATAGGCTTAGCAATACTATGCTGCTGCACGGCATTCTCCCTCCCATTACCACGCCCTTCTATCCTGACGGGCAGGTTTACTACAAAAAGCTGGAGCACAACGTCGAGCGCTTTTCGCGAACGCCGGTCGCCGGAATCGTAGTGCTGGGATCGACCGGGGAAGCGCTCATGCTATCCGATCAAGAGCGGCGCGATGTCTTGAAAGTCGCGCGCCAGGCTGCGGCCCCGAACAAAGTGCTAATTGCCGGAACCGGCGTCGAGTCCGCCATCGAAACGCTGCGTTTGACCGAATACGCGGCAGAGCTCGGGTATGACGTCGCCATGGTGCGCACGCCGCACTATTACAAGAAGCAGATGCTGCCGGCGAATATGCTCGCCTTCTATCGCACGGTGGCGGACCGCTCGCCGCTTCCGGTGATCATCTACAACTTCCCGCAAGCGACCGGCTATGACATTCCTGCCGAGGTAGTAATCGAACTGGCCGAGCACCCGAATCTGATTGGAATCAAGGAATCGAGCGGAGACGTAGAGAAAGTGCGAAACATGGTGGAAAGGACGCGGCACATCAAGCGGAGCGCAACCGTGACCGAGACCTTCGACGCGGTGACGCCACGCATGCTAGCGGCCGCCGGGGGTGAGTCGGCCAATGGCGGCGAACTTATTCCGGTTGGCGCTTTGTCGGGATCGAAAGAGGTGAAACCGTCTTCCGCGGCAGTCACTGTCGTGGGCAAGATGAAGACGCGGCAGAAGGAAGTGGGATTCCAAGTGCTGGTCGGAGCCGCCCACAAACTGCAGGTCTCACTTGACGCCGGAGCTGTCGGAGCGATTCTGGCATTCGCGTGTCCTGCTCCGACCGCTTGCTATGAAATCTATGCCGCTTGGAAAGAGGGCGATGCTGAACTGGCGCGTCTCAAGCAGGAACGCATTTCCAGAGCGGCCCAGCGGGTTGGCAGCGAGCTGGGTATCCCCGGCCTCAAATATGCAATGGATTTCAACGGGTACTACGGCGGCTCGGCGCGCTTGCCTTTTCTTCCGCTGACGGCGGCGCTCAAGCAGGAAGTAGAGCAACTCATTGCCGATATTCGAAACTGAGGTGTCGCTCTGTGAAAGGCGAGATACGGCAGCGCGAGCAACTACCGCCGCTTTCCGAGCAGATGAAGGCCTGGTCAACAGCGCTCTCTACCGAACTGAGCGAGTGGCCGCAAGTCACCCTGAAATCTTTCTTTGGGTTCACGGCGCTTTATCGTGGGAAGACTATGTTTGGCTTGTTGCCGCGCACGCGCAGCATCTTCAAAGGCAACGCAGTCGCCTTCCGCATCAACTCCGCCGATCGCAGCTGGCAGTCTCTGATAGAAAAAGATCAGCGAATCGCTGCCTTCGACAAAGATAAGGCACGGTGGTTCATGTTTGAACTCTCCGGCGACTCCGATTTGCACCACGCTCTGGAATACCTCGGAAGGGCGTTTGAAGCGGCGGGTAGTATTCACAAAAAGAAGTAGTTGCGGGCATATTGT
>JAICLJ010000147.1 GCA_025927575.1 Bryobacteraceae bacterium | reverse complement strand
GTAACTGAGTTGTTGAATCGGGCGCCGTCTGAACGATCCACCTACCTGAATACGATAATCGATAATCCTCAATCTAATGACTCTCTAGCAGTTTCCGAATTTGATGAAAGACAGCGGATTGCCTCTCGGTTTCAAGGGGCGGCAGACAGGGGCGACGAGGGCCTGTTCAGAAGGTCGATGGAAAACATCCTCAACGATGAAGTTCGTCCACTTCGCCGCAGGACAAAAGACAGCTAGGATCGGCCGGACGCACGCCTTTCGCCCCATCACGATTTCTGCGCCAGGGCAAGAATCCACAACGCCACAAGAATGACGATCATTCCGGACACGAGATAACCGCGGACGCGCACGGCCGCGCCTTTCCATTCACCGGTGAGAACTCCGGCGACATTGCTCGTCACGATGATCGTTCCCATCAGCAGCGGCCAGCCGACAACTGTACCGAAATCACCCATTCGGTAGACGCCGAGCCCGTAAACGGCGAGTCCTCCAAACCAGAACGCTCCCATCAAAGAGCCGTAAAACCAGTTCAGGCCGGAACCGGGCATCCAGAACCTCTTCAGCGTCGAGTTCTTTCGCAACAGGTAAACACAGTACAGGCAGTTTGCGAAAAACCCTCCCGTGGTCGCCGGAGCCGCCACTACGTTCGACATCCACACCTGGGAAACGCCCAGTTCACGCGCATGCACCAGAGCTTCCGTGCCGAATGCATAGCAGAAATTGAGAGCCGACGAAAGCAAACCGGAGCCAATGCAGACCATCAGACCCGCAAGAAATGATGCTTTGACCGCGACGCCGCGATCCGGTGTCTCGGGCTCCTTGTCCTTGTCGCGCAGCGATCCGGCGCGCGCCGCGAGCGCAATGCCGATCAGCATCACGGCGGTTCCGGCGAAATAAAGTTGGCCCTGGGTAGACCCGAGCTTTTCAGGAGTCAACACAAGCAGCGGCACCAGCGACCCGATCGAAGCGCTCAGGCCCAGAATAATCGCGAGGCCAAGCCCAATCCCCAACATACTCAACCCCAGGCCGGTGAGCGTCGCTCCAGCGCCCCAGCAAACGCCGAATCCCGCTATTGCTGCAATGGTCTTGGTCGAGGTGAGCCGGTACACTTCACTCCACTGGGGCACGGTGGCCCAAGTAAGCAGCCACGGAAATACGACGAGGCCCGAGAACGCGAACACCAGCCAGATGTTCTCGAAATTCCAACGGCGGGCGAACTTCATGGGGACCGCGAACAAACCCTGCAGCACCCCGGCGGCGAGCACAATGCCCGCGCCCAATAGAATCTCGATGTTCATAGAGGGCTCCTTGGCCTTTAGTGCCTGGCGATCTGCTTCAGCCGCAGGCCTTGCGCCTTCTTGGCGGCGCTCCGGAGAAGTTCGTTGACTGACTTTTCCGTTTGAATGGCCCGCAGCACCAGTTCATCAACGATAGTTGCGATCTCCGGCCAATCCGCCCGGCGGGGCAGTTCCCTGGCATTCGCATGCAGGTCATCCAGCCGGTTGTAAAACGGAACTGTACGATTGATCTCCGAATCGGCCCATGTGGATCGCCGGCAGCCGATCGCGCCTTCGAGCGTCAATAGCTTGTCCATCCGCTCCGACATGCAGTGTCGTAAAAACGGATACGCAACGTCGCTGTGCGGGCTTCCAGCGGCTATCGACAGAAGCCAGTAAATGTTCAACGACGTCGACTTGAAACCCGGGGCATGAGGCACATTTGCGATATCGACGCGGCCCTTCACACGGGACTCCGGAAGTATTTCGCACATGGCGGCAAACCCGAACCAGTTGACCATCATCGCTACTTCGCCCGCGGCAAACGCGAGGCCGGACTTCACGGAATCCATCTCGCGGCAATCCGGGTGCACGGCGGAATTGTCCTTTAGCATCGACCGGTAGAAGCCGAGTGCCTCCTTGCACTGTGGCGTATTAAATTGAATGCGACCGGAATCGTCGATCAATTCCCCGCCCCGCGTCCACAACTGCAGCAGAAAATCATAGACCGTATTGTGGCCATCCGGGAAGGCCGCAAACACAGCGCCGTAAAGGCCTTCCTCCGGCCGTTGAAGGAATCGGGCCACCCGATGAAACTCATCCCATGTCCGGGGCGGCGCAAGTGGAGCTCCGAAAGCCGTTCGATACGCATTCTGCCGCTTCGGATCTTCAAACAAGTCCTTGCGATAGATCAGGCACTCGGGTCCGTCGTGATACGGCAAGCCGAGCACGCGGCCGTCGATATCCTGCAGGCGCAGCAAAGAAGCGCTCCAGCCATCGGGATAGCCATCGGGGGGGCGATTGCGCAGAAAGGGAGCGAGATCCAGCACAGATCCGGAAGCATTCGCCGAGGCAATCCAATCGGTATTCAGGAACGCCACATCCCAGTCGCCGCGCCGCAGTCCGTCAACCGTAAACAGCGTTTCGACCAGCGGGTGCAACTCGAACGCTTGCGCGTCAAGCACCAGTCCCGTCCGTGCTTGCGTCTCGAAGGCAGCCCATTGCTTGCGCACGGCCGATTCGAAGGGATCGAACTTACGCACCGCGATGCGGAACGATTGCTTGCGTTTCACGGCTTCTCTACCTGATCTTGAAACGCCGAAGGATCGCGATATTTCGCCGTTTGTAAATGCTCGCAGTAAAGTACGAGTTCTCCTGGATGTTTGAATACCTCGTAGGCAACACGCACCATACCCATCTCCGCATATCTCGGCCGCTTCTCCAAATTGGTGCGAATTGTATAGATCGTATCGCCGATGAAAACCGGTTTGATGAAACGCAGCCGGTCGTAGCCATAGCTGAAGGTATGGACGCAGTTATGCGCCATCAGGCCAAGCCCCAGACTAAAAACCATCGCGCCGGCAACAAGCCTCCGCCCGAACACGCCTTCTTCGGTGGCAAATACTTCGTCCGCGACATACGGGTGCATATCGAGCACCAGCGCATTGAACATCATGCTCTCGCCCTCGGAAATCGTACGCCGGATGGAACGCGCGCGCTCCCCGATCTCGAAATCTTCGTAATGCCAATCTTCGGCATTCCAGATTGCAATTTCTTTGTGCTTAGCCGGATCGGGATTGGGGTTTGTCATGGTTTTGTGTTCAAGGTAAAGAAAACTCTCGCGCAAGCCCTTCCGTATGTTCACCCAGTCGAGGAGCGCCGCGCGGACTCTTCAGCAGTTCACCGTCGATCCGTATGGGACAGCGCGTTGTCCTGAGCCTCACACCCGCTTGCGTGCCGGCTTCCTGGATCATATCGAGCGCCTGAAAGCCCTCCTGCTCGAATAACTTGGGCCAGGTGTAGACGTCCGAGCACCACACATCGGCGGGCTCCAGAATAGAGAGCCATTGCGTTGTAGCGCCGGTTTTTAAATGCGCCGCCAAAATCGCCTTAATTTCGTCACGGCGATCGAACAGCGACTTCGGATCGCTGTAGGCGAGCAGCGCCGGACATCCCAGTAATTCGCCGAGCCGGGTGACGGAGCCCATGGCAAGCGCCAGAAAGCCATCTGCCGTGGCGTAGATGCCATAGGGAGCGCCGAGATACGCGTGCGCATTATTCACCGCGCTTCGATGCGGCAATTGGCCGCCATCATTCAAATGCGTCGTCAACACTTCAAATTGAAAATCGAGAATGGATTCAAGCAGGCTGACCTCGACCTTTCCGCCTGCTCCGGTGATCCCCCGGCGCACCAGACACGCGAGAATACCCTGCACCAGGTGCGCTCCCGCGAACAGATCCACAACAGCCAGCCCAAACGGAACCGGCGGCTGATCCGCATTGCCGCTGAGCCAGGTCAGCCCTGACAACGATTGCAGCAGCAGATCCTGCCCCGGTTTATTCCGCCATGGCCCCTGGTTGCCATAGCCCGTCACTTCTCCATAGATCAAGCGGGGATTCAGCGCCCTCACAGTCTCGCAATCGAAGCCGAGCTTCTCCATCACGCCCGGACGAAAATTCTGAATTGTGACATCCGCGTGACGCAGCAACTCGCGGACGCGCTCGCGGTCTTGCGGGTTCTTCAGGTCCGCGGCAAAGCTCTCCTTGTTCCGATTAATTGAGTGAAACAGGGTGCTGACGCCGTCCAGCTCGAGGTTCGAAATGTAGAGTTGCCGGCACAGATCGCCCCCTTGCGGCCGCTCTATTTTCACGACGCGCGCTCCCAAGTCCGCCAGCCGCAGCGACGCCGAAGGCCCGGCCAGGAATTGGCTGAAATCGATCACCAGCAGCCCTTCAAGCGGTCGCATAATCGACTATTCCGCCTCTATCTGGAATTGCGCGAGCATACGGTTCATTTCGTTGAGCACCGTTTTCTCCTGGCCGCCCTCCACAAGGTATTTATGCACCATTGGCGCCGCCGCGTCCTGGAAAGCAAGATAACCGTTGAATCGCGGCCGGAGATACGCCGCCTCGATTGTGGGAAGCGTGCTTGAAAAGAAATTGTTGCAGCGCCGGTTCACCTCTTCGTCCAGCCACGCACCGCGGTAGCCGGGCTGCCCGCCGGCATCGAAATAAATCGTCTTTTGGCAATCGCCCCCGGCGACATGCTGCGCATAGCATAAGGCGATCTCCTTGTCCTGACACCGTGCGGAAATCGCGAGCCCGGCGCCCCCCAGCGTCGAGCGGCAAACGCCTCCGCCATCAACTTTGACGAGCCCGCCTGTTTCGATCACATGTTCCGAATAGCCTCGCCTCGAGTAATTGGAGTAGCCGTAAGCGAAAGGACAGTATGCTACGGTATCGCCCATCGACAACTCCTGCCAAGTCGCGATCGGATTTCGGCAAAAGCATTCCGCATCACAGAGCGACATCAGTTCGCGCAACATCTGTAGCGCGGTGATGCCGATTTGCCGATCTACAATCCGATCGGGCAATCCAAAGGGGTCTTCACCCAGCGCCGCGCAGAGCATATAGAAGTTCATCAGACTGTCGATCGCTAAGCCGGGCAGCGCAACAAGCCCGCGCCGGGCGAGACTCAGCAGATCGGGCCAGGTATCGGGAACGGCGGCTCCCGCTGCCTTCAAAAGATCGGGTCGCCAACCGCTGATAGGGGCGGCAACATCAATCGCCAGAGCCCACTGATGGCCGCCAAACCGATAACTTTCATGGGAACGGCCGACTGAATTTCGCGCCTGATCCTGCAGGAAGCGCCGCGGAAGGAAATCGTCCAAAGGAAGCAGTGCGTCATGCTCGGCAACCTGTCCGGTGGAGGGATGATCGATTACCAGCAGGTCGAAACGCTTCGCCAGTTCCTCAATCGGATAATCGGCGAACTCTTGCAGAGAACGAACTTGCCACCGGATATCGACGTGGGGATGCAACTCCATGAAACGCTGGGCTGTCGCTACCATCGGCAAATATCCGCGCGTATGCCGCCAGGTGATGCCCGTCAACTGTATTGGAGTTTGCAAGAGTCGATTTTATTGGTAAAGCATTGTTCTGTCAATGAAAGGGCCGTTCTACTGGTTTTGCGGCGAGGCAGCGCGATACTCAAAGCGGAGACGCAATGAACTTCAACGGCAAAGTAGTTGTGGTGACAGGAGCAGCTTCGGGCATTGGCGCGGCCTGCGCCCGTGAATTTGTGAACAGGAATGCGGCGGTCGCGATGGTCGATCGAAAAGCACCGGCGGATCGTGTGATCGTTGGCTTTTCGCAGCAATCAGAAGCGGCGGTCGAGTATTTCCGGGCAGACCTCAGTTCGCGGCCGGAGGTTGAGAGGCTAATTCCCGATATCGTCCGCCGGTTTGGAGGAATCGACGTGCTCGTGAACAATGCCGGAATTCAGCGCTACGGCTCCGTCACGACGATCACCGAAGAGCAGTGGGATGAAGTGATGGACGCAAATTTGAAAAGCGCCTTTTTAATGTCGAAATTCGCCATTCCGGAAATGGTTAAACGGGGCGGCGGCGCCATCGTGATTACCGGATCGGTGCAGTCGGTCACTGCGCAACGAAACTCGGCGCATTACGTCGTGAGCAAGCACGGTCTGTTGGGATTAACGCGATCGATCGCGCTCGATTATGGAAGCCAAAATATTCGGGCTAATTGCGTGATGCCTGGAGCCATCGACACGCCGATGCTGCGCTGGGCCGCATCGCTCGACTCCGACCCGGACCGGGTGCTGGCTGCCTGTGATCGACTGCACATCCGGGGCAAAATGGGTCAGCCCGAAGAAGTTGCGCGTGCGATCGCTTTCCTCGCAAGCGATTTGGCTTCGTTTATTACTGGGGCGGCAATCCCGGTTGATGGCGGCCTCTTAACACCGACCGGCGGGATGCTTTCACAAGAAACGGGAACAGGCGGAGCGGGGGTTTAAACGAAGCCGGCCGGCGGAGTGCTGAATGCTGAATGAATTCAGGTCCCCACCGGCCGGGTTTCTGCTACAGGCTAATTCTCTCCGTTGATGTTAACTGAAGTTGCGTCGGCATCCGCTGCGCTGGTTCCCCAAACGCTCTTGGTTCCCCAGACCGACTTGGTGCCCCAGACCGATTTAGTTCCCCAAATGCTCTTGGTTCCCCAAACCGATTTGGTGCCCCACACGCTCTTCGTTCCCCAAACCGACTTGGTGCCCCACACCGACTTGGTCCCCCACACGCTCTTAAGGGCGCCAGCCGTATGGGGATTGAGAGCAACCGATGTGCCCCAAACGGATTTCAATCCGCTCGGGTCCGACGTGCCCCAAACCGACTTCGTTCCCCACACCGATTTGGTGCCCCACACGCTCTTGTCTGCATGTATCCCTTGCGTGACCCAAATCGCGCTTGGGTCGGAAATCATATAAAAGGAGCCTGAGTAGCCATCGAATTCTACTGAGGGCGACAGCGCCGTGCCGGTTGCGACATCGGTATCGGCAAGCGCCGCTTCAAGGTCCAGATATCCGGCGCCGACGGTAAAAATGTCGTAATAGTCCGTGAATGTCTCGCCGGTTGTCGGATCGGTGGCTGTGCTGGAGGTTGGAAATGTCTTGTAGGCTGTCAGCATCAATCGCGCCTTCACCTGATCGGGAGTGAAGCCGGGATTGGCTTGAAGCAGGTCCGCAACAGCGCCGCTCACCACCGGTGTCGCCATGCTGGTGCCGCTCATCGTGAAGTATGTGCTCGAGGGGTGGTCGATGTTCGTCGTTTGGTAGTACGAAAGCGGAACGATGTTTGCGGGAAACTCCTGCGAGAGCGTTGAATTCTGCGAAAGCAGAGAGACGATCTGATTGCCGGGGGCAACAATATCCGGCTTTACGACGGCGTCCACCAGCGTCGGCCCCTTGGAGCTATATGTGGCGATCTGGTCGTCGCTTCGGTTGTACGTGCCCATGGCTTTCATCGCTCCCACGGTGATCACGTAAGGATCGTTGCCGGGCGAGGTAATCGTGCCGTAGCCGTTGGTTCCCATTGAATTATCGCGGCCATCGTTGCCGGCAGCCACCACCACGACAATTCCCGCCTTCCACGCCTGCTCGACGGCATGGCAAAGCGGATCCATTTCGTAACCCTCGAACACCGGCCTGCCAACTGAGAGATTGATCACACGAATATTGAACTGGTCTTTCAACGCAATCGCTCTTTCGATCGCAGCGATGACAGTGCTGTCGGTACCGGCGCCGGTCGAGTCAAGCACCCGAAGGTTGATCAAGTTCACTCCAGGCGCTACGCCTTTCAGCAACCGCGTACAGTTGCTGCACTGGGATGTCGCTCCATCGTTTCCGATAATCCCGGCGACGTGCTCGCCATGCCCGTATAAATCCGGAGCGTTCAGCGGATTCGCAGTGTTGCCGTCGCTCGGAACTTCGCCGGTGAAATCCTCCGAATATACGATTTGATTCGCGCCGAAGTCGGGATTGGAATTGATTCCGCTATCGATCACCGCCACGCCAACGCCGCGCCCATCCAGTTGCGCCGACCATGCCGCGCCGGCATTAATGGCGGCGGTTGTGTAATCAAGGCTTGCTCTCACCGGGCGATCGGGGGTGATATAGGCGACGTCGGGATCGTTCGCCAAATTGTTCAACTCGTAAGCCGGCAGCGAATAGGACGCGCTTCGTATCGATTTGAGTCTTCTATGCAACCGGCCTCCGCG
Source organism: Bryobacteraceae bacterium (assembly GCA_025927575.1). Taxonomy (GTDB): domain Bacteria; phylum Acidobacteriota; class Terriglobia; order Bryobacterales; family Bryobacteraceae; genus KBS-96. The sequence continues at coordinate 4,399 of JAICLJ010000147.1, read as the reverse complement.
GTCCGAAACCTTGCGATGATGCGCCTCGATGGATGTTGTGCGCCATTGAACAATGACGTTAACTGTGGAATTAGGGTTAGTTTGGCCGAGTTCTGCCGCTAACTTTGAGTTAGTGTCGGCGCCAAACATTGAAAAGACAGCGATAAACGCCAAGAACAAGTATTTTTTCACCTGTTCATATCCTCCGAAACAAATCGCCGGTACATCCAGCGCGTAAGGCGAAATCGGCCCACGTAAGCAAATGCAATGGATTCTGTGAGCCTGAGGTGCCGAAAAACAATCCGGCGTGAGCTATTAAGGAAGCAGCCGCTTTGGTGCTTGTTTTCCTTTTGAATTGATCGATAATTATAATGGTTAAACGTAAACTTGGGTGAGTCAACTCAAGGAAATTTTGCCATTCGTGAGAAAAACAACAGAATATGCTCCGTAGAACCACAGTCACCGATGATTTGCGTGGCGAATTACATCAGTGCGCTCCGGACGCGGCCGCTCTGCTTTCTCTTCCGTTTTTCTCAATTTGCTCCTGGAAAGAGCTCCGATCCCGGTGTTTAATGCGCTGAGACGTTTCTGTTTTGGAAATCCCTGCCTCGGGATCCATACGAAAACCCTTGTTTTGGGGTTTGGCCTCCTCAGCATAATCCTGCCCTCGGCTCAGGCAAGTCTGGACCCGGAAAAGGCCCTTACGCAATACGTTCACCGTGTTTGGGATACCGATTCGGGACTGCCGCAGAACGCGATTTTGGCGATCGCGCAAACTACCGAGGGCTATCTCTGGTTGGGCACGGAAGAAGGCCTGGTGCGCTTCGACGGCCTGCACTTCCGGTTATTTGACCGGCGCAACACGCCTGAACTGCAGAGTAACCAGATTACCGCTTTGTTCGCGGATCGCGAGCAGCACCTCTGGATCGGGACGAACGGCGGAGGTCTCACATGTCTCAGTGACGGCCGATTCACCGCGTTCAGCAACCAAGCCGGCCTTCCGAATAAATCGGTCCTTTCCCTTTACGAAGACGGCTCGGGTACGTTGTGGATCGGAACCGATGGAGGCGGACTGGTCCGGTTCAATCGAGGCCGGTTCCAGATTCTGACAAAGGCGAACGGGCTGCCCGATAATTCCGTGTTTTCCATCACGGGAGACGACGGCGGATCGATCTGGATTGGTACGCACGCGGGATTGGCGAAGATCTCCGCCGCCGGCGACAAGATTGTGAACATTACCGGCCGCGACGTGCTTGGCGACAGTTACATTCGAGCGGTATTGGCCGATCACAGCGGAGGCGTGTGGGCCGGCACCAACGGAGGCGGGTTGTGCCATGTTACGGCGGCTGGAATCAGACGGTACACAACGGCGGATGGGTTAAGCAGCAATGCGATCTGGTCTTTGTTTGAGGACCATGCCGGCACACTCTGGATCGGGACCGGTGGAGGAGGGCTAAATCGATATTCAAAAGGAATGTTGACATCCCACCGAGGCAGCGATGCCTTTCCGGCGGCTGAGATATGGGCGATTCGTGAAGACCGCGAGGGCAGTCTTTGGGTCGGCACGGGAGGCCAGGGACTCAGCCAATTCCGCAACCCAAGCTTCACTACACTTGGCAAGGACGAGGGTCTGTCCAGCGATATCGTACTCCCAGTGTTCGAAGACAGCAGGGGCGCGGTGTGGATCGGAACCAACGCCGGATTGAACCGCTGGCAGGGAGGAAAGCTTACCGTATTCACAACCAGAGACGGGCTCAGCGACAACCTGGTGTTCTCTCTCGCTGAAGACCGCGACGGCGACATCTGGATAGGGACCCGACGCGGGATCGATAAGTTCCATCAAAACCGGATCTCCACCTTCGGGCCGGGAACGGGCGCGCCGCGCGACGTTGCACAGTGCCTTTACACGGATAATGAAGGAACTGTTTGGATCGGGACGCGAAGCGGGCTCACTCATTACACCGAAGGCCGCTTCGTCAACTACACGACCGCGAACGGCCTTTCGAACAATAACGTCCTGTCCATCTACGAAGACGCGCAGAAAGCGATGTGGGTGGGAACCAGTGGCGGCGGCCTGAACAGGCTGCAGAATAGCAGCACGACGGTTTTCGATTCGCGCGACGGCCTCTCGAACGACGTGATTTGGGCCATTCACGGCGATGCGGATGGCACCCTCTGGCTCGGGACAAACGGCGGCGGGCTGAATCGCTTCCGAAACGGCAGGTTCACGAAATTCACGACGCAGAACGGATTGTTGGACGATTCGATTCTGCAGATATTGGACGACGGGATGGGAAACCTCTGGATGAGTTCGAACCGGGGAATCTGCAAAGCCAGCCGTCAGGACCTTGACGATTTAGCTGCCGGGCGCCGGGCGTCCATTCCCGTCAGCGTCTATGGCACAACCGACGGCATGAGGAGCCGCGAATGCAATGGAGCATTTCAGCCGGCCGGCGCACGGCTGCAGGATGGCCGGCTCTGCTTCCCGACGATGAAAGGAATGGCGATCGTCGATCCGCGCCACCTCGTGGCGAATCGTGTTCCGCCTCCGGTGGTCATCGAAGAACTCTTGGCCGACAACAAACCGGCTGAGCTCTCTCCGGATCTGACAATACCGCCCGGCAGGGGCCAACTGCAGTTCACGTTCAGCGCCCTCAGTTTCATCGACTCGGAAAAAATCCAATTCAAATACAAATTGCAAGGCTTCGATAAAGAGTGGACTTCCTCCGGGACGCGGCGAGAGGCTTTTTACACAAACATTCCACCGGGCGATTATCAATTCAAAGTGGTCGCGGCCAATAGCGACCATGCCTGGAGTGCCGAAGGAGCCACGCTTCCGTTCCAGCTCCAGCCTCACTATTACCAGACCGACCTTTTTTATGCATTCTGCGGCTTCCTCCTGCTCGGATTAGGAACGGGAACCTATCGATTGCGGATCAGCCATTTGAAGGGACGTGCGCAATTGCTGCTCCGCTTAGTGGATGAGCGCACTTCCGCCTTGAAAGCGAGGGAAGGTGAGCTGCGGCAATCCCGGGACGAACTCGAAGTAAGGGTTCAGGAACGAACCGCTGAGTTGCGCGCTGTGAACGAAGCGTTGCACACGGAAAACGCGGAGCGCCGCCGCGCCGAGGAGCAGTTGATCACGGCGAAGGAAGCTGCTGAAGCCGCCAGCCGCGCGAAAAGCCAGTTTCTAGCGAACATGAGCCACGAAATCCGGACACCGATCAACGGGATCACCGGCATGACAGACCTCGCATTACTTACTGATTTGTCCCCCGAACAAACAGAGTATCTGGAAATTGTTAAACACTCCTCGAATCAACTGCTTTCGATCGTGAACGACATTCTGGACTTCTCAAAGCTGGAGGCGGAAAAGCTAGCTCTGAAGAATTCCGATTTCGATCTTGATAACTGCCTGAGCGGCATCATCAGAACGCTTGCAGCTCGGGCACGCCAGAAGGGCTTGGATCTCACGTATCAAATGGCTCCAGAGGTCCCGCGTTCATTGGTGGGCGATTCGGTACGGCTCGGACAGGTGTTCGTGAATCTGATCGACAACGCTATTAAGTTTACCGAGCACGGCAGCATTCGTGTGTCTGTCACTCGTGAAGCACTCTCCAGCGAAACCGCGACGCTCCAGTTCTCCGTCGCCGACACGGGAATTGGCATTCCCAAGGATAAGCACGGCCTCATTTTTCAGGCTTTTTCGCAGGCCGATGAATCCCCTACACGCAGATACGGCGGCACTGGGTTGGGGCTGGCGATCTCATCAGAATTCGTTACGCTTATGGGCGGGCGGCTCGAGGTTGAGAGTGAACCAGGCCGGGGCTCTATCTTCCGCTTCACCGCCACATTCGGCTTGCCGGCGGTAGAAGGAGACAGCCAGGAGGCGAATCGCGAATACGGATCGCTGCGACGGTAAGCGAGCCGCGGAACATCGGCAGAGCCTTACGAACCAGCGCCTAAGAATTGTCCCGCCGCGACGCGCAAATCTGTGATAAAGTGCCGCTCAAATAGGGGGATGTATGAAAAACCTGATTCTGACGGTGGCACTCCTCGCCGGCCTGTGTTCGTCCTCATGGGGACAGAAGCTTCTCATTGATGCCAGCACGGCAGAGGGCAAAGCCCTTTCCGAAATTACAGAGCAGCAGGACGCCGCCCGCAAGCAAACGATGCTGGAAGCATTTTTGACGACGTATCCCAAAAGCTCTCAGGCGGGATGGGTCTACGGGCAACTGCAATCTATCTATCTTCAGGAGAAGCAGTATGACAAGGTTTTGGAGGCGGGAGAGAAGGCGCTGGCCGGCGGAGCCGACAGTGTAGACCTCGCCTATAACAATCTGAAAGCCGCTGAGGCAATGAATGATCCAAACAGCGTCGCTAAGTGGTCGGCCGAAACATCCCGCCTGGCCAGGAAGGT
>JAICLJ010000137.1 GCA_025927575.1 Bryobacteraceae bacterium | reverse complement strand
GAGATCGTCCTCGGGAGAATCGGGAAGCGACACAAGTAGCCCGTCTTCCACGCGAATTCCCGGCTTCTGATCGGCGGGTGCGCCTTCGTGGCGCGGAATTCTGGCCCAGCCGGTAAGGTCTTTCCCGTTGAATAATTGCTGCCGCTCAGCCGCTGACAACGCGGCCGCACAGGCCAGTATCAAAAACGCTCCGGCAAATCTCTTCATGAAGACAAGGCTACAACGAGCACGGGACGCCCTCTCTCTGTCGCGTGGGCTTTTCGCACTGTGCCAGTTAGTCAGGTGTCCGCGACGAGACGTATGCGGCGATGTTCAACATATCTTCCTCGCTCAACCGGCTGACGACCGGTTTCATGAGTTCCGTCCACTCGCCCTTTCGGGAGCCTTGCTGCATGTCATACATCTGCCGCACAAGATAGCTGGGCGAACGGCCCGCGATACCCGGAACGGGCCCAAGGCCATTCAAACCGGTTCCATGACAAACTGCGCAGCGAACAGTTTTGTTTTCGCCGGTCGTCACCAACGCTTCACCTTCTTTAATGCTGCCCAGCGGCACATACGCAATGAAACCCGATCTGGGATTGCGAAGCACTTCGGTTGCATTGGTGTCCTTCGGCACTTCAATAATGCGCTCGCGGATCGGTTCCTCTCCGCCGCCTTCCAATGGAAGAAACATGCCGACGGAGATCCGCGTCTTCGGAACACTTTCCGTTTCGACTACTTTGATCCAGGGCGTCCACTTCATCGAGCCAAAGTATTCGGCGGCCTGTCTCACTTCGTCGTCTGTCATTGCCTTCGCGTAGTCGATCATCAGATTCGTATTTTTCTTCCGAACGTCGGCGCTCTTTCTGAGGCCGTTTTTGAAGTCGTTGATCTGATGGATGAAGTACGAAACGGGAAGACCGGAAACCCCGGCATTCTCCGAACGCCCCTTGCCATCCGGGTAATGGCACAAGGCGCACGCCCAGATCTGTGGCTTACGGCCATGCGCCACAATCTCAGGCATCTTAGGATGATCGTTCGGAAACCAGTCGGCAGGACCAAAGAAATCGTTGATCTGTGACCTGGTAAATTCCAGGGTGCTGCCAGGGACATGCTTCAGTCCGTTGTCAGGCGCGGCGTGAGGCTTGTGCTTGACTTCAGATGCCGGGGTGGGCCGCGTCCCATAGGCCCACTCCGGCGGTCCCTCGGCTGCAAGCAATGCGCCTACGGTAAACGCCAGCGCGAAAACGGCCTTTGCCGCTAATCGAAAGTTACTCCCGTTATGAGGTCTCATTTTTGTCAATAGACCATCATAGAGAGTTCAATTTCTTACGAACAGCTTTGAAACGAAATCGCTATAGTAAAACGCGCACACGTTTCTGCCGCGAAGTTCGTCCGAGTATCACTTGCACGCTTCGCTTCGGCACTCCCAGATAATCAGCCAGCAGCGCGCAAACCTCGTCGTTTGCTTTACCCTTTTCCGGAGCCGCGGTCACTTTGACCTTGAGAGCGCCGTTCGCCATCCGCTCCGACACCTCCGCAAAACGGGCGCGAGGGATCACCTTAATATCGAGCACCAGGCTACCCTCACGCAGAAGCTTGCGGCGCAGTTCTTCCGCGTCAGGCGCAAGGCTACACACGGATTCGTCCCTGAGGCTGTATCCGGTATGCGCGTGGGTTCATTCCGAACTCGGCGCGGAAAGCACTATTGAAGTTCGACAAATCGCCAAATCCGTTGCAGCAAGGAGATTACGAATGAGTTAAATGTACACCGAGATTACACTGTACTCGTTCCCTTGGACCGGCGAATCGTTGCAGCCTGACGGCAAGACGTGGAAGCTGGAAGGTGAGTTTCGCGCCAGGCGAATGCGATAAGGTCTGCTACTGTGGTTGGGCTCTTAGAGTCCGATCTTTCATAGATGCGGCTCCTCATTCGGAACCGGCTACCAGCAACACTTTCAACACGCCGCGTTTTGCTGCCTCGATGAATGCATCGGGTGCTCGCTCCAGCGGAAATTCCGCGGAAAGCATAGATGCAACGTCGATTCGCCTTCGGCGTAGCAGCTCGATCGCCGGCTCGAAGCGGCCGCAGCGGGAACCGACAAGCGTCACTTCATCGACGATAATCGGCGCGGTGTCCACCGCGACCTCGCCGTGTATAGTCGATTTCAGGAGCACGGTGCCACGAGGCTGAACCATCGAAACAGCTTCATCTAGGCCGTCCGGCGAACCCGTGCAATCAACCACGAATTCATATTCCTTTCGCGGAGGTACCTCGCCGGCGTGGATTTCGATACCGGTGCTTGCTGCAATTTGCAGCTTATCGGCGTGCCGGCCGTACTGAACGACTCGTGCTCCGTGCTGCTGGAGCGCCTGCGCAACCAGCAGGCCGAGCTTGCCGTCACCGAGAACGGCCACCCTCCTCCCACGCTCAATAGAAACCTGCTCTAGAATTTCGCAGGCGGCGGCCAGCGGCTCAATGAAAACGGCGTCGTTGGTCGGAATCTCGTCGGGAAGCCGATGCAGGTTTCCCTCGGGCAGCAGAATGTATTCCGCAAAAGCGCCTGGGTGGTTTACGATGCCGAGCACAGTTCGCGCAGGACAATGCCGGCCTATCCCCCGCCGGCACCATTCACAATGTCCGCAGGCGAGATTGATTTCGCCGGCCACGCGGGTTCCGGTCCACTCCGGCGCATCCGCCTCAACCACTTGGCCGACGAATTCATGGCCTGGAATTCCGGAGAATCCGTAATAGCCTCGTTGCAGCTCCAAATCGGTGTTGCAGATACCGCCTTTCAACAGCCGTATTAACGCGAATCCGGACGGACGCTCCGGGACAGGCACATCGCGGATCGTTACCTTACCGTCTTCGAGATAGACCGCTTGCATTGTTGACGCTATCGACATAACGTAAGTCCCCCGAATCTGCAGTAATGGCGGCGCTACACCTGCAGCCCGACCGCGCGCATCAGCTCGAGCGCGTTGCTGCGGATAACCACCCCCGGCCGCAAGCGGTAGTCAAATTTGATGCGCCCATTTTCGATCTCGTCATCGAAATGCACGTTGACGACACCCAGGCTCTTGTCCTGATCGAGAGTCGCCAGCGCAAGATCGTGTGTGGTAATCAGGCCGATTGCGTCGCGAGCCACGAGCGCCCGCACTACTGCCGCCGCGCCGATCCGCCGGTCGTGTGAGTTAGTGCCGCTCAAGACTTCATCGAGCAGGAACAGAACGCCTGCGCCGTTGCCTGCCAGATCGACGATTTGCCGGAGGCGCAGGATTTCGCTATAGAACCGCGATCGCCCATCCTGCAATGAATCGAGAACACGGATGGATGCTCCTACCCGAATGGATGAGATCTGCATCGAATTGGCAGCTACGGGAGCGCCGGCCCATGCGAGCACCGCGTTCAAGCCGATGGCCCGCAGCAAGGTGCTTTTGCCGGACATGTTCGAACCACTGACGATCAGCACTCGTGTGTCCCCACCAATCGCTACGTCGTTCGGAACGCACTTCAATGGTGCAATCAACGGATGCCGGAGGTCTTTTGCCTCAAAGTGCGGAACTGATCCTTCTAGCAGGTTGGGAAAGGTCCATTCCGGGCGCTCAAAGGCGAACGACGCAAAAGAAGAGACCGCCTCGAACTCACCGACTGCCGAAATCCAGGCATGGATGAACGGGCCGCTTTCGACTCGCCACGCTTCCACCGCCATCGCTAACTGCTCTTTCCAAAGCACAGCCGGATTTATGACGCGCAGGAATAGGTGCTCGCTTGAATCCAGCATCTCAACCCATCGCCTCAGCCGCGCAATACGCTTCGAGGCAGGCAGCCCGCGCACTTCGAGGCTTGCGCGTATTTGTTTCAGTTTCGGAGAATTAAATGCTTCGCCCTCGATTCGTTCGAGCAACAAAGCCAGGATCTGGAGATCCACTGCGGGCGTTTCCACTCCCTCGATTGCGCTTGCGATCCGCTTCCGATGGATGGCGATAAACGCGAAATCCAATCCAAGAATCACAAAAAATATAGAAAGGGGCACGATATGAGCGAGAAACGCGATGACCGAAGCGACACCGGAGACCGCTAACAACAACGCGATCCAACGGACAAGGGGAGTGAAGCCGGCCGGGGGTGCCGAACCCCAGTGATCGAGCGCGTCTGCATTTACGCCGGACCGCACATCCTCGCCTAAAAGCGCAAGGTCTTCGCGAAGATCGAGGCAGCTACTAAGTTCCTCCACAGCCCGTTGCCGGGCGATCACCTCCTCGCGAGGGGCGGGCGCGAGTAACCACTCGGCGAGCATCCTTTCTCCCGTTGCCGTGCGGGCCAAAGCGATTAGCTCAAACAAAGATCCTTTTCCGAACAGATCCAAATCTTCGGAGTACACGTGTGCCCTGTTCCGAAACCGTTCGCCGGAATTCCCCGTCCCGACCCAGGCATTATTCATCCGGGCAAGGGCCCGCTCGTAAAAGGCGAGCGCTCGCGCCGTGAATTGCTGTTTTCGGAAGACGCGCTCGTGCAATACCGCGAGGGCCACAAACGCGGCGAGTGGGATCAGAAGGAACCAACCCAAAGCGGCCGATCGCGAGGCAGCGAGCCACGCTAGCACAATCGCGGTTCCAATTACCGCCAGACGCCAGTTGCTGATCCGTATGAATTTGCCTTCGAGCAGGCGGTGCGCGGCACGCCAACGTTCGCTGCGCGCGGTGTACTCTTCAAGCGGGTCCATTCAGTCATCAGCATAGACGGTGCTGTTTTGCTGTGCCTTCAAAACGTAATTCGTCCCGGATCGAGCGAAGCAAATACCCGCCGCCTGCGGGACCCACACCTTCGCCGTTTCTTGCTAGTAATCGCACTGTAGTAGTACTCCGGGTCCAAAACTGACGTTACCAGGGTATAGTTCGAACAGCCCTATAAAACGACCGTGGACAGGGGCCAAGCACAACCTCAGATTCCCCGTTGCTTCGCCCCTTTTTTTGCCTCTTCTTCCCTCTTTTTCCTGGCCTTCTATCTTCCGAACAGCGGCGCCCCCGCACAGCCTGCGCGGCGGGCTTTTTGGGGCATGGTTTCTATAATGAAGGCTCATGCGCTCGTATCTGGTCTGCTTCCGCGATAGCTGTCGTGAGGAGTACCCTATCGATTCTGTGCTCTACCAGTGCCCTAAGTGCGGCGGTCTGCTCGAGGCGGCCTATTGTTGGGACTGCACCGCCGCCTCGGGTTGGAAGGCTCTCTGGCGCAATCGCCGGTTGGACAATTCAGCGCTTGAACAGAGCGGCGTCTGGCGTTATCGCGAATCGATACCGTTTCTTGAGGACGTCGGCCAGATCGTCTCTCTGCGAGAAGGAAACACTCCGCTGCTTGCCGCTCCGCTTGCCGCTCAATACGCCGGACTTGACGCCCTCACTTTCAAACACCAGGGCTTCAATCCGACCGGATCGTTCAAGGATAACGGAATGACATGTGGAATCTCCCAAGCCGTGCGGCTTGGGAAGACGCTGGTCGGCTGCGTTTCCACCGGAAACACCTCCGCTTCCATGGCAGCCTACGCCAGCGCCGCCGGATTAAAGCCGGTCGTCTTCCTGCCCCACGGAAACATCTCGTTCGGCAAGCTGTCGCAAGCACTCGAATACGGAGCGCTAACGTTGCAGGTGCATGCGAATTTCGACCAGATCCTGGCATTCGTTCGTCAGATCGCCGACCGGGCCGGCTTGTATCTGCTGAACTCTATCAACCCCTTCCGAATCGAAGGACAAAAGACCATCGCGATTGAGATGGTTGATCAATTGGACTGGCGCGTGCCCGATTGGGTCGTGATGCCCGGCGGTAATCTCGGGAATTGCTCCGCCATCGGCAAGGGCTTTCTCGAAATGCACGAGGTTGGGCTCATTGGCCGCTTGCCCCACATCGCGGTAGTTCAGTCGGCGGGTTCGGCCCCGTTTTTCGAATTCATGAAGGCGCCGTCGGAAGGCGGATTCCGGCCGGTCGAATCCCCGGAGACGCTCGCCACGGCCATTCGCATCGGCGATCCGGTTTCATGGCCGAAGGCATGGTCTGTATTGCGCCGGACAAACGGCGTTGTGGAACGCGTGAGCGAGCAGGAGATCGCGGATGCGAAGGCTGTCATTGGACGCGCCGGCATCGGTTGCGAGCCTGCTTCAGCTGCGACGCTCGCGGGGATCCGAAAATTAGTCGCCAACCATACCATCCAGCCGGATGATCACGTTGTGGGCGTACTCACCGGTAACTTACTCAAAGATCCCGACTATATTTACCGCTATCACACGGGACAACTAAAAACGCCCGGCGGAGAACCGATTACTTCCACGTACGGCAATAGGCCCATCGATGTGGCCGCCAATGCGGATGCAGTAGTAGGTATGCTGGAAAAACTGCAGTAAATGTGTTTGAAAATTACCACCGATTCCGGCTGCCGCCGAAATCCCGCTGCCTTCCCCCACCTTCGTTGCCGTAGTTTTGATCCGAGCGTTCACGCCGCTCGGCGGGGCGCGCTTCGTTGACGACCAAAGCGCGGCCCATTAACTGGCGGCCGTTACACGCTTGAATAGCCTGAGCGGCGAGGCTCTCGTCGCTAATCTCGACAAAGCCAAAGCCGCGTGCTTCGCCGCTGAATCGATCGCGCATGAGATTCACGCTATCGATCTGAACTCCTGCTTCCGCAAAAAACGATTGAATATCCGTTTCAGTTGCTTTATACGGTAGATTTCCTACAAACAATCTGGACACTTCTTTTACTCTCCTTCACCCGAGCTAAGGAGCGGATCATGCAGGTTCGCTTCCTAACTCGGTGCTCATTCCACTTCCCCGAATGGCAGGTCCGTGGTGTCATCCGGGATGCAAGCTTACTGCGGAGAAGGCCGGAAACGGGTGAACTTATCCAGCGGTAAAGCGACAACCCTCAAATGACACCCCCCCATGCTCTCATAGTGCATTAGCCTGCACAATCCAATAGGGAGGAGTTTATGCGAATGAAATGCCGGTTTTTGAGGCTACAGTTTGGATGTGACGTTTACCCTCCTCGTAATCTTGCGAGGTTTTTAGATGCTCCAACATAAGTGGAGCATCATGCGAAAGGTTGGCTAACTCTTTCAAGTAGGTGGCGTAATCGATCTGCCCCCGGCCGGGAACTACTTCGCGGAAGTGTATGTTAAATTCCGGAACCCACTCGAGGTCTTTCGCGTGACAAGAAACAATCCATTGGCCGAGCTTTTGAAAGCAGTCACGAATTAAATTTGCGTTGTTGTAGAAGTGCCGGGGGCTGTTAACTGCGTTACAAACGTCTAAATGCACGCCGAACGCGGGGCGATTTACCGCTCGCACCAGCTCAACGTATGAATCCGGGCCATCCGGCAGATTCCAGGGCATGATCTCAATCGTGAACTTAGTTCGTTTGGGGCGCACCGCGTCGATAATGTGCCGGCAGTTATCTACAGTTGCATCAAAAAACTCTTTCGAGAGGTTCCTCGGATCGGGGCCGTACCAGACGGTTGGATTGTAAGAGCCGGCGATGTCGACGCAGCATTTCGCGCCCACCGCTTCCGCGAGTTGACACCGCGAGACGACGTAATCCAAATTTGCCTTCCGTTTCGCCGGATCGGGATCAAGCATGTTCTTCCAGGCGCCCACCTCCGCGATGACGACATTTTCTGCCGCGAAGGCTTTTTCAATGGCTCGAATGCCGTCGGCGTCGGCGATCTCCACGGCGGGGCAGTACGCCGCGCTGTAACCCAGTCGCCTGTGCTCGCGGGCAAGTTCGCGAGGGTCGTTGGACTTGAGGAAGATAGGGCCGCCAAAACGAATATGCCGGGCCGCTGCCGCTCGCGATAGAAGCGGCAGAGTTGCCGAACCCGCCATCGCGGCGAGTAACGAACGGCGGGAAGAAAGGGTCATCATCCCATCAAGTGTATTCTCGCCGGCAGCGATGGAACAAGCACAGCAGCTATCCTGGAAGCGATGGCGCGCCGAGTTGGAGTTACGTTTTGCGGAGAGAACAAGATCGTTCCGTATGAGTTTGCGGTGGCCGCCGCCGGCCTTGATCCCGTGCGACTGACGACGGACATTGTTTCCTCTCTCGAAGGTCTTGATGGCTTGCTGCTCACCGGCGGCGTCGACGTAAATCCCGCGCTCTATGGTCAGGAGCGTGGCGACCAGACTGACTCACCCGACGATTCGCGCGACCGGATGGAGTGCGGTTTTCTTTCCGAAGCGCTTCGTCTCAAAATGCCTGTGCTCGCTATCTGCCGCGGCATGCAACTACTGAACGTTTGCCTCGGCGGCACGCTCCATCAGCATCTCGATTCATCGGCGCTCCACGTGGTGCGAAAGCCGGAAGACCCGCCTCGACAGCACCGCGCGGCCCATTCGGTTCTCGTGGACGGCAAGACGCTTCTCGCGAGCATCATTGGCCCCGGCGACCACCAGGTCAATTCGCGGCACCACCAAGCAATCGACCGGCTGGGACGCGACTTGCAAGTTTCCGCGCGCAGCACGGATGGAGTCATCGAAGGGCTTGAGTTCGGATCAGCGCCCTTCGTTGTCGCCGTTCAATGGCACCCCGAAGACCGCATAGAAATCAGTTCGGCGGACCGGAAGCTATTTGAGGCATTTGCTGCGGCGGTACGGGAACAAGTAAAAGTTTAAAACGGCACGGACTCGGATTAAAGCTGCGGCTTGGGCGGCGTAATCAGATCCCCCGGCCGCACTCCCGTGCGCCGAAGGCGGCGGCGATACACCTTATCGCCCGACGTCACATACAGGTAATCCATATCGCGGCCGCCGAACGAGATATTCGACAGCGCCCCCGGTTGTGGCTTGCTTAGTATTGCTACAACGCGTCCAGGCTGGTCGCAGATCTGGACGCCCAGTTTCGTCGTCACATACAAATAGCCAAGGCTGTCGAACGTCAGGCCGTCGGCTCCTGTTGCCGACGATTCATCCGGCGCTTCCAGCCTGTAAAACGGCTCGCCATCGATGAGCGATCCGTCTGGCTCTACTTGAAACGACCACACCCATCGGCCACGCGAGTCGTCAACGGCCAGCAGGGATTCATCCGGTGACAACGCGATGCCGTTCGGGAATTCAATGCCCCGGTAGACAACCCGCATCTCACCTTTAGGGTTGATGTAGCCGATAGCGTGGGCGGCAATGTCCGTGAAGTATACACCGCCGTTCTTACTCACAGCCAGGTCGTTCGAATAGACCCCGTTTGCCAGGACCTGCTCTGAGCCGTCCGGCCCATATGAAATGATCTTTCGCTGGCTGTCCTCGCACGCGTATAAACGGCCGTCCGCGCCGAACATCAGCCCAGTGACCTGCCCTACATGGTCTTTGAAGACGCTTACCTTTCCGGCCGTTGAGATCTTATAGATCTTGCTCGCGGGCACGTCCGTGTAGTAGACATCGCCGGAGAGATCCACGGCTGGCCCATCCGCGAATTGGTGGCCTTGGGCTACTGCCTTCCACGGGCTGCCGGGATCGGCAATTTCCGTTACAAACATGCGGTCGCCACCGGCGGTCGATGCCTTAATGGTCTGAGGATAGTCACGCCACAACCAGCGAAGAGCGCTCGGAAGAATAGCTCCGCCCTGCTTGGCGTTATGGCCTTCGGTGCCGACAACGAATTTGACGTCGTACCCGGCGTACTTCAGAGCGGACGCCATACCTTGATTTCCTAGATACCAGTTGCCTGCATAAATATTCAAGTCGTGATCGCCGTCCTGCAAAAAGATGCGGAGAGGCTTCGGCTCCGTCTTCCGGATCAGTGCGGGATAAATATCGCCGCCGCGAAGATCCGTGTAGCTTCCGATAAAGCTCAGCACACGATGAAAAGCTTCCGGATGGTTCCAGGCCGCTGTGAATGCAGCGATTGCTCCGGAGCTCGACCCGGCGATCGCCCGATCGTTTGGATCGCGGGAGATGTTAAAGTGTTTCGAAACCTCGGGCAGAATTTCATCCAAAAGGAGGCGAGCGTACTGGATTCCCAGTGCGTCGTATTCGTAACTCCGGTTATATCGTTCGCGCTGGTCGGGCTGACGCGCCGGCACCACGCCGGGGTCGATGAAAACGCCGATGGTCACAGGCATCTCGCGCTTATGGATCAGGTTGTCGAACACGACAGGCACACGCCAGCTTCCGTTTTCGCTCACATACCCGCCGCCGTCTTGAAAAACCATGAGGCAGGCAGGCTTACTCCCGTCGTATTCCGCCGGCGTATAAACCCAATAGTTGCGCACCGTACCGGGAAACACCTTGCTCGTCCAGGTATACTTCGCAACTGTGCCTTTGGGGACTCCGGCCTGGACCTCCGAATCGGGACCGAGCGTATACTCTTCAGCGTGTAGCTTGACGGCGAAGGGAAATGCGAGGCAAATCGAAAGTAGAACTCTTATGTGAATCGAGTGCCACATGTCTAAAGCGAGAAGTTTATCGCAACGCTGCGTGCCGCGCCTTCTTTTGAGCAAACTGAATGCTGTTTAGCCTCGTATCATCCGCTTTTACCGGAAAAAGCAGGTTCCCGCTCACGTCCGCGACGCAGAGCCGCCTGGTGCGAACGGGCCTTTTGAACGGCCCGGCCCTCACGTGCGGCGGCTCCTTGCTGATGGATTAAAGCCCGTTATCCGTGCCGCAGATGCTTACATCGAGCCCAAGCTCACGAAAACAGGCCGCTTTCGCTGCCAGGGCTTTGTTGGCGGCAACTGCATCCGGCGCATACGCCACTTGAATGTGATTTGCCTTGATGCGACCCATCATCTGGTCGCGCGATACTCCATAGGTGATCGCATGCATGATCGGCCATTGCGGCGTCGTGATCTGCCAGCGTCGTTCTGTCTCCTCTTGCGGGAGTTTCACGGCTTTGGCCCGGCCGAGGTCCACCTTCAGCTTGCCGTCCTCGATAAAGACACGGCTCCACACGATTTCGCCCGGCTTGCTGACTCCCTTCACGGTTCCACCGCCGAGCCGGAAGTACATAGGCGGCTGACGCTCGCTTACCGCGCCTTTGTAGCCATCGGCGAAATGTTCCGGAGGCACGGCGCCCGAGATTTCGAAGACCCAGACGAAGTCGCCCTTGTAGTCTTCGCCGTACCGAAGATCGTGAAGCGTATTCTCGGGTGGGTAGCCGAGCGCCTTCCAGACACGATTGGTGACAATCGCATCCAGACCCGCGCATTCATCAACTTCGTTGAAATGCGGAAGCGGCTGTCCTTCGTATAAAACACGGGCGCCGTCGGCCGATTGCACTGGAGGGCGATCGCTATTGTTCAGCAATCCCTCTGCAAGGTCGGAAGCCGGCGCCAGATCCTTCAAACCTTGCTGATATTGGATGCCGATCGTATCGCAGCCGAAATCGTCCGCGATCCGGAGCGCGGCGATATACATGCGGCATTGGTCAAGAATCTGGCCGTCTGTCAAGTCGGTCTCGGGATTCGGGCCGGTCTTGAATTTCATGCCCTTGGCATCCAGCCACTGGCGCACTGCCAAGGCCTCCGCGTCGGGCACGGCCCGCATGGCTGCATAAAGGGCTGATTGGCTTAACCGTTCCTTGTAGATGCCTGTCGGGTTCAGCAGATGGTCGGGCACGATTGCATTGAACATGCCCATGCAGCCTTCATCAAACACTCCCAAAATCGCTTTCTCGCGATGCAGTCGCCGCGCTTCGGAAAATCCAACGTTCTCGGCGTCGCCGGGCAGTATGAGAATTGAGAGACTACGGACGTGGCTTGCATCGTGAGTAACCGCCTTCCCGTCAAGCCATGCCTTCAGGCGGTTCAAGAAGTACTCGTCTGTGAAATCTTCGGACCACAGCGTGGAGTATTTCACTCCGGCCTTGGTGAGCGATCCATTCAGGTTAAGCATCCCGACGAGGCCCGGCCACTCTCCGCTCCAGTTGGCGACGGTCAAGATCGGGCCGCGATGGGTGATCAAACCCGATAGCACATGATGGCTGTATTGCCAGACGGCTTCTACAACCACCAGGGGCGCTTCGGCCGGAATCTGGCTAAACACCTCCATGCCATATTTCTGCGAATCGATGAACCCATGTTGTTTGGCGGCGATATACGGGTGTCCCCGCTTCACCTCAATGCCGAAACTTTTAATGGCCTTGGTAACGGCCTCTTCGGTTCGATTCTGGGCGGCCCAACACTTTTGATTCGCGGAAAGGCGCAGGTCGCCGCTGGCGATAAGAGTAACTGACTGCATCACAATAAAGCATACAGAATCGTCACAGTAAACGTTGCCCCTCCCGGTTTTGGACTGAATCTAAGGCCGGGCGGCGTGCTTCAGCCAGTCGAGCCAGAGAAAGTAGCCCACCATTGTCTTGCCATCCAAAATCTTGCCGGTGCGGATCATCTCCCCGACTTCCTTGCGGCTGAACCACCGCATTTCGATCCGCTCGTCTTCCATCAATTCCCGTTGGCCTTCCGTTAGGTCCAAAGCCAGGAATAAATTCATCTTTTCTCCGACATACCCTGGGCTCGGATAAAACGAAGCGAGTTTCACCCACTTTTTGGCCGAGTATCCGGTTTCCTCCCGCAATTCGCGCTTTGCCGCCTTCAATGCCGTTTCGCCGGGATCGATGCGGCCGGCCGCGATTTCCCAGAGCTTTTGTTGCGCCGGGAGCCGGTATTGCTGAACCAGCAGCAGCCGGCCCTTCTCGTCGATTGGCATCATCACGGCCGAACCAGGGTGGCGAACGATGGAACGCTGGATCTCGAAGCCATCAGGATCGACCGCGCGTTCTTCGGTAATGGTAAACAGCTTATTTTTGAGAATCTCTTTCGAGGAGATAATCTTCATCCCTCCAGGATGCAACGGAGGCGCGCCAACTCACTAAGAATGAAGGCATCCGGCAATGAAAAAGATGGAGTGCGGCATTCACATCCGCACTCCAGCACTTCACAGGAGGAGAGCTTTCGCACCGGGCGGTGCTCCAGCCTCACTTGATTAGACGCACGAACGAGGGTAATAGCCCTCCAAGTGCTCGTCCGCCACATTAAATCTGAAAAGAAAGGGTGGGCGCGGAGAGGCGGCCAGCCCGCCACTACCGCGCCGCGTCCTGGACTTTAGGCGTCGCCAGATAACCGACGATTTCGTTCTTGCGGACCTGGTTGACCACAATCTCGGATGGCTGGTGCGATTTCGAGGTGTAGAACTGGACTGGCTCGTCGATCGTCTTGTCCTTCTTCTCCACTTTCTTGTCGTCGGCCATCACTTCAATCGTGTAGCGGTTGTGCTTGACATCTGCCTTTTTCAATTGAACGGTAATGTCGCCGACCCGCTGGGGCTTCTTCGATTTCGGGATCGTAAATTCGAAGTAGTTCTTCTCGCCGAGCGCCCGCAAAGCATTCAGCTCTTTTCCGTTCGTGGCGATGAGACTGGCATGGGAGTCGACGTCGCCAGTTACACGCTTAAGGTTCGCAATCGTCTGCTCCAGCTGACTTTTCGTCGTCCCGAGATCGGTCTTCACCGTACCGACATCGGTTGAGACCGAATCCAGCTTCGTGCTCGCCGTGTCGGCTGTCTGCTTCACCTGGTCGATCGCTTGCTGCTGGCGCACCTGCTCCGTCTGTACCTGTTTCTGTAATTGATCGACTTTCCGCTGGGCGTCGATTTTAGCCTGCCCGACCGCCCGGTTGGCGGCGCGGCGCTCTTCTTCGAGCTGTTCCTGCACGCCCTGGACGCGCTTGGTAGCCTGGCGGACCGACGCATTCGAGTCGATCCGAATCTGTTCTACCGTCGCCGAGAGATCGGATCCCAGCTTGGCCATCTCCGCTTTTGTGTCGTTCCGCAGATGCTCCATCTGCATGTAAAGGTAAACATTGAAGGCTACGAGCAGGAGAAACGCGCCGATAATCAACGGCGTTTT
>JAICLJ010000046.1 GCA_025927575.1 Bryobacteraceae bacterium | reverse complement strand
CCGCACTGATCGCCGAAACACTCTCGCCATTCAATATCCGCTCCGCTACCGACGCTCTGAATTCGGAGCTGAAACTGCGATTCTTTCTCATCCGGACACCTCTTCCACTCACTGAAAAGTGTCCCTAATTTCTTTGTCTCACTTTTTGGGTGCAGTCCACCTCCCGAGGTCCTTCAGTTACGGAATCTGTGGTCTTTGCTCGGCCGCCCACGCGTCGCATTTGGCCAACTTTCCCAGACCTTTTACGCGGTACGCTGCGATGCCTCGAAAGCGCTCCTGATACGATTCGTAGGAACATGAACGATCGAGTGGTCCATTCTTCCCGGCGCCGCGCCGGTCCGCTTATCATCGCCATCTGCATCATTCTGCTGCTGATATTCGGGCGGCTGTTCGCGTCCACGCTGCTCGATTACGAGTGGTGGAAAGAAGTTCATCAGCTCAACACCTGGATCAATCTTCTGCTCTATGGCGTGCTGCCGATCGCTCTCGCGGCAATCCTGCTGTTCGCTGCGTTTATCGCGGCCTGGCGGCTCGGGCTCGCCCGAGGCGTTGTCTATCATCAATCGGATAATCCGGTCGCCTCGCGACTGGTTCTCCTTGGTTTGCTGGTACTCGCCATTATTGCAGCGAACGCAACCATCGATTCATGGACCGTCGTCCGCTTCTTTGGCGGTATGCGTATCCCCGCCGCGAAAGCGTCCTACGTCGATCCGATTTTCGGACACTCGCTGCGGTTCTATTTTTTCCAGTTGCCGTTCTATAACATCCTGCTCCGGGTTTTGCTCACTGGAACGCTGCTTTCCCTCGTCATCTACTGGATCAGCGCGCACTTTCGCGATCTAGTGGACCGGCTCTCGCACCCTCCCGCCGGCGGGGGCCTCGACTTTCAGGGTCTCTCATTTGGAGGAGCCTTCGATTCCCGCTTCATCAGGATTGGAGCGGCCGTTCTCCTGATCGCCCTGGCTTTTGAGTTCTACTTCAGCCGCTACGATTTCCTGTTCGAAGACCACGGAGCGTTTTTGCTTGGTGTAGATTACGTGGCCGACCATGTTGCGCTCCCGCTGCAATGGCTGATGATCGCAGCCGCAGTTGTAGCTGCGGCATTGGTGCTCATGCGCCGGGCCAAGCTGGCTCTGCTTTTGTTACTGGTTCTGCCGGTCCGCTATTTCATCCCCGGACTCGTCGGCAGTTTGTACGTGCGGCCTAATGAACTAGCCCTGCAACGGCCATATATTGCGCATCACATCGAGGCCACGCGCTCGGCTTACGGGCTGAACAAGAACGTCAAGGAAACAACGCTCGATGCCAAGGCGGAGATACCAATCGATTACGCCAAACACAAACCTTTACTCGACAACGTGCGGCTCTGGGATTGGAAAGCGTTCCACGACACGGTCTCGCAGATTCAGCCGCTACGCCCCTACACTTACCTAGATAGCGACATCGATCGCTACCAGATCGACGGTTCACTGCGACAAGTGTTGCTTACGCCTCGTGAACTCGACATACCGCAGTTGGGCGACGCGGCGCGTCGATGGATCAATCCGCACCTGATCTACACACACGGATATGGCATCGTCATGGCGGAGGCAAACCGGATTACGGCGGATGGGCTGCCCATGCTCTTCGTTCGGGACGCGCCACCTGAAGTGACAACGCCCAGCCTGAAATTCACCCGTCCGCAACTTTACTATTCCGAAGCGGACCAGGAACCTGTTTTCGTTGCGACTTCACAGCCGGAGTTCGATTACCCTTCGGGCGAGGAAAACGTACACACACGGTACAACGGCAGCGGAGGCTTCCCGATCTCTCTACCGGTCCGCATCGCGGCCGCGGTGAACTACGCCGACCCGAACATTCTGTTGACCGATTATTTCAACTCCAGCAGCCGGATGATGATTCACCGCCGCATTCTGGAGCGGCTTTCGACGCTGGCAGGTTTCTTGAATTGGGACCAGGACCCGTACCTTGTGCTAACGAAAGACGGCCATTTGGTGTGGATAGCGGATGGATATATGACATCGTCTGCTCATCCTTATTCGCGAGAGCTGAACGTAGGCGGCATGGGGACCGTGAACTACATGCGCAACTCGGTCAAGGCGACCGTCGACGCCTATACAGGTGAGACGCACCTGTATGTTTTCGATCCGGCCGATCCTCTCATTCAGGCGTACTGGCAGCTCTTTCCAGATCTTTTGCAGCCCGAATCCACAATGCCGCCCGATATTCGCGCGCATGCCCGCTATCCCGAAATGCTGTTCAGCGTGCAAGCGGAAATCTATCGCGCTTTTCACATGCGCGATCCGGAGGCGTTCTACAATCGCGCCGACCTGTGGGATATCGCTACTACAAGCACCGCGACAGGCGGCGTAACGGCAGCGGTAAAGCCGACGTATGTGGTCGCCACGATGCCGGACGAGAATACGCCGGAGTTTCTTCTGCTGATGCCGTTCACGCCCGCGAATAAAGACAACCTGATCGGCATGATGCTGGCGCGCTGCGATGGCCCGCATCTCGGACAGCTCGTCTTCCAGCAGCTCGGAAAGCAGAACATCATCTATGGGCCGAAACAGATCGAATCGTTTATCAATCAAGATCAGACGATCGCGAAAGATTTGACGCTCTGGAACCAGCAGAGCTCGGAGGTGCTGCGCGGCCAGATCCTGGTGCTGCCGATCGACAACAGCTTTTTGTACGTCGAACCGATCTACATCCAGGCGAGCGGCGCGCGCATGCCGCAGTTGAAAAAAGTTGCGCTGGCCATGGGCAATCGCCTGGCGTATGCCAATACCTACGATGAGGCGCTGGCGCTGTTGATCGCTCAGACCGGTGGCCAACCGGGACCGCTCCAGTTGCCCGGCCAGCAGCAAGTCACGCAGCAGCCCGGGGCTACTCCGGGTCAGGCGCCCGCCCCGGCAATCGCGGCAGTAGTGCAGACGGCCCAGCAGAATCAGGAAAAGCTAAGGCAATTGCACGATCACTTCGACCGCTACCGGCAATTGAATTCGCAGGGCAAGTTTGCCGAAGCGGGCAAAGAACTGGAAGCCATTCAGCAGCTCTTGAAGCAGTAAGGATCGCGCCGCGTTAATCGTTGGCATCTTGCGAGAATAATTCTGACCGGTCGACATGCTCGCCGTGAAACATTACAAAAGTGACGCGCTCCAGATTCGATATGTCTTCGAGCGGGTTGCCTTCAACCATGATCAGCGTCGCGTCGCGTCCGGCCTGAATCGATCCGATATGGGCGCCCGCCCCCAAAACACTTGCCGCATTGAAGGTAGCGGCCCGAAGGGCGATTCCGGCTGGAATGCCGGCTTGCACCCATAGCTCCAGCTCGCGCTGTACGGTAGGGCCGTGAATCACCAGCAGGCGACCGGCATCGGAGCCCGCGATAAGCGTATCCCCCGCTTTCCACGCCGCGAGTAAATTCGTCTGCGCGATTTCGAGCGCGCGACTGAAATCCACGGCGTTAGATTGACCCGCGGCGCCGTTACCGAGAATGGCTCGCGTTGAATCGAGCAGAGACTTGGGGGCCACTTGTTGAACAAGCGACCGGTCGAGCAGCTTCATCTGATGCCGCTGCACATCGCGGGCGGCCTCGGCGTCGCTCAGCATTGGATCGTAGGCGATGTCTTTACGATGGATCTGCTCGAACATCGCAGCAGGGATCACATCGCGCACGGATCCATGCTCGATCGTAGTGGTCCCCGCGGCGATGGCGTCCTGAACGTCACGCAAGTCTCCCGTGTGGGTGGCTAACGGTAAGCCATCCGCTTTTGCCTGTTGCGCGATTGCGTCATACACCTGAGTGTCCATCCGGTTAAAAAGCGCTCCTGCCGTTCCCGCTTCGAGCACCGCCTTGATGCAGTTCACGCCTTTGTTCTTCAGATCGTCAACTTGGGCGCGTGCCTCTTCGGGGGACTTCGGTGTGCGGACCGTGTCCGAGAGGAATGTCTGACGCATGCTTTGTGGAAGCACATTCGCATATTCGGTGCCATGCCCTCCTTCGGCCGTAAACGCCGGCCCACACGTGAACAACTGAGCCCCGAGATATTCCCCCGAGCTGACCGAACGCTTAAGCTGAAGAGATCTGTCGAGACCATCGCCGGCATCGCGGACCGCCGTCACTCCGCTATAAAGATAAGCCGCCAACTCGCGCCGCCACGCATCCTTTTTCGCGTAGTCCGACACGTTGCGGTACACTCCGCCGGGCATATTCAGACGAACGTGCATATCGATCAGTCCTGGGAGCAGAGTTTTACCCGATGCGTCCACCACGGTTGCGTTGAACGACTTGGTTTCCGCGGGCGCCGGGTCGAAGACCTGCGCGATCTTTCCGCCGCGTATGAGAACGGCTCCATTTACGATCACGCGGCCGTCGCCGACGAAAATCCGCGCGTTTTGGAAAAGCACCGTCTCGTTCCGGCGCACATTGCGAGCCAGAATCTTATCCTGCCGGAGGTTTTTATCGCTTTTGACCTGGTAAAGCCCCATCAGTACGAAGGGAGCAAGCACTCCGAGTATCCACAACTTCGCGCTTCTCGCGACCTTTTCTTCTTTCTCCCAGCGGAAAAGTTTCACTCCGATAAAAAGGGATACAAACAACGTGACGAGCAGGCCTGTGACGGGCAGCCAGTTTGAGACAAGACTGCCGCGCGAGAGAAACATCGATTGCATCCCCTGAAAAAGATAAGTAGCGGGAATGAATTGCGCGAATATTTGCAGCCAGTGCGGAAAAAACTGGAGAGGGAACGTGGCGCCGCTGAGAAAGAGCATGGGCAGGTAAAGAATCTGTGTGATGATCTGGGCTTCCTGCGCGGAATTGACGACGGCCGCGACGATCATGCCCACTGCGCGAAATGCCAGCAAGCCCAGGCAAACGAATAAAACGAAATCCACCAACCGCTCCGGAAGTGGCATACGGGCCCAGATATGGCCGGCAGTGAGCACTACGACGACCGTCGGAATGAAACTGACCAAACCCGCAACCATGGCCGCAACAATGATGGGAGCCGGCCCTATTGGAGCCACTTTGAAGCGGCGCAGTATGTTCGTTTCACGGTCCTGAACGGCGCGCATGCCGGCGCCGAAAAAGCCGCTGCCGAGCACCCCCAGAACCAGGACCATGTTGACAACCTGCGCCATGCCGCCGGGATTCTTCGAACCGCCGAAACTGACGGCGAAAATCGCGAAAAACATCAATGGGAAGAAAAGGTTGAAAAACAGAACTGTCCGGTCGCGGGCCATCAGCCGCAGATTGGAACGGATTTGCGCCAGGTACGGCTTCATGCTTCGCGCAGCCTCTTGCCCGTGAGTTCAATGAACACATCTTCGAGCGTCGGCCGCTTCAGATGGATATCGGTCAACTGGAGCCCCTGGGAATCGATCCATTTCAGAAGATCCGAGATGGTTCTGGCGGGGTTGGTGGATTTTACCGTGAGCTGCGTCCGGTTCGCGCCGGCTGCGTACTCGTGACCGCCAAGCGGAAGTTGCTCCAGAACCATCGGTTGGTCGGTTGTAATCTCGACGATCGAGCGGCCCAGCGTGCGCTCCTGGATCTCGCGAGGAGTGCCAAGCTCGATGATCTGGCCATCGTCGATGATCGCCACTCGGTCACAGAGCCGCTCGGCCTCTTCAATGTAATGCGTGGTCAGCAGGATGGTTCGTTTGTCCCGTTTCAACTCGAGTATCAGGTTGTGAATCTCCAGGCGGACCTGCGGGTCGAGTCCGGTGGTCGGTTCGTCGAGAAACAGTAGCGAGGGATCGTTCAGTAATGCGAGGGCGAGCGCGACTCGCTGTTTCTGACCCCCGGAAAGGCTCGAATACAGTGCGTCGCGCTTTTCCGAGAGTTGCAGACGCTTCAGTAATTGACTGCGATCGATATGCCGAGTGTAAAAAGCATCAAAGAGCTCCAGCGCTTCATGCACCTTCATCTTGCCCGGCAAGTTGGTGGCCTGCAGACAGACGCCGATGCGTTCTTTGACCCTTTTCACCTGCGTCGCGGGATCGAATCCGAGCACCGAAACGGTTCCTGATGTACGGGGGCGCAGGCCTTCGAGAATTTCGACCGTGGTTGTTTTTCCAGCCCCATTCGGACCGAGCAAACCGAACACTTCGCCCGTGCGCACCTGAAGGCTGATGCCGCGCACCGCCTCCACGTTTCCGTATGATTTGCGTAACTCTTCGACCGCGATCGCGTACTCCGCTTGCATGCGTCAGATCAGTATGCCTGATTCAGCGGAAAATCACAGCGTCCGAGAACATGTCTCAACGTTCCGATAGCACTTGGAGGCAAGCGCGGCAGAACGCGGGTAGATCTTCGGGCTTGCGTGAAGTCACCAGGTTTTTGTCGACAACAACCTCCGCGTCTTCCCAGTTTGCGCCTGCGTGCACAACGTCGTCTTTGATAGCGAAGAACGAGGTGGCGCGGCGGCCTTTTAGTAAGCCATGGGCGGAACACAGCACCCAGCCTCCATGGCAGATGGAGGCTACGAGTTTCCCCGCGTCGTCCATGTGCTTCACAAACAGATTGGCTTTTGAATGTCGCCTGATCCTGTCCGGAGCGAACCCGCCGGGCACGACCACTCCGTCGTAGTCGGACACCGAGAGTTCGTCGTAGCTCTTGTCAGCCTTGGCTGGATAGCCGTATTTGCTGCTGTAGGTTTCACCTGAGTCCGCCGCCGCAAACACAACGTTTATCCCGGCTTCCCGAAAGCGCAGATACGGATACCAGACCTCCAGCTCTTGATAAGAATTATCAATAAAAACGACAACCCGCTTGCCTGATAGTTCCATAAATCTATGGTACGAATCCCGCGAAGAGCCGCGCCCTATTGCAGCAGTTCTTCGCCTCGAATCAGATCTTCAAAAGTTTCTCTGCGGCGGGCGACATGCACGCGGGCGTCATCGACCAGCAACTCACAAACGCGGGGACGCGAGTTGTAGTTCGACGACAACACGAAGCCGTAGGCTCCTGCCGTTCGGATCGCGAGAAAGCTGCCGGCACTGACTTCAGGCAATTCTCTGCCTCTTGCGAAGAAATCTCCTGTTTCGCACACAGGACCAACAATATCCGCAATCACACGCTCCGCGTGCGCTGTCTTTACAACGGGAACGATTTCGTGATGCGCCTGGTACAGAGTCGGCCGGATGAGATCGTTCATGGCGGCATCGACAATCACAAAATTCTTCTGGCCGTTTCTTTTCGTAAACAAAACCTTTGTAAGCAGGATGCCGGCCTCGGCCACGATAGATCTGCCGGGTTCCAGCAGCAGGCGCAGATCCTCACCTTCCAGGCGGTCGCGAAGGCCGGAGATGAAATCGGAGACGGAGACGCTGTGTTCAGTGCTGCGATAAGGAACGCCGAGGCCGCCGCCTAAATCGAGCTCGCGGATGGGCACGCCCGAGCGTCGCAATCGGCGTACCAGCGCAAGAACCTTTTCGGCTGCTTCCCATAAAGGTTGGAGATCGAGCAATTGGGAGCCGATGTGGCAGCTGACGCCTTCAGGCCGGATCCCCGGCTGCTTCATCGCATATTCATAGAGCGATTCCACCGATCCGATATCCGCGCCGAATTTGTGTTCCCGCAAGCCGGTCGAAATGTACGGATGAGTAATTGCGTCAACATCCGGGTTGACGCGAAACGCCACCGATATGCAGGTTTGCAAGTTCGATGCGACCGTGGAGAGGAGATGCAGTTCCGCTTCCGATTCGCAGTTGAAGCTGTGAATGCCGTTCTCGATTGCATATCTAACTTCCTCCGGCGTCTTGCCTACACCAGAGAAAACGACGGTGTCCGCGCGAGCGCCCGCTTTCAAAACGCGGAACAACTCGCCTGCTGAAACGATGTCGAAACTAGCGCCTAGGCGCGCCAGCGTTTGAAGGACCGCCAGGTTGGAGTTCGCTTTTACCGCATAGCAGATCCGATGAGGAATGCCGGCCAGAGCTTCTTCATACGCGCGGTATTTCGTTTCAATCCCGCGCTTCGAATACACATAAGCCGGCGTACCCTGGGAAGCGGCTATTTCCGTGAGATTTACGTCTTCGCAGAAAAGTGTACCGGCGCGGTACTGGAATTCAGAATCGGTGAGCATGTGGTGGGCAAGGGCGGGCGAAGCGTGCCTTGCCTCTACAGGAATCATGAATCATCGCTAGAGGCCGGGCATGCGCGAGCCGGTGTCGAAACTTTTATTAGAGCACCCTCAGCGCAATCAAAGTTTGATCGTCGGTGAGAGGAGTCGTCCTGCGGAACTTGTCAATATCGGCGAAGATAGCCTGCACCAGTTCCTGCGGCGGCAGTTGGCCGGATTTCTTCAAGCGGCGGACCAGCCGATCGCGTCCGAAATCTTTGTCGCCATTTCCGAGCTGGTCTTCGATTCCGTCGGAATACAGCAGGACCAGGTCCTGCGGCTGCGTTTGAAAGCGAATTTCGTCGTAATCGCGATCGTCCAACAGGCCGAGCGGAACGCCTTCGAGAATCGGATCGATGATCTCGCCGCCGCGCCAGATCGTTGGCGGCAGGGCGCCGGCGTTCGACATGGTCAGCATCCGGCTCCTGCTTTCCCAATGCATCAGCAGCAGCACAACGTATTGCGCGTCGACTTTCCGTTCGAGCAATGCCTCGTTAAGCAGCTTCATCAATTGAGCAGGGCCGCGGCGGCGCGGCGCCAGAATGCGCAGCAAGCCGGAAACCAAGGCTCCGTAGAGAGCGGCAGCGGCGCCTTTTCCGCTGACATCGCCGAAAGCAATCAGCGCGTATTGCTCTCCATGCTCGAAGAAATCGTACAGATCGCCGCTGATTTCGCGGGCCGGACGGGATTTCAGGCCAATCTCGAGCCCCCGAATGTTTGGCGCGATTCGAGGAGCCAAAACATACTGAAGTTTGCGCGCCGCCTGCAGATCGTCCTGCATGCGGTGTTCGCGTTGCGCCACCTCTTCGTAAAGACGAGCGTTCTCAACCGAACTCGCAATCTGAGGGGCCAGCAGTGACAGCGCGCGCACGTGGTCTTCCGTGAAGAATCCGAGCTTTGTGCTTTCGAGATCCATGACGCCGATCACGCGATCCTGTAAAACCAGCGGGACCGCTACTTCTGACCGCACATCTTGATGAGCGACGATATAGCGTGGATCGGACAGCACGTCGGCAACCCGCACGGGCTCGCGCGAATGCACCGCTGCGCCCACAACTCCTTCCCCAAGCTCCATGTTCTCCATCGTGATGCGCTGATCGTATCGCTGGCTGAACCGGTGCCGCAGCAAGTTCTGCTCGCGGTCCACCAAAAAGATACTAAACGCGTCGAAGGCTATAAGAGCGCGGACAGTGCTCGCGATTTTCGTCAGCAATTCGTCCAGATCGAGAATGGAGCTGAATTCCTGCGATAGATGCGCAAGGACGCGCAGCATTCGGTTCTGCCGTTCCACGCGGCGGTAAAGGCGGGCATTGTCGATCGAGACCGCGATACGTGTCGCAATCAATGTGAGCAACGCGCGGTCCTCCTCGGCGAATGCATTCTGCCGCGTCGATTGAACGTCGATTACGCCGACGAGTTTCCCGCGTGCCATCATGGGCACCGCCAGTTCGGCCCGAACGGCGTCGACAGCGCTCAGGTACCGGGCGTCCGCGCGCACATCGCCCACCAGGACGGCTTGCTTCGTCGCGGCGGCAACACCCGTCAGGCCTTCTCCAAGCTGGATGGTCAGATTACGAGTGATCTCATCTCTGAACCCGATTGAATAGCGGATACGAAGTGTGCCGGCCTTTTCGCTGTAAAGGAGAATCGCAAAGAGATTGTGCGGAATTACTTCCTTCACGATCTCGGCAACCTTCGCGAGAAGCTTGTCGAGGTCCAGGGTGTCCGAAGTGATCTGGCCCACTTCGAGCAGAAAATCCAGCAGTTCGGCCCGCTCCCGGAAGCGAACTTGCGTTTTGCGTGTGGATGCCATCAGCAACTGTCCGGCGAAGAAGCAGCTGCGGCTCCTTCCAATTCTTTGATGATGCCGACACTGGCGCTCGCCCCAATCCGGGTCGCACCGGCGGCAACCATTTCGCGCAGTGACGCCAAAGTGCGAATGCCTCCGGATGCCTTCACGCCCGCACTATCGCGCACGGTCTGTCGCATCAGGCGGACATCCGCGGCCGTGGCGCCGCCTCCTGAAAATCCAGTGGACGTTTTGACGAAATCCGCACCCGCTTCAACGGCAAGCCGGCAGGCGCGCACCTTCTGCTGCTCATTGAGCAAACTCGTCTCGATGATCACTTTCAACAAACCACCGTCGCGTCGCACCACCGCGGCGACATCGGATATGTCCTTGTGAACCAGATGGTGCCGGCCTTCGCGCAGTGCTCCGATATTCAGAACCATGTCGATTTCGACGGCCCCCTGCTCCCGCGCAATCCCGGCTTCGTAGGCTTTTGTTCGTGTGGCGTTAGCTCCCAAGGGGAATCCGGCTACCGTACAAACACGCACCCTCGAGCCCATAAGCAACTTTGCCGCGAACGCAACCCAGTACGGGTTGATGCAGACTGCGGCAAAGTCGAACTGCGCCGCCTCTTCGCACACACGCGTTACATCCGCAGCCACGGCGTCAGGCTTCAATAACGTGTGATCGATAACCGCCGCGAGGCTACGCGCTTCAGAGAGATTTGGTTGAATCACAAAAGTCTGGCGGGTGCGCGGAGAAATGGCTGGCCAGAGCCATATCCTAACGCTTACCCAAGAATATCATGTGCTGGAATGCCTTGCGGCCGCCGGTAAACGCTATTGTTAAAACGTGATTGCCTCTTCGGTACCTGCAACACCCTATCTTGAAGACGCGTCGGGCTACCGCGGCGAAGCCGAACAGGCGTTCGCTCCCTCGGACGTGCAGCAGCTTCGTGAAATCGTGCTGGCTGCCTCGGCGAAAAAGATCCCGCTGACCATCGCGGGGGCGGGCACGGGCCTCACCGGAGCACGCGTTCCTCACGGCGGATGGATCGTTTCCATGGAGCGATTCAGGCGGCTCGAGGTTCAGAGTGGAATGGCAATCTGCGGCGCCGCGGTTTCTCTGCAGGAGTTACAGCACGCGGCGAACAAAGCCGCGCAATTCTTCGGTCCGAATCCAACGGAATACTCTGCCTCCATTGGTGGCGTCGTCGCCACAAATGCTGGAGGCGCTCGCGGCTTCCGCTTCGGATCCGTGCGCGGGCATGTACTCTCGCTCGAAGTGACGTTTATGGACGGGCGCACGATCCGCTTCCGGCGCGGCGAGCGCGTCGATTTCCCCATTCGATCGATACGCCGCCCAACCACCACGAAGAACTCGGCGGGTTATTTCCTCGAACCTGGCGTGGAGTGGGTGGATCTGCTCGCCGGCAGCGAGGGAACTCTCGGCATCCTCACGGAGGCCGAACTCCAGCTTTTACCCATTCCGCCTGCCATTCTCGGAGGCATCGTCTTCTTCCCAACCGATGAAGATGCTCTCAATGCCGTCGATGACTGGAGGGTCGTGCCCGCCCTGCGGCTTCTCGAATATCTGGATGGCCCATCGCTCGACTTGCTGCGTCCGATGCAGCCGGATATCCCGGTGAAGGCTCAAGCGGCGCTGCTGATCGAGCAGGATCTCGAATCGCAGAACGATGAAGAAGTAGACTGCTGGGTGGAGAGGCTAGCCGAACACCATGCGTTCGAGAACGAATCCTGGTTTGGCTTTTCCGCAGCTGAGCGCGACCGGTTCGCCGAGTTTCGCCACACCCTGCCTGCCATGATTGTCGATCGTGTTCGCCGCAATGGATGGCCAAAGTTCGGAAGCGACTTCGCCGTACCGATTAACCGCAGCCGCGACCTCCTCGCCTATTACCGGCGGCGCGGCGATGACCTGCTGCCTGGACAATACGTCATTTTCGGGCACATCGGGGACGCAAATGTTCACGTGAATCTGCTGCCGTCAACCGCGGCACAAGCCAAATTAGGGGAGGAGTTGATGACCGACTTCGCTCGCTATGCCGTGTCGCTCGGAGGGACTGTCGCCGCCGAGCACGGCATTGGCAAGACCAAAGTCGATTTGCTGAAGTTGATGTATAGCGAGTCGGAAATTGAGGCGATGCGCGATGTGAAGCGCCACCTTGATCCGGATTGTCTGTTGGGACGAGGAACGATTTTCGCTGCGTGAATATGGTTTAGGTAACGGCGCCCGGCCCCACGCACTCAATGATCGAAGTAGAGGCTGGGACGGTCATGAAGCCAACATGCTTCTTGCAATCGTCTCAATCCTCTTCGCTCTGCAATATGTGATTCAGTTGCAGAATATCGCCGCGAAACGCGCACTCGTCTTCGGCTTCGCCTGCATCGGCTTGTCGGAAGCGCGCAAACTCTGCTCGCGATCCATTCTCGCCGCAGTGCCGCGCCCCGACACGTTGGCCGTTGCGCGCATTCAACGCTGCGCTCAGGGCAAGCAAATCTCTGGCCCCACGATCCAGGTATTTCGGAATCAAATCGCTTGGATCGAAGTCCTCATCATCCTGGGCGGACGATAGCAAGCCATCCAGGGAATCGCCGAAGAAATCCGACGCCATATAGTCGTTGACGAAGAAGTGAATCTCCGCCATTCATCTCATTTATAGCGCATTTCGAAATATCTCAGCAATATTAAGGATCCTTATCATCCTTCTGTCTCCCGTCTTCTGTCTCCTGTCTCCTGTCTGGGCTGCCCGTAATAAGCCGTGCTGCCATGCTTGCGAAGGAAATGCTTGTCGCGCAGGTGGTCCGGCAGCGGCTCGGCATGGGCATTGATGGAAACGGTTAAAAATGCCATGTGTGCGATCTCTTCGACAATCACGGCAGTGTGTGCGGCATCCGCCGGCGTGGATCCCCAGCAGAACGGCGCATGGCCAGCGACCAGCACAGCCGGCGTTTCGATGGGGTTCAGATTCGAGAAGCGCCGGACGATTGCGGCCCCGGTATTTAACTCGTAATCGCTCTGAATTTCCTCGGCCGGCATGGGATCGGTAACGGGAATGGGCCCGCGGATATAGTCCGCGTGCGTAGTGCCAAGGCAGGGAATATCTCGCCCCGCTTGCGCCCATGCCGTTGCAAAACGAGAATGCGTGTGGATGATGCCGCTGACACTGGGAAATGCGCGGTACAGCGCAAGGTGCGTAGGTAGGTCGGAGGACGGACGAAGCGCGCCTTCCACGATTTTCCCCTCGAGATCGGTGACAACGAGCTGATCCTGCGTCATCGCTTCGTACGCGACTCCGCTCGGTTTGATCACACATAATCCACGCTCCCGATCGAAGCCGCTCGCATTCCCAAATGTGTAAAGCACCAGTCCGCGGCGAACAATCTCGAGATTTGCTTCGAGGACCTCTTCTCGTAGCGCTTTCAAATTCATTGCGAATTTCTCACTTGATGGGAGATCCTGCGCAGATCAGGCAGGACATCGCCAACGGCCACCGGCTCCGATCCCTTGCAGCCAAAGCCGAAGTAGAGCTTGCGATAGAGCGCATACAGTTCGTCGTAGACTTCCACGCTTCTGACCTCCGGTTGAAAGACGCGGTGCGGCGGACACAGCTTTTTTTGCGCCTCCTCGATGGTTTTGAACGCGCCGGCCGCAAGAAACGCGAAAATCGCCGAACCCAAGCTAGTCACGTCTCCTTGTGGCACGAGGATGGGCTTGTTCAACACGTTCGCATAGACCTGATTCAACGTCTCGTTGCGCTTTGGGATGCCGCCGCCGTTGATGAGCCGGTTGATCAACGCCCCATACTTCTCCATTCGCTCGAGAATGATGCGCGTGTGGAACGCGGTGCCTTCAATTGCCGCGAACAGCTCGTCTTCCGCCGTATGCGCCAGATTCCAGCCAAGCGTGACGCCGCCCAGCTCAGGATTCACCAGCACCGTGCGGTCGCCGTTGTCCCAGGTTAGCCGCAGCAGGCCCGTTTCGCCGGCGCGGAATTTGTCGAGCTCGCCCGCAAGCTGCCCGGCACTGGTTCCAGCGCGGCGCGCGATCGCGTCGAACATATCGCCGACCGCCGAAAGCCCGGCTTCGACGCCCGTGTAACCGGGATGCACCGAACCGGGAACCACGCCGCAAACGCCGGGGATCAGTTCCGGCCGGGCGCTAACGCCGATGATGCAGGTCGAAGTGCCGATCACGTTGACCAAATCGCCCAACGCCACACCCGCGCCAACCGCGTCCCAGTGAGCATCGAATGCGCCGACCGGAATCGGAATCCCAGCGGATAACCCGAGTTGCTCCGCCCATTCCGGCGACAAGTGGCCGGCAATTTGATCGGACGTCTGGTACCGTCCTTGCAGCTTTTCCCGAATGCCCTTGAACAGCGGGTCTACTTTGACCAGAAACTCTTCCGGTGGCAATCCTCCCAGCGATTCGTTCCAAAGCCATTTATGCCCCATGGCGCAGATGCTTCGCGGCGCTTGCGCCGGGTTTTTGATGCCGCAAAGCACGGCCGCCACCAAATCGCAGTGCTCGAACGCCGAAACAAGGCGATCGCGCTTCTCGGGATTGTGCCGCAACCAGTGCAGCAGTTTCGAGAAGCCCCACTCGGACGAATACACTCCGCCGCACCATTCAATAGCCTGCAGTGCGTATTCATGCGCCTTCTGCGTGATCTCCGCCGCTTCGCGCCAGGAGCGATGGTCGCACCACAGGTAATATTCATCGAGCGGAACGAGATTTTCGCCAACAGGAACAACGCTCGACCCGGTTGTATCGAGCGCAATGGCGGCAATCTTCTTGCCATCCACATTGGCGTCCGAGAGTGCGCGCCTGGTGGCGGCCACTAGCGCCTGCATGTGGTCGTCGTGACTTTGAGTCACGTGGTCCGGATCGCCCTTCTTACGATGCAACGGATATTCGGCGACACCGGCGCCGAGCCTCCCCTTCTCGCTATCGAAAATCGAGACGCGAACGTTCAGAGTTCCGAAATCGACACCGGCAACGATAGTTCCCATGTTGAAATCCGTTATTGGTGCCAATAGATGTCCCACCCCAGATAACGCGTTGCCGCCTCATAGACAACGCCACTGACGGGAGCAAGGTTCGCCGCGACGTGATGCTCGAAGCCGCGCTCGCAGATGAAGCGCAGCAGATCCTGCATTCTCGGAATTTTGACGACTCCTGCGCCGCCGAATGTCTCGAGCGGATCGTTCGTGAACTGGCCGTCGCCCACATATCCGCGAATCCTGCCGGTCAGATCGTCGGTGGAAAAACGCGCATAACTCATCGGAGCCGCTTTCACGCGGCCGACGCATGTGCCGAACGTGTTCTCTTTGCCCACCGTCCCGGCGATGATCTGCTGAAAATCCATCTTTACTTCCGCGAAGAAGTGTTTCGGCAGGTTACTGCAGTGGAAACACACCGCCTTGTTCGGGTCGTCGCCGTAGTTATTGTTCCAGTCGAGCAGAGCGCTCGGCGTACCTGACGCGAGCCGCAGCGCGTGCATCCCTACGACCCCGCAAATATCCACTTCGCAGGCGCTCGACATCAGCTCATTGCTCATCATGCTCATCAGGGTGCACGGCACAACGCCGAAGTATTCTTCAAGCGAAGTCCAGCACTGAACCGCGCTGATAGCGACTTCCGTTTCCTCCATCCAGCCGTCGACCACCGCTCCGAGCTTCGCCATTTTCATCAACGCGGAAGCGGGCGTGCTGGCCGTGTCCACATACGCTTTGATCGCGGAGAGCTTGC
The DNA here is from genome assembly GCA_025927575.1 of Bryobacteraceae bacterium. GTDB lineage: Bacteria > Acidobacteriota > Terriglobia > Bryobacterales > Bryobacteraceae > KBS-96. The sequence continues at coordinate 13,255 of JAICLJ010000046.1, read as the reverse complement.
CTTGCGCGGCAGGATCATCGTCTTTCATTCGATCGATGCGGCCCAGAATTTCGGATAGGTCGATCGGAATGATGGAAATCCCGGAGTTCTCCAGCAGTTTCTCGCTATGGCGGACGGTGTTGAATGCCGCCGGCCGGGCGCCGATGGAACCAACGCGCAGGTTTCTCATGCCCCGAACCACGTTGCACACGCTGATGAACCACCCCAGATCTTTCGCAAACTCTCCGGATTTCGGCGCCTCGGTATGCAGCGTCGTCAGCGAATACGGAATGCCGTACTGCCGCAGATTATTGCAGGCTGACATCTTGCCGCAGAAGCTGTCGCGGCGGTCGCGGATTGACATGCGCGAGGGCGTATCCGGAGTCGCCTGGACCAGCACGGGAACCCGTAGATCCGCCAACCGCAGAGTGTCGGCGATCGCGCGCTCGTCGCCGAAGTTCGGTAGCGTTACAACCACGCCACCGATGTCATCGCGATGAGCGCGAAATAGTCGCGCGCATTTTCTGGCTTCTTCGTGCGTTTCCACAGCACCGAATTTCGAATCAGTCGGCGAGAGCGCAATCACTTTCACTCCCGCCGATTCGAGCACTGCGATCATTTCAGCCCGGCCTTCGGCGGCCAGATGATCGGGGAAAAAGCCACGGTTGCCGACAATCAGCCCGAATGTCGTTTTCTGCTTAGTAGGCATTATTTATTCTTTCGCGGGAAGAAGCGGTAAGTGTAGAAAGCTCCCATCAGCAGGACAAAGGCGCCCCACCAGATCGCAGCGTGCAAATTCGCCAGCACCACCGGATGCGCCGGCGGATGGAACGCGTGATAAATGCCCGCGCTCAGAATGATGATTCCGTAGACGAGCAGCAACACGCCGATGAAGAACCAGATTGAGATGAGACCTTTGCCTTCAACCATTGTTTGCTACCGAGCCATTGCTTCTACCAAAAGATAATGTTCAAAGCCACGAAGAGCGCAGCCACCGCGCTAGCCCAGAAAATAGGCCGCTGATAGAGCCGCAAGTGTCCCTCGGATGGCAATTTCGTGCAGCCATACACGAGGCCCTCCAGTTCCGCTTCAACCATGGGTTTGGTCAGCAGGCTGATCACGACCGTAACGATCACGCAGATGAGCCAAGACCACAAGGCGCGGTACATATCTTCCGCCATCACTTTCGCGTGGGGAGACAGCGCAATATATCGAAGCGCGGATGGATCGATTTTCACCCACAGCCACATGCCGAACGATGACGCTGTGCCACACAGCAAACCCCAGAAGCCCGCCGGTCCTGTAGTTCGCTTCCAGAGCATGCCCAGAATCACCGTCCCAAACAGCGGAGCGATGAATATGCTGAACAGCGCCTGCACATAATCCATGATGCTCGCGGATTGCATCACCATGTATGCGGTCCCGATGCTCACCAGAACGCCGATCACCGTAGTCCACCGGCCCATATTCACGTAATGCCGGTCGGTCGCGTTCTTGTTGATCAAGGCGCGATAAATGTCGTAAGTCCATACGGTCGTGAACGCGCTAACGTTGCCGGCCATCCCCGACATGAAGCCCGCTATCAGCGCTGTAATGCCGAGCCCAAGCAGTCCGGGACCGCAATAACGGGCCAGCATGAGCGGCAGGACTTCGTTGTACGAGTGCAAATTCCCGGTAGCCTGCGACGCTGCTACCAGATGCTCCGGCAGCACTGCCAAGCCGAGCAGCCCCGGCAAAATCACGATAAAAGGAATACAGATCTTGAAGGCGGCGCCGATGATTGGAGCCATCTTCGCCGAGCGGATATCACGCGCCGTCAATACGCGCTGGACGACGAGGAAATCAGTTGTCCAGTAACCAAATGAAATCACGCATCCCAGGCCGAACACAATACCTGTCCAATGGATGCCCATGGGGTTGCTCCGGAATGAACCGAGACCGCTCCACAAGTGCGTGTAATCCTGCGCCGGGAAATTAGCATGGATGCGCTGCACCATACCACTCCAGCCGCCCGCTTCGATAAGCCCTACAACCGAAGTAACGATTGCGCCGAGCCAGATGAGGAAGAATTGCAGGACCTCGTTAAATATGGCCGACCGTAAACCGCCCAACACGACGTAGACCGCAACGGTCAGAGACGAAACCCAGACGCTGAAGTTAATATCCCAGCCCAGGATGACCTTGAGCACGATCGCCATCGCGTACATATTCACGCCGCTCATCAAAACCGTCATGAAGCCGAAGGTGATGGCGGAAAGCGCCCGCGCCGGTTCCCCGAACCGCAATTTCAAGTAGCCAGGCACTGAATGCGTCTTGGAAATGTAGTAAAACGGCATCATGATGAGGCCGAGGAACAGCATGGCCGGTATGGCGCCGATCCAGTACCAATGCGTCGCTAGAATACCGTATTGATACGCGGAAGCGGCCCATCCCATCATTTCGAGCGAACCGAGGTTCGCCGCGACAAAGCTCAGCCCCGCGATCCATGCCGTCATCTCGCGGCCGGCCAGAAAGAAGTCTTCGCCGGTCCCTGAAAAGCGCTTTAAATAGAAGCCGATGCCGAGCACCATGGCGAAGTAAAGGACGATGATGGCGACATCGACTGGGCTTAGTGAGATCAGCTTCGCGGTGGCGGCTTGAAACAAAAGGGCGGCGGGTGCGGGCATATTAGTTTCGAAGTCTCCCTGGAAGCATACAGCACGGTCTCAGTGCCTTCTGTAACCGCTTGCAGTCTAGATGATGATAATAGGGGTCGCTACCGTACGCTGTCAAGCTAACCGTGCGCAACGAGCCAGCTATTCCTTCGCAAGGCCGGTCGACTCCCGGAGCACAAATTCCGGTTCGATGACGATTTCACGACCCGCCTGGCGCTGTTTCCCAAGCTCCGGCGCCAGCGTTTGAAATACCATTCGGCCAATGGCGTCGCGAGGAATATGCAAAGTAGTTAGCGGAGGTGAGCAATATTCCGACAGCTTGATATTATCGAAGCCCGTCACGGAAACGTCCAGAGGGATCCGCAGTTTTTGCTCTCGAAGCTCGCGCAGGACTCCGAGTGCCATGAAGTCGTTCACGCAGACGATGGCAGTCGGATTGAAACCGGACGCGAGAATTTCTCTTGCCGCCTCACGGCCCCCCTCGGGCCCATCGACATTCGCTGCAATTGTCCACTTCACTTGGGAGTGGCGCGCGACCGCCTTGCGAAACGCCTTCTCCCTCGCACTGATGGGTCCAAGGCTCGAATGGTGGCTGATGAAGCCCATCCGGCGATGGCGTAGATCGTAGAGGTAATCCACGGCTTTCTCAATGCCGCGCGCGTAGTCCACTCTTATATTCGAGATGTTTTGTCTGGGCGTCCCAACGTCGTAGAAGACAATCGGTATTTTGCTGTCCGTCAGTTCGGCGATCAGATCGGAATCCATCTCCGAGACAATAACGGCCAAGCCGGCTACCCGCCGCCCGATCATCAGGCGAATACTATTGACGAGATGATCCGCCCGGTAGTCCGTGTTCGCGATCACCATTTCAAAGCCATTGTGCCGGGCATCCCGTTCGGCAGCCTTGTAGATGTCGAAAAAGAACGGGTTCTCCATGTTCGAGACGATCATTCCAATCGTGCGGTTCTGGCCGCCGGCCAGGCTGCGGGCGTGAAGATTAGGGTGATATTTCAGCTCCTCGACGGCCTTCAGCACCCGGGTTCGGGTGGAGTTCTTCACAGGACCGACGTTGTTGAGTACGCGGGAGACGGTTGCGGTTGACACCTTCGCGCGCTTCGCCACTACTTCCAAGTTCATCAGCCGAAAGGCACTCCTTGTCGATTGGTTCTTGTATTATCGCTTCCGGAAGCGGATCTTGTCAGTAACCGGACGGCGAAAACAGCCGCTCGCGCCAAGTCCCGCGGATGACTGGCGTACCCTTGCGAAACCAGGTAAGGTGGTCCTCCTTCTAAAAACAGTGGAGAATAGACGATAAGGAGTCCGGATGCAAATGGAACTGCTCGTCAACGGACGGATGCAACGGATCGAAACGGATCCCGAGCGTAGCCTGCTGAATGTCCTTCGGGAAGATTTAGATCTCACCGGTACGAAATATGGATGCGGGGAGGGGCAGTGCGGCGCCTGCACGGTGCTTCTCGATGGAGAGCCTGTGCGGTCCTGCGTTATTCCCTTTAGCGCGGCAGCGGGCAAGCACATCACGACCATCGAGGGGATCGAAAAGAACGGAGCGCTGCACCCACTCCAGCAAGCCTTCCTCGAAGCAGATGCACTTCAGTGCGGATACTGCACATCGGGCATGATTCTCGCCGGCGTGGCCCTTCTCCAAAAGAATTCTTCTCCCAAGCCGGACGACATTATCCGAGCCATGCAAGGGAACATCTGCCGCTGCGGAGCATATCCGAGAATTGTTCACGCGATCCAGTCGGCGGCCACTTCGATGAAACGAGGAGCACATGTCTGACGCTTTGCTCGACCAACTAGCGGCGTTCACGCCCGACCGTCGCTCATTTCTAAAGGTTCTAGGCGGCGGACTCACCTTTCTGTTGACCACCGAGGCCGACGCCCAGGAATCCGGCGGAAAAGGCCACCACCGTAGAGGTCGGCCGCTACCGGAGAACATTTCCGCATGGCTACATATCGGCGAAGACAATACCATCACGGTCTTCACCGGCAAGGTCGAAGTGGGGCAAAACGCGCGCACGGCGTTGACCCAGGCAGTCTCCGAAGAATTACATACGGCGCCGCAGGCAATTCAACTCGTGATGGGCGACACGGATCGAACGCCGTTCGACATGGGCACATTCGGAAGCCGGACAACGCCGACCATGGCTCCGCAGTTACGGCGCGCGGCGATCGCGGCTCGCGAAGCCCTCTTCGATCTTGCTGCGCGGCAGTGGAAGGCGGAGGCGTCGAGGCTCGAAGCCGCAGATGGTTGTGTGCGCAATCCAGCCACGGGCACGAAGGTCACTTTCGGCGAGTTAACCAAAGGCCAGAATCTGGTTCAAAGCATTGGGATGGTCAAGGTAGACGGGCCGCTCAGCCGGTCCCTTGCCAAGGTCGACGGGCGGGATTTCGTTACCGGCAAGCATCGATTCACGGCAGATCTGAAGCGTCCGGGAATGCTTTACGGCGGAATTCTGCGGCCTTCGGCATTTCATGCCACAATCTCCTCGCTCGATACGTCCGCGGCGGAGAAACTGCCCGGCGTTCACGTGGTTCATGATGGCCAATTGATCGGAGTAACCGCGCCGGATGCGTCGGCCGCGACGCGTGCGTTGGCAGCAATCAGAGCCACTTGGAAAACTGAGCCACAGCCCTCCGATAAAACCATCTTCGAGTATCTGAAAGCGAACCCCGAAGGGAACGGGGGCGGTGAAGTCGTCCGCACAAGTGGCTCAGTGGCGACCGGAATGGATGACGCCGCGCATCGTCTCAGCGCGACTTACGCCGTTTCGTATATCGCCCACGTGCCGCTCGAACCCCGGGCGGCAGTGGCGGAGTGGAAGGGCTCGAAACTAACGGTTTGGACCGGCACACAGCGCCCGTTCGGCGTTCGAAGCGAACTGGCGGAAGCATTTCACCTCCCGGAAGAATCCGTTCGCGTTCTTGTCCCGGACACTGGTTCGGCGTATGGCGGCAAACACACGGGGGAATGCGCGGTGGAAGCGGCTACTCTCGCGAAAGCGGTGGGCCGTCCGGTCAAACTTGTGTGGACCCGCGAAGAGGAGTTCACGTGGGCATATTTCCGCCCGGCCGGCGTGATCGAAATCCGTAGCGCCGCGGGAAAAGACGGAAAGCTGGCCGCCTGGGAGTTCCACAACTACAATTCCGGCGCATCCGGCATCACCATGCCCTACGATGTTCCGCACCAGCGCATCGTTTATCATCCCGCCCGTTCGCCACTGAGGCAGGGGTCCTATCGGGGGCTTGCCTCAACCGCCAACAATTTCGCTCGTGAGTCGCACATGGACGACCTCGCTCGCGCAGCCGGCTTCGATCCGCTCGAATTCCGTTTGAAAAATCTGACGGATCAACGTCTGCGGGCGGTGCTCACCGCCGCGGCGGAACGCTTCGGATGGGGCCGCGCAAAGGTAGGTGCGAATCGCGGCGCCGGGCTTGCCTGCGGGACAGAAAAAGGTGGTTACGTCGCGACTTGCGCTGAGATTTCGGTCGATCCTCAGACCAGAAACGTGAAAGTAGAGCGCGTCGTAACCGCTTTTGAATGCGGCGCCATTGTGAACCCGGACCAATTGAAGAATCAGGTGGAAGGGGCGGGACTTATGGGTCTCGGCGGCGCGCTGTTTGAGGCTATCCAGTTCGAAGACGGGAAAATCCTCAATCCCAAGCTGTCCAAATACCGCGTCCCGCGATTCGAGGACCTCCCGGTTCTGGAGACAATACTCCTCAACCGCCGCGATCTCGATTCATCCGGCGCGGGCGAGACACCCATCATGGCCATCGGCCCCGCTATTGGAAACGCCATCTACGACGCGTTGCAGATCAGGGTAAGAGCGCTCCCCATGGCTCCGCACATCGCGCACACGTAGCATAACCTGCTACATGCCCTTGACGGGGACTGAGACTTCCGTGTTCTCCCAAGCCATTGTCAGCGTCGCCTCATTCCCGGATGCGGGCTTAAGCGAAATCGTAAACTCCTCGACCGGCGAACTTAAGTTATTCACCTTCATCTGTGTGCGGCCGAGATCCTTCGAAGCATCGTAGCTGAACGCGCCCCATTGGTCGGCGGTCTTGTTGACAATCAGCGTCCAGTGATCTTTCTCCGGAATCGTGAACAGCGCATAACTGCCCTTCGGCACTTTCAAATCCCCAATCGTCAGGTCGGCATTCGCCGTTAGCTTAGTCGCTTCATCCGCGCCCGTACGCCAAACCTGTCCGAACGGCGCCAAGCTGGCACCGACGGCTTTCCGCCCGTGAAGGGACGGACGGCCGTAGGTAATTGTAATTTTGTTTCCGTTGAGTGTGATGGACGTGCTCTCATGGGGACTCTTCCGCTGCTCCTGCTGCGCAGTCAAACCAAGGCTCGCGACAGCCAGCATCGCCAGCATTCCCAGAAAGTTCCTTTTTGACATAGTTCCTCCCAAAGCTTCTCAAGTGTATTACGTTTAAGGTAGGCCAGAGGTATCGGGTCGTCTTACAATTTTGTAAGAGTGCCGGATGCCAATGGTAAACTGTGGATTCCCGTTAAGCGCTCGTAGCGCAATTGGTTAGAGCGCCTCCTTGACAGGGACGGGACACGGCCTGAAACTAAAGGAGTTGCGGCAGGTTGCGCTCCAGAGCGCCCAATTGCCGCATTGTTGATTGGACCCTTAGCTCAGTTGGTTAGAGCGCATCCTTGACACGGATGAGGCCGGTGGTTCGAGTCCACTAGGGTCCACCAAGCCTTATGCTCAGGCAGAGCAGTGGTGCGTTCGGGATCACGTTAAAAGGAAAGCAGTAGCTGGACGGCTGGATGACCAGCTGAACGCACGATCAGCTGTGGGTGTCGCTGCAAGCGCCCATTCTGGGCTCAATGCATAGAGCAGACTTCAAGATCTGGCGACTGACTGGCGGACCGGGGTTCTACGCACTTAATGGGGGCAGACCAGCCTCCAACCGATTCTAAGAACACATTACCTTAACTCTCAATCTGTAGTTGTTGAAGTTGCGAAAACCGTAGGCTTGTCTCTGCAGAACCTCCATTTTGGTGTGGAAGCCTTCGGTGATTCCATTGTTTCTGGTGAACCGCCACATCGTCGCGATCTCCTCTCGCCAAGAATGCAGCGTGTTGCCGAGCTGAACCATCTGGGGCAGTGGCTGCTCTCGCAACAGCGCGATCATGCGCAGCAACTGCGGCGCTAGTTCCCGGCACTGGTTCTGATTCAGCCGTTTGTTCAAAAGCAGGTAACCAAGGTTCTGCTTGAATCGGTAAACCAGTTCCATCACCGGGTTCGCTCTCAGATATTGGGAGAGTTTCACATTCTGCTCCGGTTTCAGAGGATGCCGGTGACGCCTCATCAGTGACAGCAGACCCCGATTCTTCGCCCCGGCAGGATCCAGTTCCTTCCAGCAGGCCAGGAAGTGGTGATTCACCACGCGAATCACATGAAACCGGTCGGCCACGATGCGGGCCTGCGGAAAATGCTTTTTCACCAGCGAGCGGTAGCCCGTCGCCAGATCCATGCACACCACTTTCACCAGATGCTTGCCTTCCAGCTTGGACAGATAGCTCTCCAGCGACGCTTCACTGCGCCCGGCGACCACGTCATAGACAGAGTGATTTTTCAGATCGCAGAAGGTAGTCGCGTAGCCCAGGCGGCGGGTAAAGAAGTGTTCGTCAATGCCCAGAATCTGCGGACAGGGAGCGGATTTGCGTTCCGCCGTCTGCAGCCGCAGATAATCCTGGAACCAGCGTTCGACGGTGGCGCTGGCGATCGATTCTCGCTGAGCAAGACGGCGGCGGCTGATGCCGTCATAGTGCTTGATCGAAACGCTGCGCCGGAATGGCTCGGTTGCCCGGCGGCGGGTCAGAATGCCGGGAAAGCGTTGCCAGAAGCTGCGCTGGCACCCCTGGCACCGCCATTTCCTCGTCTCCAGCTGGAGAAGGGAGCGCCGCGTACCCCAGCTTTCGTGGCGCAGCAGACGCATCCGCCGGTCCTTCAGGCGGAGTTGCTTGCCTCCGCACTGCGGGCACGATATCGGCCCGTTATAACGGGCCGATATCCTCACCCAGCCCTCGCGCTCTTCGATGCCTGTAATCTCATAGTCAGGCAAACCCAATACCGCCTCTGATCTGATCAAAACTTTCCTCGCAAGTCTGTTTTATCAGTCAGGGGCCGGGTTTGCCCCATTAATGAGCTTGAGCCTGTTCTCGTCTTCAGATACATTTCGGCGCTGTCTTGATTTTGCTTATAGTAGGTGGGTGGCGTGAAATTTTCAGTACTCGCTCTCGATTACGATGGCACGATCGCCAAGGACGGCGCTCTCGATCCAGCGGCACGTGAAGCTATCGGTGAGCTTCGCGCAAAGGGCATTGTCGTGCTGATTGTGACGGGCCGCATTCTCGATGAGTTGCGGCGCCTGACCGGTGACTTGCACTTCGTGGACGGAATCGTCGCCGAAAACGGCGCGGTCATCAGTTTCCCGGCGAGTGGATATTTGGCGGTTGTTGCAAAGCCTGCACCGCAGAGTTTCTTCGAGGAGTTGCGAAGGCAAGGTGTTCCCTTCGACGCCGGCCGAGTGATTGTCGATACCGATGCTGGTGAAGCCCCGCGGATACTGGAAATACTTCGCCGGCTTGAGCTGCCTCTTGTGATGGTGTTCAATCGCGGCAGGCTCATGGTGCTGCCGCAGACCATCAGCAAGGCGACGGGCCTTCGCGAGGCGCTTAAGATTTTGCGCTTGTCGCCTCACAATGCAGTCGCCATCGGAGATGCGGAGAACGATCATGAGCTATTGCAGGCGTGCGAGGTGGGCATCGCAGTCGACTGGGGTAGCGAGGCTTTGAAGAGTTCAGCCGATTATGTACTGCCCGGGAAAGGCCCGGCTGCGGTTGCCGGCTATATTCGGGGCCTGGGCAATCAACGTCGAATTCCGAGGCAGCTAAAAACACGGCGGCATCTTTTGCTGGGCCACGCCGACGACGGACAGCCTCTGACCCTCGCGGTGCGCGGACGGAATGTGCTGATTGCAGGCGATTCGAAATCAGGTAAGTCATGGATCGCGGGCCTGCTGTGCGAGCAACTGATCCTTTATGGTTACTGCCTTTGCATCATCGATCCCGAGGGCGACTACACGTCGCTCGAAGCTTTGCCCGGTGTGATCGTGTTTGGTGGCGCGGATCCGTTGCCGCGGCCACGCGATCTCCTGCGAGCGCTACGCCAACCGGAGGGAAGTATAGTGATCGACTTATCGCGTACGCCTCGTGAAGAAAAGCTGGATTATGTGCGCACGCTCCTGCCCTCCCTGGCAAAACTCCGGCGCCTCACGGGAGTGCCTCACCGAATTATTGTAGATGAAGCGCATTATTTTTTGCATGATGCAAGTGTTCCCGATCTGCTGGATATGGAACCAAACGGATACACTCTCGTAAGCTACCGGCCGTCGGAACTCCGCGGCGATCTGCTAGCGGCAAGCGAGGCCATTGTAGTGACGCGGGAGTCGGACCCCGAGGACGTTCGGGCACTTTGGGCGCTGTGCCCTTCCTGCGAGGGCGCAAACGAACGGACGTGGGAAGAACTTTTCGGAAGCCTTGTCGTTGGCGAGGCGGTTATCCTACCCATCACTGAAGAAGCTGCCGGCCAATTGCGGAAGATTCGGCTAGCGCCTCGCCTCACGCCCCATGTGCGCCATTTCGCGAAGTACATCGACATCCCGGTAACAGCAGGACGAGCCTTCGTGTTCTGGAGTAACGGCTCACCGAGCGAACGCCGCGCGCAGACGTTACGCGAGTTCGTGTCGATCATTGAACAGGCGAAAGCGTCCATGCTGGACGGCCATCTGCACCGGCATGACTTTTCTCACTGGATTGCAGAAGTTTTCGGCGATTATCCGCTCGCGAAGACGATGCGGAGTATCGAGGACGACCACCGTGCCGGCAAGCTTGCCAACGTCGTCGCCAGAGTGAGCGAGGCGGTCCGCTCGCGATACGAATTTGTCGATCCGTACGCAAAGTATGGCGACGCTTAAAATCGCACATTACTTCATAACTCCCGGCGTAGTCCGTTCGGATGCTATATGTATGGAGTGTGAAATAGAGCTGCCGAGCAGAATCGCACAAAAGTTTGCAGCTTAAAACTAAAAAATGACTGACGGGAAAATCCGAAGCGCGCCCGTTCAACTCGCACTGGGGACTTTGTCCTTTGTCGTGTGTTTCGCGGCATGGGGACTCATCAGTTCGTTCGCACCGCAGTTTCGCGAAACCTTGCATCTCACGGCTACGCAGACGGCTCTCCTCGTAGCCGTGCCTGTCATTCTCGGAGCGCTTGTTCGCATTCCGGTGGGAATGCTCACCGATCTGTACGGTGGGCGGGCTGTCTTCACGATTTTGATGCTCGTCGCCGCCATTCCGCCGGTCTGGGCCGCATCCGTATCCAGCTACAACATACTCGTTGTGGCCGCTTTCTTTCTTGGGCTCGCCGGTTCTTCGTTCGCCGTGGGTGTGGGCTTCGTTTCGCGATGGTATCCGCCGCAAAAGCAGGGGACCGCGCTTGGCATCTATGGATTAGGGAACATCGGGCAGTCGGTAGTGGTGTTCTTAGGGCCAGTCCTCGCGGCCATGTTCGGCTGGCAAAGCGTTTTTCGCGGGATATCCGTGTTGTTGGTTTTGTGGGCAGCCGTCTTCTTCCTGTTTGGCAGGAACTCTTCCAATGTGAAGCGCCCTCAGGGACTTACGGAAATGCTGCGGTTGCTTCGCCGCGAGCGGCTTGCGTGGGTCCTGGCGGCCTTTTACGGCCTTACGTTCGGCGGATTCGTGGCGTTTTCGATTTATCTCCCGACACTCCTGAGAGGTCAATTTCATCTGAGCGCGGCGAACGCCGGGTTACGAACCGCGGGATTTGTTGTGCTCGCGACGCTTCTCCGTCCTGTCGGCGGCTGGCTCTCGGACAAAATTGGCGGCGCGCAGGTCCTCTCCGTCGTGTTCTTCGGCACTATTCCGTTTTCTTTGCTGCTTGCCTGGCAATCGATGATCCCGTTTACGGCAGGCGCGCTTGGTTGCGCAGCGCTGCTTGGTGTTGGAAACGGCGCGGTATTCAAACTTGTCCCTCAGTATTTTCCAAGGGATACGGGAACGGTAACGGGATTAGTAGGAGCGATCGGCGGCCTGGGCGGATTCTTTCCACCTCTGCTTCTCGGCATCTTTTCCGATGCTGCCGGCGTGGTCTGGCCCGGCTTCATTCTGCTTTCCTTCACGGCATTCTTGCTATGGCGGCTCAACGCGCGCATGCTTCTTTCCGCGGATCGCGCTGTCGTCGAGACGGCGCCTGTCAGGCAAGGGCGCCGCATGACACAACTGCGCGCCGGTATTTGGGCGACCGTTTGGACGGGGCTCTTAATCGCCGCGATTGTGGCTGGATCGCGCAACTTGGAGAACTTCGACCCAGCGCTCGTAATCTACACGTTCGCGGTCATTTTCGCCACCTGGGGCGTGGCGTATCACTACACTGTTTGGCTGGATAAACCGCCGACCCGAATATTCTGGCAGCGAGGCTGGCAGATCGCAAGAGAGCAGGGGTTGTGGCGAAGTCTGACCAGCATTACCAGTCTGTTTGGGACTAACATCCTCATGCAGACCTTTATTCACCGCCGCTCAGCGCTCCGCTGGTGGATGCACCAGTTCCTGTTTTGGGGCTGCCTACTTGCCGCGGGCGTTACGTTTCCGCTTGTATTCGGGTGGATTTCCTTCACTTCGGCGGCGAACGATCAGATGACCTATGTGGCCCACCTGTTTGGTTTCCCGGTTGCTTCCTTTCCGGTGCACTCCATCATGGCGGAGCTTTCCTTTCACAGTCTGGATATTGCGGCCATACTTGTGCTCACCGGAATCGTGCTCTCCTTGTGGCGGCGGCTGCGAGATACCGGAGCACAGACACTACAGTCTTTCGCTCTCGATTTTTTGCCACTCATTCTGCTCTTTGCGATCTCGATCACGGGCCTCGCGCTCACCGCCTCGCAGTTCTGGCTGCGCGGCAGCCTGTATAGCTTCCTCGCGATCCTTCATGCCATCACCGTCATCGCGGCTCTCCTGTACCTTCCGTTTGGAAAATTCTTTCATATCTTTCAGCGTCCGGCTCAACTGGGCGCAAAGCTTTATCAACAGGCTGGAGCACGCGATGAAGGCGCGCATTGCGTCCGCTGCGGCGAGCGCTTTGCGTCGAGAATGCAGATCGACGACTTGAAACACACATTGCCGCAGCTTGGATTTGATTACAGCATCGCCGGACCTGCCGGGCATTGGCAGGAACTTTGTCCGCCGTGCAAGCGAAAGGCTCTCCCGCGAGCGCAACTTCGGATCGTGGAGAAATTCAATCGTGGCTAAACCTCCAGCGTCCGAAGAGCTTCGTGAACGATTCGGTCCGCATTTGCACTACACGCCTCCGGGCGGCTGGTCCGACGAATCTCGCAACCCGGCGGAGAAGCTGGTGAAGACGCATTGTTGTTTTTGCGGACAGCAGTGCGGGATTCAGCTGAAGGTTCGTAAGAACCGGGTGATCGGCTTCGAACCCTGGGAAGAATTTCCGTTCAACGAAGGCAAGTTATGTCCCAAAGGCGTCAAACGATACTTG
>JAICLJ010000093.1 GCA_025927575.1 Bryobacteraceae bacterium | reverse complement strand
TGATGCCGTCCGGACTGTCCGAAGGCGGCTCCGGCAAATAAAGAAAACAGGAGGACGAATACGAGGAAACAGGTTTTCTGCATGGTTCAGATGAATTTTGCGGCGGAATAGTGAAGAATAGGTTCAGATTATCGTATGTTATGTGGAAAATGGGCGGTGCGCCTGGCTCTTAACAGTTCGGGACATTGGTTGCCGATGAGCAAGGAAACTGAAGACGGCCAAACAAGAGAAGCATGGACACTATAAACGCGGCGGGGGGCATGCTGTCCCCGGCCGATGCTTCCGTGAAATTGGCTATCGCGATTGGCATTGGCATGCTGGTCGGGCTGGAACGCGAGTGGGCCCAAAAAGACCTGGGAGCGCGAACGTTCGCCATTACGGCGATGCTCGGCACGCTAGGGATGCTCGCGAATCCCGCAATCGCGTACATCGCTTTTGGCGGCGTTCTCGTTGTCATCGCGATCGTGGCCATCCGTAACGTCAGCGACCGGAAACCAGTCGAGGCGACGACCTCGGCGGCGCTGATTCTGACGTTTGTCTTGGGAGTGCTGGTCGGCCTTGGGCATCACTATACGCCGGTGGCGGCAGCCATTGTCATGACGATGCTGCTCTCGCTGAAACCCGCGCTGACACATTTCACCGGCGGCTTGAAAGTGAACGAGGTCCGGGGCGCCGTACTGCTGGGCTTGCTCGGCTTCGTTATTTATCCGGTGCTTCCCAACCGGTTTGTCGACCCATGGCAGCTTGTAAACCCCCGTGAGGCATGGCTGACGGTGATCATCATCGCCGCGCTCGGATTTGTGAACTATGTGCTCCTGAAGTTATACAGCTCACGAGGACTCTACTATACGGCGGTATTGGGCGGCCTCGTCAACAGCACGGCCACAATTGCGGAACTAGGCGGTTTTTTTAACGGCGGCAAGGATAAGACGGGAATTGCGATTGTGATCGATCTGCTCACCGTCCTCGCCATGTTCCTTCGCAATTTGGTAATTTTGGCGATTTTCGCCCGCGCAGCGGTGACAACGGCAGTCTTTCCGATGGTGGCGATGGCGTCGATCTCATTGTTCCTTATTTGGAAAAACCGGCGTAGCCAGATCGGGCCCGCTGAGTTGCAACTGTCATCGCCCGTGTCCTTGCCTAAGGTGCTTAATTTCGGGCTGCTTTTCCTACTCATCAGCATCGTTGGAACACTGGGACAACGGTATCTGGGCCACTTTGGATTTCTCCTGGTCAGCGCAATCGGAGGCTTGGCTTCAAGCGCGAGCACGACCGGCGCGGCGGCGGTGTTGGCGATGCACGGCAGCGTAACACCACAAGAAGCGGGCATAGCGACGGTGCTGACGTCCATGGCAAGCGCTCTATCGAATCTGCCGCTTATTTACAAAGAGGTTCATCAACCAGCCCTCGTGCGGAAATTGACTGTCTTGTCGCTCGGAATTGTGGCCGCCGGGGTGGTCACGATGCTGATTTTGATTTACTTGCGGCAATAGCTAGATTATTTCCACTGTGGGATTAACCCGGGCGGCGCCTGCCGGAGCGCGTCATTCAGAGCGGTCCTGAGTTCCGCGTTGCCCGGATCCTGGATGAGGGCGTCGTGCAGTTCGGTCAATCCCTCAGTCCAATGCCCGAGACGAAGGAGCGCGACAGCGTAGTTGACACGAATGCCTACGTGCTTCGGGTCGAGAATCGAAGCAGCGCGATATTTTTCCAAGGCTCCGGCCAGATTGCCCTCCTTCTGAAGGGCAGCCCCCTCGTTGTTGAGCTGGACCGCTTTGAGCCTATTCTGATTCACTTCGTCACGCTTGCGCAGCAATTCGCTCAGCTTGCGCTTTATGGCCGCCGCTTGCTCGGGTTGGCCGTCTTCCCGTAAAGCCATCTGCAGAGAATTCAACGTGGATTGGTCGTCCGGATTGGCTTGGTAAGCCTGCTGTAGATGCTCGACGGCTAAATGCGCCTTATCCTGACGAAGATATTCGGCTCCCAGGCGATACTGCGCGACGGCATCTGTGGGCTTCAATCGCACCGCGCGCTGCAGCGCGGCGATCGAACCAGCTACGTCCAGCAGAACTCTTCGGGCGTCGCCCAAATCGGACCAGGCTTCCGCAAAACCGGGACGAATGGCAACCGCCAGTTCCAACCGCTCCGCTGCCTTGTGTACATCGCTATGAGCGCTGTACACTTTGGCGCGCAGGTAATTCGCATCAGCCGCATCGTCGGTGCGGCCGAGCAATTGAATGGCGCGATCCAAATGGGTAGCTGCGCCGGCGAGATCGCCCGTTTCCAGCAGGACCGCGCCTAAATTCTCCTGAGCAACGCCAAATGCAGGTTTGATCTCCACCGCTTTCTGAAAGGGCGTAAGCGCCGCTTTCGCATCCCCAAACGTGCGATACGCCTCGCCTAGCGCATTCTGCGCTTGCGCCGATTCCGGCCGCAATCGAACCGCTTCCGAAAGTTGCGCGATGGATTCGATGCGGTCGCCCTGCTCCACGAGCAAGCTGCCGAGCAGCAGATGGGCTTCCACGTTTTCAGGATTGTTCTTGATTACCTCTCGCGCTACCTGAATTGCTTCGTCCCGGTGTCCGTTCGCGGCAAAGTCCCATGCGCGCTCAAGTGTCACGCCTTGGCCGTACAGGAGCGCCGCGGCGCAGACCAAAACAACAATCAATCGCGAGATCATCCGAAACGGCTCTACGTAAGTTTCTGCGAACGTTTAATTCCCTGTCCCTCGGTCACATGGATGAGCCGGTCCGCGGGCACGTTCGCCAGTTTCTCCAGTTGCCCAAGAGGCCAGCGTATCTCGACATCGGCGACAGTCGCCGCGCCGAGACCGAAATGCAGACGGCTGTCGTTAGCTGACAGATACGACGATTGGCTCAACACTTCTTTGGCTTGCACTTTCCCGCCGTAGCGGACCGTAACGCGGGCTCCGATCGCGCTCCGATTCGACGTAACGCCCGTCAGTTTGAACTTGAGCCAGTGGGCATTCCCGGACAAGTCGTTGCGCAATAGAGAGGGCGGCTCATTTTGATTGACAATCAATATATCCAGGTCGCCGTCGTTATCGAAATCGCCGAACGCGCAGCCGCGGCTGCAGTGCCGGGCGTCGACACCTGGACCGGCTTGGCCAGCCAACTCCTCGAATCGTCCTTTGCCGAGGTTGCGGAAGAGCAAGCGCGGCACGTCGTAGGGTTGACCCGGCTGCTTCCGTAATTCCGGGTAAATGCCGCCCGTGACCCAGAAGATGTCGGGAGCGCCGTCGTTGTCCAGATCCTCAATGCCGATTCCCCAACTGATGAAACGCGTTTCCACGCCCAGCCCGGAGCGGAGTGTCTGGTCCTTAAATTCACCTTTGCCGTTATTTACGTAGACCGCCGGCGTGTCAGCCGCGAAGTGGGTTTTGACGATGTGCAGATTGCCATCCAGCATGAAATCGCCGACGGCGACCCCCATGCCGGCCTGCTCCATGCCATCTTCGCTTAGAGCGACGCCCCGCTCGATGGCCTGCTCGGCAAATGTTCCATCGTGCTTGTTTTGAAAGTACAGGCTAGGCGTCGAATCGCAAGCGACATAGATATCGGGCCAGCCGTCTTTGTCGAAGTCTGCCGCCACAACCGTAAGTCCGTAGCCCCCGTCCACCTTGCCGATGCCCGAGGACTCCGTCACGTCGGCAAACGTACCGTCACCTTTATTCCGGTAAAGGGAATGTTTGCCATAAGGCAGGCCGCGCGGCCCGCAGAAGACCTTTTCGTCATTGCAACTCGAGATGTCGCCCGCGCGAGGAACAGTTTTCGGATCGAACAGGACATAGTTAGAGACGAACAGATCGAGCTTTCCGTCGCGGTCGTAATCGACGAACGTGCAGCCGGAGCCGAACCGCGCTTCGGCATTCACCAGCCCTGCTTCTTTCGTCACATCGGCAAAGGTGCCATCGCCGCGGTTCTTATAGAGGGCATTTTGCGGATAGCCGCTAATGAAAACGTCTTCGAAACCGTCGTTGTCGTAATCGCCGACAGCGACTCCGTACCAGTAGCCGGTGCGAAACAGTCCGGCCTCTCGGGTCACGTCGGTAAACGTGCCGTCCCGATTGTTTTTATAAAGCCGGTTCGAGGCATCGGCAGGCGGATCTCCCGATCGCGAGCCCGTCAGCACGAGCACGTCGAGCCAGCCGTCATTATCGTAATCGAAGAAAGCGCAGCCGCCGCTCATCGCTTCAATGACATAGTCGGCGCGATCGCGATGGCCGGAGATGGTAATTGCTTCTAATCCGGCGGGCGCTGCAATATCTGTAAACCGGGCGTGAAAGGGGAGCCCGGATGGTTTCCCGCGAGGAGCCGCTTTCATACCGCGTGTCGCCATGCCTTGATTCGGACCCGGCGAAACCTGTCGCGCAAACAGGTGAGCGGTTGGAAGAGCGAAGAGCCGGAGCGCACTACGGCGGCTGAGAAAGTACATCAGCTTGGAAAAGATTACTGTATCAGATGCTTTGCCGGGCGGCCTGCAACGAGACGGCAGCCCGGCAAAACCGCGTACAAGTTAAAACGTGAGGCGGAGACCCAGTTCTATCTGTCTTCCGGCCTGGTTGCCGTAAGTCGCCGTCTGACCTGAGTACTCGCCGGTAGGAGAGCCTTGGTATAAAGATTGCCCAAAGTCAGCAGCGTTGACGTCCGTCTGGGGGTCGCCGTAGTTCAATTTGTTCAACGCGTTGTAAGCCGTCATTTTGAGCTGCGCCAGCACCCTCTCGGTGATGTGAAAGTTTTTCTGCAGAGTCGCATCCAGATTGACAAAACTCGGACCGACGACACAAGAGTACTGCATGGGGTTTGTGCGCAGAACATACGTGTTTGCCGGTAGCGGACTGAAAGCGGCGGGATTGAAATAGAAGCCCGATGGAACATTCTGGCAAGGATCGCTGTTGACGGTCAGGTTCCCGAATCGAGTGTAATCGCCGCTCGTATAGGTCAATAAGCCCGTGACCTGCCAGCCTCCTACGAGGGCATCGGCAACCCTTGGCACGCTGGATAGATAGCGCTTGCCCTTACCGAAGGGAAGTTCATAGGTACCGGCGGAGGTGACGCGGTGATGCGGCTGGTTGTTGTCCTGCCACTGAAGCTGATTCTGAAAGAGGGTCAAATCATTGAAATTGTTGATCTGGCTCTTCTCTTTGATGTAAACATATCCGAAAAGGAAGTTATACCCCTTGCTAAACCTCTTTTGAAGCCTTACTTCGATATCCTGGTACCGCTCACCCGCCCCCCGTACGCCAATCTGGTACAGAGGACCATAGAGCGGATATTTCACTAGCAGGTCGGAGAGTGGTAAGGTCTGCTGATTATAATAAGGGCCCGGGAGCTTGTCTTGGCTCAGATAGTGATAAAACGGGTTGGCGACTGAAGTACTGAGTTCGGTGGGCGAATACTGCTGCTGGAGCCGCGGATCGATATTGTTGAGAGCCTGGTTGTAGTGCTGGTTCCCAAAGTTTACGAAATAGGTCAGAGACGCGACCAGTTCTCCGGGCAGCTGGTGTTGGAACGTAAGATTCAGGCGGTTGTTGTAGGCCTTCTCAAAATATTTTGGATACCAGAGCAGAGGCGAGCCACCCCGGCCGACGTTTGTGCCTGCGCTCTTCCCGGCGATGGGAACCAAAGGATTGCTGGCGGGGAAGGGATCGTTGATAGTCTCCTGCGGTCTGCCGTTCTGCAAATCCGCGGTGTTCTGAAAACCGGTCATGCCGAAGAACGGCGGCTCCAGGAAATTCACATCCTCAAAGCCGGACACGGGCGCGGGCGTGAAGTTGTATTCGGTGGGGACCGTATAAAGGGCGTAACCGAAGCGTAGTGCGGTTCGATCGTTGATGCGATACGCCACGCCGAACCTTGGTTGAAGATTCAGCTTAGGCGCATTCCACATTCCCGGATTACTGCTGTTGGTAAAATTCCATTGCCCGGCGAAGCTGGTGTAATTGGAGCCCACGATATCCGTGACCGCCGCCGGCATCTGAGGCGGGTTGGCGGCAATCTCCGGATCGACAGAGTAAAGATCGAGGTCTCGCGAAAGAAAGTGCTTCGAATCATGCCAAGCGGTTTCGTATTCGTTCCGGATACCCACATTGATGGTGATGTTACGGTTCAGCCTCCAATCGTCGCCAATGTAGAATCCGAAGAAATCGGTCAGCGGCTCCGGCGCCGGTCCGCCCACCATCTGCGAATCAGGGCCTAGCGCACCCAGCAGAAATGTGGCAAAGGGATCGCCCGATTTCGTCAAGTCCGGATTAATGTAAGTATTCGCGGTTAAGGGCTGATTGAAGTAGAAATTGTTCGTGTTGCTGACAAAGACAGGGCCGCCGCCGCGCCGGAACTGGAAACCGTATTTCAAGAAATGAGATCCCTTGGTTTGGCTCGCCTGGACGCTAAAGGCTTCCGCGGATGGCCGCTGATCCCAAAAGAAGCCGGGGCCGCCAAAAGCGCTGCCGCCGATGTTTAACGTTGGATAATAGACGGGCACGTTCGGGGCGGCATCCAGATAGGGCGCATACCAGGGATTGTTCGGCCAAATACTCGACCAGCCGTCCTTGCCGAGGCTCTTAGATGTATAGGCGTCTACCAGGTTGAACCAGTCTCCATGGAAGTTGATGACGGTACTCGGGCTGACGGCCCAAACGGCATCTCCCAGTACTTGGTTCGCAACCCGAAGGCTGCCCGCCGGCTGGTAGAGGACTGAATCGTTGGGCGTCGGGTTGGTCTGGCTATCGGTTGAATAGTACCGTCCGTAGTAGCCGGAAACACGCCACTTGTCGCTGATGTTGTAGTCAACGCGATCGGACAAATTGTAATAATCGGTGGTCTGAATCAAGCTCTTCTGGTAGTTGTTCGCATGGTTGTAGCCGACGCCCGGAACATTCGGATCGAAAAATGCGCCGGCCAGCTTTGCTGAGAGCGGATCGAATCGGTCCCCAGGAATTTTGTTATCCGGAAAGGGCGCGCGAATGACGTTGCCCGGAGAAGGGACGATCGTGCTGAACGGATCGTAGATAGGACGCAGCGCGCCATCGGCGGCGAGCGTCTGAGAAAAATCACCCGCTCGTTCCAATGAGGTCGGAACCGTTCGTTGATAGCTGCCCGGCGCATTGATCTTCCATTTTTCGATAGAAAAGAAGTTAAATAGCTTGTTTTTCAGAATGGGATTGCCGAGCGTGCCGCCAAACATGTGCTGGCGCTGCGCGTTCTCGACGAACCGCGTCCGGTCAGTCTGGGCGCTGAGCCAGGGGTAACGGCCCAGGTAAAACGCTGAGCCATGCCATTCATTCGTGCCGCCCTTCGTCGTCAGACTAATGGACCCGCCTGCGCTATGACCTGACGCGGCGTCGACACTGTTCTGGGCGGCAACTACTTCCTGGACATCGTCCTGGTTCGGCGGATAGCCGGCCTTGTGGCCGATGCCGATCGGGTTGCCGTCCACCAACAGGTTGTTCCTGAGGTTCGTGTTGCCCATATCGACGCTGTTTGGCGCCCAGGATTGATACGGCAGAGTCTCGCCGCGCGTATTAACAGCGGCCGGCTCCAGCAGCGTCAGCTTGAACGGATTCCGGTCGAGACGCGGCGTATCGTTCGCCATCTTTGTGTCGATGATGAGTTCCTTGTTTGTCGAATTGAACTCCACGGCGGGCGGAGTCGCCTCGACCGTGACGGTTTGCTGGAGAGTGCCGGGACTGAGAGACGCGTTTACGGTCACATCACCGCCCGATTGCACGATCACGTTCTGCTGGACGAATTTCTGAAAACCCGGCGCTTCCACTGTCAAACTGTAAGTTCCCGCGTCGACAAGGTCGAATACGTAAAGACCAGAAGAATCGGTTGTCTTAGCCGTCTTGATTCCGGTGGCAACATTCAAAAGGGTTACCGTTGCACCAGACAAGACCGCCATACTGGGGTCCGTGATTTCTCCGCGAACATGACCGCGAAAGGTTTGCGCCACTCCCGCAAAGGGAAGAAACGCGCAGGCAAACGCCACGGCTAGCGTCAAACCAAAAGATTTACTCGTCATAGTAGCCCCTGAGGTGCAGATATGTGCACAAACTAGCAGAAATCGGTTATGGGCGAAACTGTATCAAATCCGAAGGCACAATGTCAACGGACATGCAAAACCTTACAGAGTTCCCACCCGCATCGCTCCTCTTCATTGCGTAGCGCAATAATGCGATCGGCCGATGCCGCTCGCACTGCGCATCGCCAGGTTTCGCGTCTGTGAGTTCCTCAGTGCTTCGGACGGTAGGGCGCCAGTTGCGGATCGATCTGGCTCTTATCGCCCACCACCACGATGGTCATTTTACTCGGATCGATATACTTCTCCATCATTCCCTGCACATCGGGAGGCTTCACCGCATACATTTTGCCGATGTATGTGTCGAGGTAATCGGACGGGAGCCGGTGGAGATCGACGAAATTCAGCATATTGACGATGCCTTCGCGCGAGGAGTTGCGAAGGATGAAGATGCCGGCCATACCGTTCTGAATCCCGGTCAGTTCTTTTTGCGGAGGCGCCTCACGGCGCAGCCGGTCGATTTCGGAATTGATTTCGTGCAGCGAGGCGCCTGTGTCTTTGGTGGTGACATCGGCATGCTGCGCCCAAACGCCATTCTGCGCATTGGTTTCCAACAGGCTGTAGGGCGAATAGGTATAACCTTTGTCCTCCCGGATATTCGACGTGATGCGCGACATAAACGAGCCGCCCAGCAGCGAGTTCGCCACCTGCAAAAGGATGTAATTCTGATTTCCAGGAGTAATGACCGGGAGCCCCATATAGATCGTCGATTGCGGCGCTCCGGGCCGGTCAACTACGTCGAGCGTGCGTTTCGTCTCTGCCTCGATCTTCGGTATGTCGGGGGACTCGCCTTTGCTCCAAGCCGCGAATGCGGTTTGGACCGCCGGCCGCAAATTGCCGCTGTAATCGCCGGCGATATACAACCTGGCGTCACTCGCCACAAATTGCTTAGTGTAGTAGGCTTTGATGTCTTCAACCGTTACTGACTTCAACGCAGTCTCATCCGGCAGAACACGTCCATATCCGTTGTCACCGTAGACGATCTTCCGGAAACGTTCCTCGGCAATTGTCTGCGGCGTGGATCGTGCTATGGAAATTGCTCGCAGTTGATCGGTCTTCAACCGCGCGAGCTGCGATTCGGGAAATGCCGGATGAAGCGCGACGTCGGCGACCAGAGCGATCATTTTGTCGGCGCTGTCGCTCAGGCCTTCGGCGTGAATCGTGACTTGATCCGCCGAGGCGCGAACCGTAATATTTCCACCGAACCTGGCTGCATCATCCGCAATTTGCTTTGCAGTGCGGCTCGCCGTGCCCTCTTTCATCAAGGCAGCCATTAGATTCGCGACGCCATCTTTACCTTTTGGTTCGAGCAGATAGCCGCCGCGTAGCGCCAGTTCCACCGTGACTTTGGGAATCATGCCATACCGGGCCAGCGTTACCTTCAACCCGTTCGGCAAGGTGAACACATCGCGGGCCGGCGAGTGGAACGGTTTAGGTGGCCCGCCTTCCGGCGGGATTTCCTTTTGGGCAAACAGAAGGGGCGCGGCGAAAACGCTTAAGAAGATCCCTGCGAGCGACCAGCGGTTGCGAGACAGCATCAGTTCGTTCCTTTCTGTTCAGCGGCCTTTCCGGGAAGCACGGCCAGAACGGTACGGTTGGTCGGACGAAGGTACTGATCGGCAGTCTTCTTCACCAGCTCGGGCGTCACGCTCGTAAAGTGCTGTTCCAGCTCATTGATTCTCTGCGGGCGATCGTCGAACAAAGCAAATGACGCCAGCAGGTCGGCGCGCCCGAAGCCCGAGTCCACTGCATCATAGAAATCCGAGCGCAGCTTGACACGCGCGCGGTCGAGTTGTTCGACGCTCACGCCATCATTCCGGACGTGGTTAATGACGGTATCAACCGCCTGCATGATCTGCCCCTCGGAAGTATTTGAATCATGAAACAGATACGCCATCCACAACATGGGACCGTTGTAATTGAACATATTGCCCAACAGGTTGATACCGCCTTCCACGCGCCCTGTCAGCGCTAGCTTCTGTACAAGCTCCTGGCGCAGCAGGCTGTCATCCCCCTGCAGCAGAATCTCATCGAGCAACCCCATGGCGTAATACTCGGGTGTGTTGCGATCGGGCATGTGATACGCAAAGGCCAGAGCGGGGCGAGTCGCCAGTTTATCTTCCTGGGTGACGTTCTTCTCCTTTTCCTGGCGCGGCTCGGTCAAATCCACGTGCGGCGGCTGCTCATGCGAAGGGATTGCCGCGAAATACGTTTCAACCCATTGCTTCGCCTGAGCCGGCGAGAAGTCGCCCACCACCGTAAGAGCAGCGTTGTTCGGAGCGTAGTAGGTCGTGAAGAAATCCCGGACATCTTTGAGCGTAGCGGCGTCGATATCTTTCAGGTCTCCGTAGAAATTGTGAGCATTGTAGTAGTTTGTATTCGCCACCTGCGGCATCGTCAGCCACGGAAAACCGCCATACGGCTGGTTCAAGACGTTGACCTTCACTTCGTTGCTCACTACGCCCTTCTGATTCTTCAGATTGTCTTCGGTGATCGCGAGGCCTCGCATCCGGTCGGCCTCCGCCCAGAGAGCGGTTTGCAGCTTGTTAGATGGAAGGGTCTCGAAATAGTTGGTGAAATCGAAACGCGTGGAGCCGTTCAGTACGCCGCCATTCGACTGAACCAGACGGATGAATTCCATCTTGCCGAGATTCTTCGAGCCTTGAAACATCATGTGCTCGAAGAGGTGCGCGAAACCCGTACGGTCTCTGGGTTCGATCCGGAAGCCGATCTTGTAATAGACAGCAACAGTGACGACAGGCGCCGTGTGATCTTCCGATAAAGTGAGCCGCAAGCCATTCGGGAGGTTGTAATATTCCACCGGAAAGCGAACCGTTGCGGCACGGCTGGGCTGAAAGACGAGTGTGAAACCGAATACGGTCGCCAGCAATGCGTAGATTGGTCGAGTCATAGGCAGGTCTAGATTTGACGTAAAGACATATTAGGACGATAGTACGCGGAATGGGGAACAAATATGTCTCTCGAGGGCTGATGCTCCCGGCTGCCTCAAATGAGCTGGTGCTTTACCGCATAGCGGACGAGCTCCGAGTTATTGCCAAGGTGCAATTTCTCGAGAATGCGCGACCGGTAAGTGCTGATTGTCTTCACACTTAAGTTCAATTCTTCTCCGATTAGTGTAAGGCTTTTCCCGCTGGCAAGCCCGCGCAGCACCTGGTCCTCCCGATCCGAAAGGAGCAAATGAGGATCGCCGCCGTCGTTCGAGGCGACGGCTTGCGCCAATTGCTCGGCAAGACCTGGACCGATATATCTGTTTCCAGAGAGAATTCTTTTAACGGCCCGTATCAGTTCCTCGGATTCCGCATCCTTGGTCAGGTAGCCGTCTGCCCCTGCCCGCAGCGCACGGACGCCGAACTGGCTTTCCGAATACATCGTATAGATCAGAATCCGGATCTGCGGCTGCTGGATCTTGAGCAGACGGATCATATCGAGGCCGTCCCTCGATTTCAAGCTCAGATCGAGTATCGCCGCGTCCCATGTCGATTCGGCGGCGAGGCGCAGCGCCTCTGTCTCGCTGTCGGCAAAACCGATTTTCAGGTCGGGCAATTCAGAGCTGAGCATGTCGCTCAACCCACGCCGCACGGCAACATGATCGTCGATCAGCAGCAGGCGATTCATCTTGGCGCCTCTTCGCTTGTTCGACATCCCTGCCCTGGCGCGCTGTTGACTGACGTGCTCAGATCTGACGTAAAGTCGGCCTCCTATTCGTGTTCCATGGGAAATACTATCCAATTAGAGATCAAAAGCCAACGCTTTTCTTGATAAATCAAAAGGTTTCGCGCGAGATTCAATAAGGCTAATCCCGCCCCGGCGGAACGGGATATGATGCAAATTCAACATCATGCGCTTACCAGCAACACCATCGCGTGCCCTGCTGACCGGAGTCATCGCGGCGTGCTGTCTCACCGCGATAGGCAACGCCCAGCCCCAGAAGCCGCACGAACAGGCCACCGATTCAACACCCGCCAGGGCCGGCGAATCTACTAAATTCCCGGCTCCTCCCGCTGTGGAGAAGACATCGGTGACCCAGCAGACGACGCATATCGGCGGCCAGGAAATTCACTATACTGCAACGGCGGGAACTCTCCTTCTAAAAAAGGAAGATGGAAAACCTAAGGCCAGCATGTTCTTTATCGCGTATTCGCGCGATGGAACCGCGGACCCGGCAAAGCGTCCGATCACTTTTGCCTACAACGGAGGACCGGGATCCTCATCCGTGTGGCTGCACATGGGCGCACTCGGCCCCAGGCGGGTTCCCTTGACGGACGAAGGCTTCCCGGTCCCTCCTCCTTATCCAATTGTGGACAACGAATACTCGGCTCTCGATTTCACCGACCTGGTCTTCATCGATCCGGTGACGACCGGTTACAGCCGTAATGCGCCCGGAGTAAATCCGCAACAATTTCATGGGCTCGAAGGCGACCTATCGTCGGTGGCCGCGTTCATTCAGGAATATCTCTCGAAGTATAAACGCTGGAGTTCGCCTAAGTTCCTGGCCGGAGAGAGTTATGGAACCACACGGTCGGCCGGCCTATCTTCTTATCTTCTAGAAAACGACGGCATCTATCTAAACGGCATAACATTGATTTCATCGGTTCTGAATTTCCAGACACTCGACTTCGAGCCCGGCAACGACTTGCCCTACATCCTTTATTTGCCTTCGTACACGGCGGCCGCCTGGTATCACAAGAAACTGCCGTCCAATCTGGGCGATCTCCGGAAAGCTGTGGCCGAGTCGCGGCATTTTGCGGCCAACGAATACACGCTCGCGCTGATGAAAGGCAATCAACTCACGCCTGCCGAGCGAACATCCGTGGCAAAGCAAATGGCGCGATTGACAGGACTATCCGAGCAGTACATCCAAGAATCCAACCTGCGCGTGCCGATCTTCCATTTCGTGAAGCAACTATTGCGCGATCAAAAGCGGACCATCGGCCGCTATGACGATCGACTCGAAGGTATCGATAGGGACGCGGCCGGCGCGACTTCTGAATATGATCCAAGTTACTCCTCGGTCCTCGGCGCTTACACGGCGGCATTCAATGATTACATTCGCACCGAACTCAAGTGGGACAGCGAGACGCCGTATGAAATCCTTACCGGCAAGGTGCGGCCATGGAATTACAAGGAATTCGAGAACCGGTATGTCGACGTCGCAGGCCGGCTCCGCGACGCCATGTCGCAGAATCAGCATCTTCACGTGCTAGTCGCGAACGGTTACTTCGATCTGGCGACGCCCTTCTTTGCCACCGAGTACACGTTCGATCACCTCGGTCTCGATCCGAAGCTCGACGGCAACGTGAGCATGATGTACTGCGAATCCGGCCACATGCTCTATACCAAGAAGGCGTGCCTCCAGAGCCTCCACCAGCACATGTCGGAGCTATATAAAAAGGCGCTCGCGCAGTAATCACTGAACTGCGCGAGTTTTTCAAAATATGATCTTCGCGGCAAGTTGCAACTCGCGATTGTTGTTGGACGTTGAGCTGATGCTTCCGAAAGAAGGCGTTCCTACCACCGCCGAAGGATTCGCGAATGACGGGTGGTTCAACGCATTAAACGCTTCGCCTCGCAGTTGAATGGTGAACCGTTCGGTGATCGCAAAGTTCTTAAACAGCGAGAAGTCGACATCAATCAAATTCGGGCCGTAGAGAATATTTCTACCGGCATTGCCATACGTAAACGGCTGCGGGAGCGCAAAAGCAGAACTCGAAATACATCCAGTCAGATGTCCATTGCCGCAATTGGCCGTTGGCGTGCCAACGAGGTTCGGCCGTTGATTGCCCTCGCCCATGTTCGCCGGATCTCCTGAAACTGTAACGTTGAAGGGAAATCCGCCTTGGGCCGTGATGATGCCGTTGGCCTGCCATCCGCCCAGCAAAGCGCGTTTCAGCCCGGTCCCGCTCTGGAAGAACGGCAGGTTGTACAGGAAGCTTCCGACGAAACGGTGGCGCACATCCCAGTTGCTGTTGCTGTAGTCGCCAGCCCAATTGTAGGGGTTCATCGGAGCGCCGCCGCCGTTGGAGTCGGTCGAGACATCCAGGCTGTGAGACCAGGTATACGAAAGCAGCATGCTGAGCCCATGCGAGAGGTTTTGCCGCAAGATGACATTGAGCCCGTGATAGTTCGCAATTTCGTCAGTCTGGATGGTCCGTATGCGGCCGAACAACTGATTCGGGCGGCGGGAATTTACGGTTCCGGGACTAGGAAACAGCGGCGTGTTGTTGTAGTAACTACGATCGAGATGATATGAGTGCGACCCGAGATATTGCACATCGAGAGCCGTGTTCTTCCAAAGAGCCCGCTGGACGTCGAAGCTCCATTGATTCATGCGAGCGGTGGGCAGATCCGGATTGATGGTGAATGCTCCAGGGTACTTGCTCGTGCCTCCTTGCGCGCTCGACGGCGTAGGATTTGCCAGCGTGATCAAGTTTCCAGCCGAAAGATCTGAGGTGTATGTATAAATCGTGCTGAAAGGCGGATTGGTCGTGGCCAGCGTATAGGTATTCATCTGGTTTGAGTTGTAGTAGATTCCGAAGCCACCGCGCACCACCCATTCCGGAGTGACGCGATAGGCAAATCCGAATCGCGGAGCGAAATCTTTGTGGTTGGGATTCGTGTACGGAATAATCTTCGGAACGGTGGTGGGGATGAAATGCGTCTGGGTCGGATCGAGAATCGTCCCGTTTCCGTTGGTGGAGTGCGGCACGGTGGGAAGCTCGTAACGCAGCCCGACGTTCAACGTCAGTTTCGAGCTGGCCTGCCATTTGTCGACGAAGAAGAATCCGTCCCGCCATTGCTCGCCGCCCCCGGGCGTCAATGGTCCTGGCGTCGTGTCGGTCTGAACCAGGCCCATCATGAAATCGGCCGGCGCGAACGGCGTAAATGAATTGGCAAACGTGAAACCACCTCGCGGGTTGTTATTGGCCGTGCGGAGCGTGATCAGTTTTCGAATTTCCACGCCGGCCGAAACGGTGTGCGCTCCATGCGTCCAGCTAAAGAGATCCGTCCCCTGCCATGTCGTATCCGTCTGATACCAGTTGCTGCTCGCCATGTTCTGCCCGCCGATCGGCATGTACCCGGCAATCCCGAAGTTCGGGAGACCTGAATTGGCGAGATCCGTCGTAAAACCTGGAATACCGAGTTCCGTTCCGGCGTTGGCCAAGTCGGCAGTGTGGAAAAAGTTGACGGAATCGATCGTCGTATGCTGGCGCCCGAACCGCACGTCATTCACCATCGTGGGCGTCAGCACCTGCGTATACCCGATAACGTAGTTGCGATCGGTGACCGGCTGATTGTACCCATTGAACGGATTGGTGTTGCCGTTTACGAGCGTCGTGTTCTCCCAGGCGTAACGGAAGAAGAGCCGCGTGTTCTGCCCAAAGTTCTGGTCGATACGGTCGATCGTCTGGTTCGTGTTGTTAGAGCTGGGAACGTTGATGAGATAGTTGTTCGTAATGCCTGGCAGGTTGGGCAGCGGCATATACTTCAACGCATTCAATGCCTGCGGCGAAAGATATTGGGGTTGAATAACATTGCCCGGGAAGGGGGCATTGCCGGCAAGCGGATTCACCAATTGCTTCGCTGTATATTCCGAAAAATCGCCTTGCCGCATCTTCGGCGTGAGCACCGAGTCCAGTTGCGCGAGAGACTGTGCCTGTCGCAATCCCTCGTAATTCACCATGAAAAACGTCTTGTTGCGGCCATCATAAAGCTTCGGAATCATCACAGGGCCTGACAACTCAAAGCCAAACTGGTTCTGCCGAAACGGCGCCTGCGGAGCGGTCGGCTTTTCGAAAAACCCGCGCGCATCGAAGTAGTTGTTGCGGACGAACTCGAAAACGCTGCCGTGTAAATCGTTCGTCCCGCTCTTTGTGACCAGATTCATCTGCAGCCCTAGATAGCCTCCGTATTGGGCCTGATAGGTCCCGGTCTGAATCTGGGTTTCCTGAACAGCATCGACCGACGGACGGAACGTGGTTGTCGTGATCAGGTTGTTCAGGATGCTGACGCCATCGAGCGAAACACTGTTTTGAATCTCTCGTGTGCCGGCGGCAATAAAGTCTTCCCCCTGGCCCGGATTGCCGGAAGGAGACTTCAGCCCCGGCAAGACACCGGGCGTAATGACGGCCAGTTTGAGGGCATCGCGGCCATTGAGGGGCAAATCCACGGTTTGCCGCCGGCTCATCGTCTGGCTGATGCTAGCCTCATCCGTCGTGATGGGCGGAGCTTCGGACGTGACGGTCATCGTTTGTGACACTTCGCCAATTTGCATGCTGAAGTCGTTGCGGACGATCTGGTTGGTCTCCACGACAACGTTCGATTTGGTGAACGATTGGAAACCGGAGTGAGTGGCGGTAACGGAATAGGTGCCGATCCTGACGAACTGAATGTTATAAAAGCCTTCGTTATTCGTTACGGCAGTGTACGTTTCTTTCGTGCCGGTGTTGAGCGCACTGATGTTAGCTCCCGCAACGGCGGCGCCGGAAGAATCCGTGACATTGCCGACGAGCGCTGTCGTCGTCGCGAGCTGGGCAAAGCAAGCTGCGCAGCATAGAAGAAAAAGGCAAGCGGAAATTATGGATTTTTTAATCACAAGCTCTCCTGAAGCAGCCTAGAGTTGGTCCAGTATATATCAGGATTGAGAGAAAATGAACTCACCCGGCGACTTTCGCCGCTAACGCTGAACAAACTCACGCGACGGCGCCATTTAGCTGGAGGAGGACCTATTCGGGCGCGAACAACAGAGGGAAGAATTGGCCCTCCATTTGCTCGCCGTTCGCGATTGCGGGGACGCCTCTGAGCAGTTCAGCGTTAGATGCGGAACGCACCCCATCCCGGAATGCATTGACAATCGTGGCGCGCCGCGGGCGATCCGTCCTGTTCTCATAGGAGCCATGCACCATCAGCGGGTGATGGAAACTGCACTCGCCTCGTTTCAATTCAATGGGAACCGGCTGGAATGCTTCTCTTTGCTCCGGCGATAGTACCGTCAGGATTTCATCCATGTTCCCCGTCAGGCCCGTAACCGGCAGCAGATTCCAATGGTGGCTTCCCGGGACGTAATGAAGGCAACCGTTATCTCGAGTACTGTCGTCCAAGCCGATCCAGCAGGTGATGTGTGCCATGGGCTCCGTCCGCGTCCAATATGAATAATCCTGGTGCCATGCGACCAAGCCGCCATGTCTGGCCGGTTTGCAGAAGAGTTGATCGTGCCAGAAGCGCACCGGGCCGCCAAGAAGTTGTGAGGCAGGCATCAGAAAGGCGGGATTCCAGAGGATGTCGTGAAATGCAGGCGTGATTCTCCAGGCGCCTAAAGCGTGGAAAAGTGCGGTGTCGGCCTGTTTCGATTCGTTGGAATGATATTCGTAGAAAAGCTCGTTGCCCGGATTGGAACTCTCCGTCAAGGCCGCCAGATCTGTCCGCAATGCCTCTACCTGCTCGTCGTTGAGCACGCGCACGCCCTTTAGATAACCTTGCTCATGATAAAACGCTACTTGTTCGCCGGAAAGCCTGTACTGTTCCCACTCTTCGCGATTTTTCGGCCACTCGAAGAGCCGGCCCACAGGTTTGTGAATTTCGGAAAGATCTCTCATTGTTGTTCCTACATTCAGAGCTTATCCGATTAAGTTCGAAAGTTAAGTGCACAGCGGCCGCCGCAACCACCTCTATTGTTGCGGTGCCGGCCTTCTTCGATATGAGGGCGCGGCAAGCGGGAGACACTGGCCGGTTGCTCTCCCTCGGCAGGGTTCCCTACCGCGTCCCGCCCGCCGCTGCGAGTCTCTCGCGCTGTTGGTAGAACGAGGCGCGGGGATCTTGCGCCGAAGGAGTACCGGCTGCGTTAATGGCATAACGCATCATCAACGATCCAAGAGTGCCGAGAATACCGGAGATTACACGCTTCCGTCGTGTTTGTTTCGGAAGCATCATCATCGCAAGACTGGCGCCGGTCGCAATGGTGGCAGCCTTCCAGATTAAAGCGCTCTTACCTCTCTTGAGTGGCCGCGCGACGCGAGGCACAACGCTGAGCTGCCGTTCCATCACTTTGATTGCGGCAAGCTCGGCGATACGGCCGGCGAGTCCAAAGACGTAGGTCACCCGCCGCGAGGGCTGGTCTTCTCGCAGAATTTCCAGCATCGAAGCGGTGCTGGTCATGCCGGAAGCGGCAAACAGAATCGGCAGCACTTTGCGCGATTCTTGCCATACCGGGATCACGCTGTTGCCGACCAGTACGCCGGTATAGGAGGCCAACCCCATTCCAAAGACGCCGGCCAGATAACCCGAGCAGTCACCGGCGGCTCCGAGCAAACCCCTCGTTCGCGACAAGGCTAACGTCGTGAAGGCAGCTCCACCCGCCCCCGAAAGAATCCACGCGCCCACGTTCATTGGAGATGTTGGCCTGAACACGCGCAGCATGTTCAGAAAGCGCGAAGGACGTCCGAGATCGCGAATCAGGCAGACGCCTCCGGCAGTGACGCCGGCGATGCCAATCCACCGGCATTGCCTGATTAAATCTCCCAGCCCATCCGTTCTCCTCAACTGCGCCGCGGATGCCAGCGCCAGGGATGTTCCCGCGAGCCCGCCCAGATAGTAATAGAGCGGAATCTCCCATTCCCAGACAGGCTCTTTGAGCATGGGCCAGTCGTAATAGGTCGGGTCCGCTTGCGAGGACTCGGGCATCCGGGACCACAACGCCCTGGTCCCCGGCTCCCGCTGCGTCTTTCCGTGGGTTAGCTGCGAAGCGCCTTCACCGGAGAGTCCACCAATCGCAAGATCGATGTTGCGCCCATCGTCCATCTCCGTGTCTGCCGTTCGAAGGGGAATATCGCTCAACGCCGTGCTCCGTTTCCGGCCATCAGTACCGAACCGATCGCCGTGACAGCTATCCCCACCACTGCGAGGCCCATCGATCGCCAGGAGTCCCTTACGGTTTTAGTCGGCACGATCGGATCGGGCGGGAGATTGTAAGCCTCCGGTTTATCCAATAACAGGAAGAACGCATTCAGGCCCTCTGTCCCCGGCTGGTCCTCTTTCGACGCGCCATAGAGATACGCTTCGTCCATACCCTGCGCATGTAATTGATCGACCCGGTTCCGTGCACGCTGACGTAGTTCATCCAACTCGCCGAATTGAATGGATTCAGTAGGGCATGCCTTAGCGCAGGCGGGCGTCATTTCTTCTTTCAATCGGTCGTAGCAAAGTGTGCACTTCCAGGCGCGGCCATCATCTTCGCGGCGATCGATCACGCCGAAGGGGCAGTTCACTATGCAATAGCCGCAGCCGTTGCAGATATCCGGCTGCACGTAAACCGTGTCAAACTCCGTCCGGATGATGGCGCCCGTCGGGCAACTCTCCAGGCAACCGGCGCGCGCGCAATGCTTGCAAACGTCGGATGAGAATAGCCACGAGAAATCACCTGCATCTTGATTGCTCAGTGCGACCGGACGTTCGATAAACGCCACGTGGCGCCACGTCGACGCGCCCAGGTGCACGGTGTTGTCATAGGACATTCCCGTAAACGTGAAGCCGTCGTCGGGCAACTGGTTCCACTGCTTGCACGCCACCTCACATGCCTTGCAGCCGATGCAGATGGTCGTGTCGGTGAAGAATCCTTTTCCGGCGGCCACAGTCAGATGTTCCCTTCTTTCGTTTCCGCTGCCTTAAATCCGTGCCGGCTTTCGGGCTTGCGGCGGACCTGGGGAAGATCGCGTTCTTCCGCTTTGAGATCGATTTCGGGAGCAATCGACCCGCTTGTTGCGCGACGCCGCCCCTTGCTTCTTCGGCCCGCCCGGATATCGGCGGTCAACGCCTTCGATTCCTGAATGGAGACATTCGGATCGCCGACAAATGAAATCAGATCATTGGCCGCATCGCCTCGCACCAGGCCTTTGCTCGACCAGTGATAGGGTACACCGATCTGATGCACAACGTGTCCACGAATGCGAAGCGGCCGCAGCCTGTTCGTCACAAGCACTCGCGCCTCAATCTCCGCTCGGCTCGTGCGAATGGTGGCCCATCCGCCGTTTCTCAGCCCGCGTTCGACGGCCAGTTCGGGGGAGACCTCGCAAAACATTTCCGGTTGTAATTCAGAGAGCCACGACAGCCACCGGCTCATGCCCCCGGCCGTGTGGTGCTCGGTCAACCGGTAGGTGGTCAGCGCGAACGGAAATCTCGGATCTCCATACGGGCGGTGATATTGGTTATCGTCACGATTCCATTCCATGCGCAACGGATTGCAACTTTGCCCATAAAGTGGATTCGGGATCACCGATTCCTGCGGTTCGTAGTGCGTTGGCAAAGGCCCGTCCTGCAAACCGGACGCGACGTAAATCCAGCCCTTCCCATCCGCCTGCATGATAAACGGATCCACGCCGGAGATCGTCTCTTTGCCACGCGCATCTTTCGAAGGACGATGCGAGGGCGGTCGATTAACGATGAAATCCGGCTCGTCGTGGCCTACCCACTCGCCCTTCTGCTCATCCCACCAGACCAGCCGTTTTCGCTCCGACCAGGGCTTCCCTTCCGGATCGGCCGAAGCACGATTGTAGAGAATTCGCCGGTTATGCGGCCACGCCCAAGCCCATTCCGGAGCCACCCAACTCTG
>JAICLJ010000134.1 GCA_025927575.1 Bryobacteraceae bacterium | reverse complement strand
ACCCGTCCCGTCAGTTGTTGCTGTTCGCGTGAAAGTCGTGCCCGTATTGGTGGCCGTTGCAGCGGCGCCAGGTATCACAGCGCCGGAGGAATCGCGGGCAATTCCGAACAGTGATGCCGTACTGGTCTGCGCAAGCGCCATGCCTGTTGAAAGAAGGACTGCGACCAGAATCGCACGAAAGGTTTGCATTTGCTTCTCCATGGTTCCGCCACGTTCGTGGGGACTTACAAGATTACTCATCACTGGACAAAACCGGGCACGTTTGTTGAAATTCAATTCTCGGGCGTGCATGCTGCTTAGTTTCTTTTGTTAGGCGATGATTTAACCACGCGATTCAGGTCCACGACATCGAAGTCGGCGAGAACGCCGGGAAGGATCGTGGCGGCCAAATCGGTGGGTGTCTCCTCCTTAACCGCTTCCATGTAGGTGCGAACCGGCGAGGGTGACAGGTGCAAGCGCGGTTCAACAACAGCGGAAAAGAGCGCGATTAGCGCGCCGTCGCCGGCGCCGCGAATGGTGATACGCGCGGGATTTACGTCGGGACGGGCCGCGAGGTAATCGTAGGCGCGAAGCGCATCGTAGGTCTGCATGCCGGGCATGTTTTTGCCGACCAGCAAAGCGCGCATGGCCATCTGCCAGTCCCCGGCGTAGCCGCTCTTACCTTTGGGCGGAGCGGACTCGCCCCAGCCTCGCAGGTCGGGGATGAGCACGATCCGCCCCTGCCGGACCAGGGATTCGACTTCGGAATTCTGCGCGGCCACCAGCTTGCCCCGAGGGTCGAGCAGGATGGTGGCGGCAGTCCGAGTATGTGCTTTCTCGGGAACGAACAGCAGCGCGGGAACGACGATGCCCGGCTCGGTTTCGAAGGTGAGTTTATCGATGCGGTATCCAGTCCGCGCGACGGACCCGATTTCGTTTGCAGTTGGGGCGCCGCGAGTAGACGCGAGATGCAGGCGCTCCGAGACGAGCTTTCGGATTTCGGCCGGACTGGCCTTCAACGCTTTGCGATGCGCCAACATCCGTTCTGCGAGTGCGAGGTTCAACGAGTGGACTGTTTCGCCGCCGAGAGAAGTGGCGACCTGGCCGGTCC
Organism: Bryobacteraceae bacterium; assembly: GCA_025927575.1. Classification (GTDB taxonomy): domain Bacteria; phylum Acidobacteriota; class Terriglobia; order Bryobacterales; family Bryobacteraceae; genus KBS-96. The sequence continues at coordinate 12,880 of JAICLJ010000134.1, read as the reverse complement.
TGGTGCAATTCAACTCCGCGGGCGCATTAGTGGAGAACTCGGGCTCCGCGCCGTCGTCCTTGCGATCGTGCAGCCAGCGTTCGAGCCACGCCGCAGTCGCTTCGCGGCGCGGCTTCGACCATCCATGTGTATCGTCGTATTCGAAGAAGCCGACCTTGTCTTCCGCTCCGATCAGGTTAAAGAGACGGCTGGCTTCAGCGAACGTCGCGCGAGCGCCCTGGATAGGGAAGAAGTCGCGGGTCGCGGTCAGCATGCGAATCGGGCGCGGCGCGAAGGAGACGAGGAAATCGGAGAAGTCGAGGCCGTCGCGAATGAAGCCGGCGAAGTCCTGCTCGGCATCCTGCGGACCGGGAGCAGTCCACAGGTTCTTCCACGAAGTTATATAACAGGACGGCACAGCGGCGGCGAGGCGGGGATCAAGCGCGGCGAGGTACGCCGATTGCGTGCCGCCGCCGGAGTTGCCGATGACCGCGACGCGCTTGGGATCGACGTCGGGCCGGGACAGCAGGTAGTCGATGCCGCGGATGCCATCCCAGATCTCCCAACGGGCAAGGTTCGTGCCCGTGAGGAAGCATTGCGCACCGGCGATGTTGTGCTCGCGAACACCCGCGCCGACACGCGACTTTCCGGTAGCAGAATCGACATATTGGAAGCGTTCGCCCTGACTAGGCGGGTCCATGGCGAGCACGAGGAAGCCGCGCTTGACGAGACGGATCCAGGTCCGCTGGTAGACGTCATAGGCCTTGCCGAGATCGCTATGCCCGGCGGTGCCCAGGACCGCGGAGAAGGGCCGCGATCCGGACGCAGGCACATAGACGTTTGCAGTGACGTAGAAACGCGGCTGGCTTTCATAGATCACCTTCTCGATGGAATAGCCGTCGCGCTGTAGCGTGCCGGTAACGCGAGCATTCAAGGGCGTGCGCTTGGGGAGTCCGCCGATCTCATTCAGGATGGTTTCGCGGATGTACTTCTGGCGAGCGTGAACGCCGGCCGCATCGTGAATGGCGGCGAGCGCCTCATCGCGTGCGCGCCAGTCGAGCTCGGCGATTTGTGTGAGGTATTTGTCGACCATTCCGGAGAGATCGGAGCGGACGACGAGGGAGTCGTCGGCGGCGGTGAGTACGGCGGCCGCGCAAACGGCGATAAGTAGTAGTCGGTGCATCATTAGAAAATCAGCTTCAAACCGAGTTGGATAATACGCGGGTCGTTCGCGCTCTCGATTTTCCCGAACCGGCTGGACGTGCTGACGCTCGCGAACGGGTTGTTGAAGTTGGGGTGGTTCAGAGCGTTGAACATTTCGACGCGAAATTGTGCGCTGAGCCGTTCGGCGATCTGGAAGTGCTTCATGACGCCGATGTCGAAGTTCGCGTAGCCGGGACCGCGAAGCACGTTTCTCGGCGAGGAGCCGAACGTGCCAAGGGCGGCGGGCGCAAATGCGGCTTTGTTGAAGTATTGTGCGACGATATCCCGCTTCGGACGGTCGTTGGAAAGGTAGGGATTGCCAACAACATCGGCGCGGTCGGCTCCGATTCCGCTGAGCGAGCGATCAGTGCCGGACATTACGCTGAACGGCGTGCCGCTCTCTAGCGTGATGAGGCCCGACGATTCCCAGCCACCAACGACGGTGCGCAGAAGCGCGTTCTTATTAGTAAGCCGCGGAAGCGTGTAGACGTATGACAGTACTAAGCGGTGCGGGATATCGAAATCGGACACCGAGCGGTTGGCTCCACGGCTATACGGAATAATCGACGTGCCCTGGCCTGGGGTCGGATCCGATGAAGTCTCGTCGATGGACTTGGACCAGGTGTAGTTGGCCTCGAACGAAAGATTGTTGCTCATGCGGCGCTCGATGGAAAGCTGCAGGGCGTGATAGCTGGAGTTGGCGTCGGAGAAGGCGTTGAGGACGGCGCCGTAATCCGCATAGGGGCGGCGCTGCTGGATATTCGATACGGAGGAAGCACCGGGGACATAGCGGGCGTAATTGACATCGAGCGGATAGGATAGGTGGCGTCCCAGGTTGCCGACATAGCTGGCGCGCGCGGCGAGGTTGCGCATCAACTGTCGCTCGATGGTGAAGTTGAAGCTCTCCTGATAACTGGGTCGGAATCCGTTCGCGAAGACGCCGAACTGGCCGAGAGGCGTAACGAACGCGATGTCCTTCGGGGGATCGAAGGGCGAGAACTGCGCCGGAAACGGATTGGTCGTGCCGTCAAACGGATCGCTGAACGGGACACCGTAGTTCACAATCTGCGGGCTGAACGGAGCTGAATCGACGAACGTGTTGTAGAGCACCGTGAACTGCGGATTCCAGAAAAGGCCGAAGCCGCCGCGGATGACCGTCTTCTCACCGGCGGGCCGCCAGGCGAACCCGATGCGTGGGCTGAAAGACGTAAGGTAGGGATCAAAGCCGCCAGCCGGGCAGCCGGGATCTCCGGCGTTGAGGTAGCCGGTGGGAGCGTTCGGGAAGCGCGTGGACTGGGCGCCGGGGACGAAGCACTGCACTCGGCCGAGGCTGTCGTGGAAGGGCAGTTCGGGATCCCAGCGGAGACCGAGGTTCAGGGTGAATTTCGGGCGGACGCGCCAGTTGTCCTGGACGAAGAGGCCGCCGCGATTCCCGTAGAGGTCCTTATACTCGCCGCCGCCCTGCCAGAACTGGTAGACGCTGCCGAGCATGAAGTCCGCCATCGAGTTGCCGGTGACAGAGCCGTTGAAGTTGAACAGGCCCATGGTGCGGAAGTCGTTCTTGATGTTGTTGGTGGTGCGGAGGTACTCGCCGCCGAACTTGATTTCGTGCGGGCCGCGAATCCAGGTGACGGTGTCGCGGATCTGTACGTCGGAATCGTTCTTATCGTAGTACCAGCCAGGGCGTGCCAGGAAGCCGCCGCTCACGTTAAGGTAGACGGAGACAGGATCCTTGACGGCGATGCCCTTCACGCCGGCGTCGGCGGCAGAGAGCGGCAGATCAACTGCGCTCCAGTCATTCAACGTGCGGCGCGCGCGGTACGTGAACGTCGCATCGTTTAGCAGTGAGGGCGTTAGAGTCCAGATATCGTTCGCGGTCCACTGGCTATAGGGCTGATCGGTGCGCGCTGCATCGGACGTGTACATAGAGGCATAGTCGTTCACGTCGGCCGTGAAGGGACGGGCAAACTTGGTGTAAAAGTAACGGCCGGTGACACGGTGGTTCTGCAGGTTCCAGTCAACTTTCGCGGTGTACTCGTTCGTGTCGGGCTTACTGGGGAAACCGGTGAAGCGGGAGCCGTCCGCCGAGGCGGGGACGGGCAGGTATTTGAGGAAGGCCTGCGTGACGGGACTGAGGCGGTCGGCGCGAATCTGGTTGCCTGGGAACTGTTCGCCGGTAAGCGGATCGAGGATGGGCGCGAAGCCGGAGAAGTCGCCGGAGCGCATGGCGGCGGTAGGCAGCACCTGGCGCGTGAGTTGAGGATCCGTGCGCAGCGTGGTGCGCTGGTAAGAGAAGAAGAAGAACAACTTGTCATGCACGATCGGGCCGCCTAACGTCCCGCCGAACTGATTGCGCTTCAGGGAGTCGCGTTTCAGTGCGAAGAAGTTGCGCGCATTTAGATTTCCGTTGCGCAGGAATTCGAACAGCGTGCCGTGGAACTGATTAGTGCCGGACCGTGTGATGACGTTGACGACCGCTCCCGTAGCGTTCGCGTATTCGGCGCTGAAGTTGTTGGTTTGGACGCTGAACTCCTGTATGGCGTCAGGGTTGGGAAAGAGGCCGCTGTAGTTCCGGTACGAATCGGTGTTCATACCGCCGTCAAGCGTGTAGGCGACCCCGTTGGCGCGCGATCCGTTCACGACGAAGGCGTTTCCTTCACTGGAGCTTTGCGCCTGCGGGTTGACGCCGGCCTGCGTCGTCATGAGCTGCGTGATGTCGCGGCCGTTCAGCGGAATCTCGACGATGCGCTGATGGTCCACCAGCCCGCGAAGCGATCCGCTCTGGGTGTCGATGAGCGGCGCCGAGGCTTCGACTGTGACGGCTTGCGCGACTCCGCCGATGGCGAGGGTAGCATCGACGGTGGCGTTGTCGTTTACTGCGAGTTTGATTGCGCTCTGTGTGTAGCGCTGAAATCCGGGTTTTTCGATGCTCAGGTTGTACGTGCCCACCGGCAGGAGCGGCAATTTGAATTCGCCGCCGGCGCCCGTTTTGCGGCTGATTTCCAAGCTGGTTTGCGTGTTGGCGGCGGTGACGCTAGCGTCAGGCACTACGGCTCCGCTGGAATCTTTCACGGTGCCGACGATGGTGGCAGTGGACTGCCCAAAGCAGGCAAGGCAACAGCATAAGATCAAAATTGGAAGTACTTTCCCAGAAAAGCCGCGCATTGCGGGTCATGCTATCACGGCACTCCGGAAAGTGCGAGAAGATGGGACGTCGATATTCATGGTTTTGGAGAAAATTTCCAATATGCAAGAATATTTTCTCGGCGAAGGTGGTCCGAAGATCTTTGAGGAACTTGCTTCGGGAAGTGGCCCGAGGTTGATTGCGCCCATCCCCCGTACTGCATCGAAAATGGGCGATCCTAAGAAGTCGGCTGGCCCGTTCACCTGAAAGTGCGGCCACGGATTGCCGCGAGGGACCATCACGCCGTCTTTGTCGGCATCAAAGGTCAAACCGAGTGGTGGACCTTCGCCCGGATTTAGCGGGAACGCAGCCCTGACTCAATAGAAAGAATCCGCAGACGCCTCGATATGCCAACCCATCGCAAACGGTGGCTGTATCCTGATCAAGTGACGGTCAGTTTGGTTTCACCGCTGGACCACGCAGGTACTCAGTGAAGATCACTTCTATAGAAACATTCATCTTGCACGTGCCGGTCACACGACAGGGCATCGCCGATAGCACTCATCGCTTAACACATTGGGGTGCGCCCGGCATCATTATTCGAACCGATGAGTCTATATCTGGCTTCGGGTATACCGGAACACATGCCCACCTACCCACTGATCGACTGATTACTCAGTGTATTAGTGAAAGTTACACGCCTCTGCTGATTGGGCGCGATCCGCTCGAAGTGCGCTCCCTGTGGGACAAGCTGTTACATCACCCTCCGCTGCAATGGGTGGGGCGCGCTGGAATTTCCCATCTTGCGTTAAGTGCGGTTGACATAGCGCTTTGGGATCTGAAGGCAAAAGCTGCTCAACTTCCTCTCTGGAAACTGCTCGGTGGTTCCGGCGAGAAGAAGATTCGAGCTTATAACACGGACGGGGGATGGTTGAACTGGAGCATCGACCAGCTCATTGCGGATGCCAAGTGTCTGCTCGACTCCGGGTATCGCGGCATCAAGATGAAAGTGGGAACGGGCCGCATGCATGAAGATCTGCACCGCGTACAAGCCGTTCGAGAAGCCATTGGACCCAACATTGATTTGATGGCGGATGCCAATGGCCGCTGGCTTTTCCCCGACGCTTTTGCCTTCTGCAGCCGGGCTGCTGATTTCCATCTCAAATGGCTGGAAGAACCGATTTGGTACGACGACCTCGAGGGTCATCGTCAATTGGCCAGCCGCTGCGGAGTGCCGATCGCATTGGGCGAACAGCTGTACAGCCTTAGTCATTTCAAAGAATTTCTGGCGGCTGGGGCTGTCGCGTTTGTCCAGCCGGATGCCGTGAGGCTGGCGGGTATCACGGAATGGTGGATGGTCTCGGATCTCGCGTTTGCCTACCGGCTGCCAGTGGTTCCACATATTGGCGATATGGCTCAAGTGCATCTGCACCTTGCCATTGCGCACCCGTCTTGCGATTTGCTTGAATACATCCCATGGCTGAAGGATTGTTTTGAAGAACCGGCGACCGTTTCTGACGGATATTTCGCGACTCCCCTGCAGCCCGGTGCGGGATCAACCATCCTGACATCAGCACTCGATAAATATCGCGTCGGCTAGTAGGATTAGCGCGAATCTGATTAAAGGATGATCGGACGCTCCTAATCGCCTGCTGCCCAAAGATGTGAGCATTCGCCGGTGATGGAAAGCAACGTTAATTGTGTCTTGCCTTACGCAAATGTCAGTGGAAGGGACAGTTCTGTCCGAGTGGCCGACCACACGTGATGCATCCTCGATTCCGGGCTGCGCCACCTGTGCCCGTCCGGTAACATCACTCGCGACAATGGTCGGCACCTCCACTGCTACTGCGCACAGTGATTCGGATTGAACCAGCATGATCGCCGAGTACGGCATTCTTCGTAAGCGTCCGATGATGGCCGCCTAACGTTGGAGTAAAAATTTGTTCATGCTGAAGGAAGGCACGTTAATGATGTGTGCCGGCGAGGGATGATGAGCATTTCCAACAGGGATGGCAATGGGGCGAGAGAGGCGAAGGGGGTTGGCGGCAAACGGCGGCAACGATCGGTCGAGGAGAAGCGGCGGATCGTGGAAGAGACTCTGAAGCCGGGGGCTTCGGTCGTTCATCCAATCACTCGTATCAAAGAGCTTGTACTATTGCGTATCTGCCTTACCGGCGCTGGCGAGACCACTGAGGCCGCCTGAAATCTTCAACTCTTTATTCGAAACGTGTCCGCGACTTTCGGTTGTGTACACGGTCGAAAATGAGAATAGGTGGCAAACTGTGGACTGGCTGCCTTTGGACTCAAGCGTCTTCACTTCAGCCGCATACCTTCCTGCCAAGCGCATGCTCTACTTGCGCTTTCGCAGCGGCGAACTCTACCGCTATCTCGACTTCCCGCCACAACAGTATCGGGACTTCCTAGCCGCCGATTCAAAAGGCCAATACTTCTCGCGCAATATCCGTGACCGATTCCCCTGCCAACACCTTTCTCCTCGACGGCCTCGGTGAAAGAGATCATGCCGAACAACTGCTGAGGTTCTCTCCCTGAGAAATTGTGATGCGGCACAAATTTCTGTATCAGTTTTCGCTTATTGGGTACCCATGCAAAACCATGGGTCAGAATATTGGCAACAGCTTCAATCGTTCTTGTGTAGTGAGTCAAGCGCATAAAAGGCGGCAGATCATCTTCTGATTTCGACCTGTTCGATGGCCAAACCCCTTACGTTATTTTCTGACACGGCGTACAGTTGGGCGACTAGAACTTGCCAAGCACTCGGACAACGAATCAGGACCGAAGAATCTGCATTCGGGAACTTCGTCTGGCAAACCCTCAGTCCCGTGGCAGTCAACCACTTCTGCATTGCTCCGGTGTAGTCTATCGTTGTGGCGAAAGAAAGGGACGCGGAGTCGCTGTCGATCGAGGGCCGAAGCGTTCGCGTGACGCATCCGGACAAACTGTATTTCTCGAAGCAGACACAGTTTTCGAAGCTCGAACTCGTTCGTTACTATCTGTCGATCGCCCCCGGAGCTCTCGCCGGAATTCGGGATCGTCCCCTGGTCCTGAAGCGGTTCGTGAATGGGGCTGAGCAGGAAGCCTTTTACCAGAAGCGCGCGCCGGCAGAGCGGCCTCCCTGGTTGCGAACGGTCACTCTCGCGTTCCCATCCGGCCGCACCGCCGAAGAGTTGGTTGTCGATGATGCGGCTGGGCTTGCCTGGGTCGTGAACCTGGGCTGCATCGAGCTACATCCGCACCCGGTGCGGTCGGGCGATCTGGAACATCCAGACGAATTGCGGGTCGACCTCGATCCCGGTCCAGGAGTAAGTTGGGCAGACGTATGCACCGTCGCACTCGAAGTGAAGTCATTCCTGAACGAGGTAGGACTTACGGGCTGGGCGAAGACCAGCGGGTCACGAGGAATGCATGTGAATGTGCGGATAGAACCGCGTTGGACGTTTACCGAGGTACGCCGGGCCGCTCTCGCGCTGTCGCGAGCAATTGAGAAGCGCGCGCCCGCCATCGCGACTTCCAAGTGGTGGAAAGAGGAGCGACACGGCGTATTTCTCGACTACAACCAAAACGCGAAGGACCGAACGACGTGCTCGGCCTACTCGGTGCGCCCGCTGCCCGACGCTCGGGTATCGACTCCGCTCGAATGGAACGAAGTTCCGCAGTGCGATCCCGCCGATTTTACGGTGCTTACGGTGCCAGAGCGTTTCGCGAAACTGGGCGATCCTCATGCAGGGATAGATGCGGCAGTCGGTTCGCTGGAAAAACTGCTGGAATTGGCGGATCAAGACGAAGTAGCGGGCCTGGGAGACGCGCCTTGGCCCCCACACTTCCGCAAAACGGAACGTGAAGCGAAACGCGTTGCACCTTCGCGTTCTAAATCCGCCGCGAAGCAGCCGCGAGAGAAGATGCCTCTGCTGGTGATCGCTAACTCTCCCGACAAAGCGGACGCTCTGGCGGGTCTGGAGAAATGGAAAAGCAAGCATCCGGAAGCAGCTAAACATCTCGGCATGGAAGATGTGCTAGTGGATTCGATGCGGGGTCGATCCTCGACGTGGACGCGCATACGAGTGAATCTGCGGAATGTGCCTGAGGCGCTCCGCCCAGCGGAAGCTCCCGATCCCGACGATGATCCGACCCGCGAATGGCGGAATGCGCACGGATCGAAACGCGCTGTGAAGAAGAAGGGCAGATAACGGGCCAGACCCCATGAGCTAACTTAGGGCGTGGCGCACGCACTTTTGCGTGCCGCCTCGAGACTTTTCTCGACGCCTGCACTCGATCACGGATACTGTTCCGGGGCCTTGACCAATCCAGCTTTCACGGGATTGTCCTCAATTTATATTCTTATGCGCTCGAATTCAGCTTGGTCTCGTACCCAGTGGTCGTAGGAATCCTTCTGTCAGAAAGTGCTCTCCGGTTCGTCCCAGGAGTTTCTTTGCCGCTCGCGCGGTAGGTCTTTTTATGACTTGAGTGGCCGGCTGGAATCCACGTGAAGATGGATCAGCACATGCATGGTTGCCATTACCACAAATGCGTATAGTTCGTAGTGGTCGAGCAGAATCGGGGTACACGTGGGGCAAACGACGGCGATGTTGAATCATCTGGAGATAGCGTCGCTTTTCCGCGGAGAATCTCTCAAAAAAGAAAATCGGCGTCGAGAAAGTCTCGACACGGCGCGCACGAGTGCGCACGCCTAAGTTAGCGCTTATGGCCAGATTCCAGCTTTTCACGAGTGCCAAAGATTTGGAACAGCTCCTGCGGTGGAACCACCTCTAACTGCTCGTACGTGCAATCGGCGGGCTTTTTATCCGGACGCCATCTCCGAAACTGCGCAGTATGACGGAAGCGGCTGCCTTGCATGTGATCGTAGGCAACTTCAACGACCAACTCGGGCCGCAGAGGTTCCCAGGATAGATCTTTGCCCTGGCTCCAGCGACTCTGGCCGCCCGGCATGCGCCGCGCAGGTTCCGGTGTGGCTGGCTCGTGTTCAGCCCATTGCCTCCAGGGGTGATTGAGGAGCGCGTTTTCACGGTAGGGCGCCAGGAATCCGCTCAGTTCGCGGCGCTTTTCGGCGGAGAAACTGGCGCAAACGCCCACGTGCTGGAGAGATCCAGAATCGTCGTAAAGGCCGAGCAAGAGGGAACCGATGGCGGCATCGTCCTTTTTGTACCAGCGGAAGCCGGCCACCACGCAGTCGCAATCCCGCTCGTGTTTGACCTTAAGCATGGTGCGCTTGTTGGGCTCATAAGTACCGGTGACGGACTTGGCCATAACGCCGTCGAGACCTGCGCCCTCGAAACGGCGGAACCAATCGGAAGCAAGGTTCGAATCGGACGTTGCCGGCGTGAGATGGATGGGAGGCAAGGCGGACGAGAGGAGTTCTTCAAGGATGCGACGCCGAACATGGAACGACTGCGCGCACAGGTTCCGGTCGCCTTCAGCGAGAACGTCGAAGAAGACTACCGATGCGGGGCTCTGCTGCGAAAGAAGGCGGACGCGTGAAGCCGCTGGATGAAGCCGGAGTTGCAGCGCCTCGAAGTCGAGGCCATGATTTTTGACGATGACGATCTCGCCGTCCAAAACACAGCGCGCCGGCAACGCCGAACGGAGAGGCTCCAGTAATTCTGGAAAGTAACGGTTGAGCGGTTTTTCGTCTCGACTCTGAATGAAGATCTCGTCCCCATCACGAAAGATCAATGCGCGAAATCCGTCCCACTTGGGCTCGAAAATCCAGCCTTCGCCGCCGGGCAGCTCTTCAACGCGTTTCGCAAGCATCGGCAAGACAGGTGGATTGACAGGAAGGTGCACGAGATCATATTATCTTCGCAGCGCGCTCCGGTGATATCACGAAATCACAGCCCGGGCGTGAAGGCGGTCCGTATCCGGAGTGAATGGTGAGTTTACCCGGCCGGATCTTTCTGCTCTCTCCGGCGAAGGCAGGCGGCCCACGTTACTCGATGCTGACGCGGGAACGGGCCGATTTCGATCTGGCGAGGAGGTTGCGGGAAGGCGCCGCCACAATCGGTGAAGTTTACAGTTTCATTAGTGGCCTGTATTTTCGAGGAAAGATGACGTACGCGGAGGCGTTTCGGGCAGCGGCGCCTGACGGTCTTCCAGCATCGCTCGTCATAGTGCCCGGCGCCGGCCTGGTTCCTCCCGAGACGATCATCGACGCTGGGCAACTGCGCGCCATCGCCGAGATTTCAGTGGCCGAAGACAATCCCGACTTTCGAGATCCTTTGACGGCAGCCGCCAAATTGCTGGACGAGCATGCAGGAAAACATTGCGCCTACGTGTTGCTGGGCAGCGTGGCGAGCGCAAAGTACACTACTCCGCTGCTTGAAATTTTCGGGGAGCGTCTCTTGTTTCCCGCCGACTTTGTGGGGCGGGGCGATATGAGCCGCGGAGGGCTGATGTTGCGCCAGGCCCGCGCAGGAGTTGAGCTGCCGTACATCCCGGTACTGGGAGCGCCTTTGCGCGGCGCCCGGCCACCAAGGTTAGAGCCATGGCGGAAGCGATAATCTTCACCGGCCTGCAAGGATCGGGTAAGACGACCTACTTCAAAGACCACTTCGCGGCGACGCACGAGCATATCAGCCGGGATGTGTTACAGACCGCTGAGCATGAGGCCGCCCTGGTCAGCGAATGCATCCGTACAGGCCGTTCCTTCGTGGTGGACAACACGAACGGGACTCGCACCGTGCGCGCCGCCTACATCCGAGAGGCAAAGGCGGCTGGATTTCAAGTGCGCTCTTATTTTTTCGACACACCGGTTCGAACGGCCATCGGACGGAACAACCATCGCACGGATAAAAAGCCGATTCCCGTTCCCGCTATTCTTCGTGCAGCGAAGCTTCTCGAACGCCCCTCATTGAACGAAGGGTTCGATGAGATCCGGACTGTCACACCGGGACCGGAGTCACGTCGCGAGCAAAGCAAGTGATGTTCTTGCTGCGCATCGTCATGTGGTGCCAAGAGGTATTTGGAAACAAACGAGATTGTCAAAGTTTTCGGCAAGAAGCTGAAACGGTTTAGTCCGAAACTACAGCAGTAGGTGTTTGCCGATAGCGCGTAGTGCATGGTGGATAGGGCAAAACTCAAGCGCGCTTTTTCGTGATATCCTCGCCTAGTCTAGCGAACCGTCAAGGAGGCAGTATATGAATCGCCGTAAGTTCATGCTCGCTGGAGCCGCTCTTTTGCCCGCGCTGGTAGCCAGTTCCGAAACCAACGGAGCAAGACTGGTCGTCCATTTGAGCTATACCGGGTCGGGAACCGTTGACCAAACACACAAAGTCTATGTAGTTTTGTGGGAATCGCCTGATTTTGTTAAAAACAACGCCGCGCCGATGGAGCCCATTGCCGTTATGCCGGTAGCGTCAAAATCCGGTGTGGCTCGTTTCAACGATATTCAAAAGAATCCGGTCTATGTGAGCATGGCTTACGACCCAACCGGCGCATGGGAGGCTAAGAGCGAACCGCCCGTTGGATCTTCTCTTGGTCTTTACGCCAAAGAACCGGGAGCGCCCGCGCCCATACACCTTCATCCCGGCAAGACGACAACCATCTCCGTAACGCTTGACGATTCCTTCAAGAAGACACAGATGAGCAAGTGACAGTGATGCTCGCTATGCGCCGTAACATAGCAGAGATGTACTTAAGTTAAATTGTCGATTCGACTGTGGCCTGTTTCAGCGCGCTGCCGTGGGATCAGCGCACGGTTGGGGCGGAGCAAGCTAAAGCTCGCTCCAGCACGGTACATGGTGCGCCACACCGGCACAACCAACATCTCCCCTTGTTTACCGAGGGTAGTCGTGATCCTCTGACCCCGGTAACCGAGGTTAATCATGAGCAAACCGGCTGATCTTGTTCAGGGCACGCTGGACCGCCTTCTGCTGAAAATTGTTGCCTTGGAGCCGTTGCACGCTTGGACAATCAGTCAGCGCCTGAAAGAGGTTTCGGGAGAAGCCCTCCAGGTTAGTGACGGCTTGCTCTACCAGGCACTCCACAAACTCGAACAGGAAGGATGGATCAAAGCCGAGTGGAAGGTTACGAAAAACGGGCGGCGCGCCAAGTTCTATTCACTCACGCGGCCTAGCCGCCAGGCATTGGAGCGTGAGGCCGCCAAATGGAAGAGGCTTTCCGGCGCAATTTCTCAAGTCGTTCGGCTGAGCGAGTTATAGACCGTGCCTGACTCGCGTTGGTTCGGTCAGACGATCCTTCGGCTCCGAACGTTATTCCAGCGAAATCGTGTCGAACGGGAACTCGAGGAGTTCCAGTTTCATATCGAGCAGCGCGTCGAGAAATCGCGCGAGGTCTGTCCCCCGAAGAGGCTCGTTCGGTGGCCCTTCGCGCCATGGATGGGATCGAGCGGCGCAAAAGGAATGTCGCGATGCGCGGCGGATCAACTAAATAGATGACCTGCTGCGTATTCCGCTGGATGTGAATAAAAGTTCCGGAGGAAGTGAATAACGATTCCGGTGATGTGAATAATGGTTTCCGCTGGGAAGTGAATAGAAAACGGCAGTGGAACGGAACCGATTATTCACATGAGCGGAATACTTT
>JAICLJ010000182.1 GCA_025927575.1 Bryobacteraceae bacterium | reverse complement strand
TGACACCAGCACGGACAAATATCGCTATTTCTACGGCCGCTCGGCCACGTTCACCGAACTGACTGAGCCTCCGACTTGGTTTGTCAAAGAAGAGAAGCAGTACAAAGAGATGAACTTCACCGAGCTCGCCAGCTACATCCACGAGCTGAAAGCGAGCGGTCTTGACACGATCCGGCTGCGCGTCCAATACAACAAGAAGTTTGCAGTGCCGTTGTTTGCCTTTATCATGGCCCTGCTGAGCGTGCCCTTCGCGTTCGTCGCCGGCAACCGGGGTGCGATGACCGGAGTGGGTATCAGCTTCGGGATTGCGATCGCCTACTGGGTATTAAATAATCTATTTGAACAGGTCGGAGACTTGAATCAGTTGCCGGCCGTAATGGCGGCGTGGTCGCCGGATGCTCTGTTTTGTATTGCCGGACTGTGGTTCATCTCGCGAATGAAGACTTGATAGGAATACTTGCCTTGCATGGCCTTCGCGCCTGTATGCAGGTTGTCACTGCAGGAGTTTTTTCCGCTGAAATATCTCGATTGACTGCCCCCTTCTCTGCCAGGCGACCGTCGGAATTAAGCCGAGCGCCACGCATTGTTGTTCGCTGATGGGCGGCTCGTAATTATAGAAGCGCTCCAGCAACTTCCGTATCCATCCAATGCCGATGACTCCGCTTTGTGGGGCCCACGTGCGCGTGTACTCTACCAGAATGTCGTATTGGGCGACGGGTATCGCGCGAATCGACGACTCATGGAAATCGTTCGTCTCGACGACATGCATCGGACGCGTGACATAACCGTATTCCGGGTGCTGAAGAGCCGCCGTATACGGCCATGCCGTGGCTACCGTGCTGCCCGGTAAATTCTCTTCGACGTACGACGCTGCAATCTGCTGCAGGCGTACAAAGTCGACCATGGCATAGTTATTCTCGTAGGGAAACGGATAGGGCGGATTCCAGAAGAGGCTGGCGACGAGGCCGGCAAATAGGCCCACGCCCGCCGCGGCGGATTGCCAGCGCGGGAGCAGAACCAGTGCAATGCTCGCGACAATATAGTAGATGGGCAAAATCGGAAGAAGATAGCGCTCGAGCGCAGCGCCGCCGAATAGAGTCACCAGCAGCAGGTTCGCCGCAAACACGAAACTCGTTACAATCCATGTGTTAGAACGATACGTCCAAAGGCGGCGTGCTGTCAGCGCGATGGCGAGGGTGCCGATCCAGCGGAACTCGGCAAAGAAGATGTAGTAGAGTCGCCGCACCGCATCCACTGCGATGCGCACGGGATTCAAAGAATAGCCCACGTTGTAGTGTGCGAATCCCGGATTGCCCATCCAATAACCCGTCGCGTGGTGAAGAATCAGCAGCCATACGCCGAGCGCCGCGGGCGCGGCAAGGAAGAACGATGCCTGTCGAAATTGCCGGCGCCGTATCAAAACCAGGAAGAATACCGCGGGCGTGACAGCTCCGGTTTCTTTCGTTAGTACAAGAGCCACGCAGGCGAGCGCGGCATATCCATATCGCTTCCGCAAAAAGAACAGCAGCGCCAGCAGCGTAAACACCATTGCCGGCATATCGAGCTGCGCCATCATGCTTTGCGTGTAGAACAATGGCGAAGCGAGCATCAGAAATGGGGGGAGGAATGCCGGCACGCCGGGAGCGTCCCGGCTCAACTCTATGGAAAGCAGGAAGAGAATGAGCAGTCCTGACGCGGCCACCGCCAGCATCGCAACTCTCGTGATGGGAATGGAATAGCCAAATAGCTTGTACCAGAGCACCAGGTATGCTTCCACGCCCGGCGGATGTATGTTCGGGAGCGTCGAATGGGCGACCCATGCCCCGTCCCGCAAGAGATCCAGCGCTGTCGGAATGAACTGGCCCAGTTCATCCCAGAAATAGGGAAGGTTAAGCAGCGAGAAGTGAATTGCGAAAAGCGGAACGGCGAATAACAGGAAGAAGATACTCAGGTATAACGTGGAACGCCCATGACGTGGCATCTTGGCTGTTATTCCCGGCCGCGGCGCGGCCCTCACAGTATTGCCGGATGACACTCGTGTTGGCGTCGGGCTCACTGAACCGTTTCGGCGCCGCTCTGGGCTTCCAGCCGGATTTCGCCGAATGCCGATTCGTATTGCTTGATGTTTTGCTGAAGAACGTTAAGCAGCGCTTTCGCCTGCTGTGGGCTCAAATACACACCCTGAAAGCTTTGAATGTTCAGTATTTCGGGCGAGGTCTGATTGATGGTGCCAAAGAGAAGAAAGAAATCCCAAATATTGACGCGGATCTGGACGCTATTGGCGTAACTCTCGCGATAATCCGGCGTGTTCGTCAGGTGAACCTTGGGCTGTGCGGGTGCGGGTGTCATGCTCCTAGTATCCACAACCAAGGCCTTCGAGTGCGATGTTATCGCCGGTCCAATAACTCGGGCCGTTGTTGTAGGTAACGAACGGTGCGGAGAACACCTTCTCTGATGTTGAGCTTCGGCCGCCAGCCCAGAACACGGACAGCCGAGCAATCGAGGAAAATAAACGGATTATCCCCGATCCAGCCGCGATCGCCTCCCGAGTAGTTCAGCTCTGGCTTCACGCCCAATTCATCACAGATCCAACCGATAGAATCGTTCACTTCGCAATACTCATCCAGGCCCAGGTTAAAGAGATTCACTTTCGCCTGACCTTTCTCGATGGCCGTGAAGATAGCGTCAATGCAGTCCTGAATGTATAGATACGATTTGCGCTGCTTTCCGTTCCCGAGCACGTTCAATACCCCCGGATGGGCTCTCAGTTGTTTATAAAAATCGAAGACGTGCCCGTGCGTGTATCGCTCACCGAGAATGGAGACGAACCGAAAGATGAACGCCTGCATGTCGAAGCCTTCACAATACGCTTCAATGAAACCCTCCGCCGCCATCTTCGAAGCGCCATAGAGTGAAGTCTGAACTGGTGAGGACGCGTTTTCCGGAGTCGGAATCACTCGCGCTTCGCCATAGACCGATCCGGTTGAGGAGAACGCAATCCGGCGGACCCCATTCTTTCGCATAGCCTCGAGCACGTTCACGGTGGCAATGGTGTTTTGATGCAAATCTTTGGTTGGATGTTCGGTGCCGAAGCGAACGTCGGCGTTCGCTGCAAGATGGAAAACAAACTCGGCGCCGTCCAGGGCAGCCTCCACACGGTCGGGGTCGAGAAGATCCCCTTCGACCAAAGTGAATCGAGCGTTGTCCAGTGCGCCGCTGAGGAATTCCCGCTGGCCGGTGGAAAAGTTATCGTACCCGGTCACTTCGTTGCCAAGCGCCAGCAGGCGGTCTGTCAAGGTGCTGCCGATAAAGCCCGCGCATCCCGTCACTAAACAGCGCAATCGGATCTTCCTCCAGGAATTGTTTGCAAAGTCCTCACTGTAGCATCACGCTCCGTCGATCTGAATGCTAAAGTGAGCGAGTGTGAGAGCCGAAGAACCAGTTCCCTCGTTGGTAGCGGCGGCGCCCGAACACCCCGAAACTCTGCTTTGCAAAATATGCGGTGCCGATGCCCGATTCGTTGGGAGCAAGCAGGGCAGATACCGAAGGCAGCCATTCAATCTCTATCAATGCCACAGTTGTGGATTTGCGTTCATCGGCAATCCCTGGCTCGACTACCAAGCGATTTATTCGCAAGCGTACTACCGGGGCGAAGGCGCCGATCCGCTTGTCGACTATGTGTTCGAGTTAGAGCATCCGGAGGCGACCGTGCGCCAGTACGAATGGCGGGGCATCGTCCAGGCGGTTCGAAGTCTCGTGCCCGTGGGGCCGAAGACCCGCTGGCTCGATTTCGGGTGCGGCAATGGGGGGCTTGTACGACATTGCCGCTCGAACGCCGGCTGCTCGATATGGGGCTATGAACATGGATGGATCCGAGACGTTGCCGCTAAGTCCGGCATCCCTTTTTTGAATGACGAAGAACTGGAATCGGCGAAGAACTCGTTCGACATCGTGACTGCCATCGAAGTGCTGGAACATTTGCAGAATCCCCTCGAACAACTAAAGCAAATCCGATCGCTTCTTCGTCCGGGGGGTCTGTTCTTTTTTACGACCGGAAACCTTGCGCCGCAACGGGAGAGACCGCTTTCCTGGTCCTATCTGGTTCCTGAAATCCATATCAGCTTCTACGAGCCGAAGACACTCGAAAAGGCTCTCCAGGAGACGGGCTTCCGCGCGGCATTCCACGATTTCACGCCGGGGTTCCAAGATATCATCCGATTCAAAATACTCAAGAGCCTTCAGTTTCGCAGCAAATCGGCGTGGCAGGCACTCCTGCCCTGGGGGATACTTACTCGAATGGCGGACCGCCGATTCGGAGTTACCGGGCATCCGGTCGGTTGGGCTGGATAAGGCTGCTCTTCGTAGTCGGCGGGCATCATCCTTGTGATAACATCTGGAATGCATTGCGTTGATTGACACCCCGCCCGGGATGCTTCACCTCCTGTCTACGCAAAACTTTCGTAGTTCATGCGATCGAAACTCATACCTTTCAACGCTTCGTTTGTTGCCAGCCCCGCGTTGGGCGTCGTAGGTGTGAGGCATGTTTCGCCCAGCCAGTCCACGGGTCGTTTGCAGTGGGCGTGACACTTCAGGGAATCGGTGTCCTCATTACGGGCGGAAGCCTCGGGATTGGGAAGGCCATCGCGAAGGCTTGCGTGGACGCCGGCGCCGGCGTGTTGATCTGCGCCCGGGATCAAAGCGCTCTCGACAGCGCCAAATCGGAGCTCGAACGAATCGCTTCGCCGAAGCAAGTCATTCGGGCTCGTGCCGCCGATGTTTCGCGTTCGGATGACGTTTCGGCGCTTGTCGACTTTGCTATGTCGGAGTTGCCGAATTTTTCGGGACTCGTAAACTGCGCCGGTATTACGGGGCCAACCGGCTTGTTGGAAGAAGCCGACATTCAAGAATGGATTCTCACGATTCAAGTGAATCTGATCGGGACGATGCTCACGTGCCGCGCAGTAATCCCCCATTTCCGCAAGCAGGCTTTCGGCAGGATTGTCAATTTCTCGGGCGGCGGCGCGACGTCGCCGCGTCCGCGGTTCAGCGCCTATGCCGCCGCAAAGACCGCTGTTGTCCGGCTAACCGAAACGTTGGCGCAGGAATTGAATGACACTGCAATCAGCGTGAATGCGATTGCGCCGGGTGCTGTCAACACACGGATGCTTGATGATGTTCTAAACGCCGGGTCTCAGTTGGCCGGCTCCGCCGCTTATAAACAGGCTCTCAAACAAAAGGACAGTGGCGGCGTTCCTGCCGAAAAGGCCGCCGAGTTATGCGTCAAGCTGTTGTCACCGGAGAGCGATGGCATCTCCGGCAAACTCATCAGCGCTGTGTGGGATTCGTGGGATGCACTGCTTGCGCACCGGAAAACCGTGATGGAAGGCGATCTGTACACATTGCGGCGAATCGTGCCCAAGGATCGCGGTCTAACGTGGAGCTAGTCTGAACGTGCGAATTGCAATCATCGGCTGCGGGCTTATCGGCCAGAAGCGAGCGAGAACGCTCGATGGTCAGGCACTGGCGGTGTGTTGCGATCTTGACCGCTCTCAAGCAGCGAGTTTAGCCGCGAAGACTTCGGGCGCCGCCATCAGCACGGATTGGCAATCCACTGTTGCGCGAGACGATGTCGATGTTGTGATTGTCTGCACTACTCACAATCTGTTGCCGGAAATCGCGGAGGCGGCGGCAGCGCACGGGAAACATGTGCTCATCGAGAAGCCAGGCGCGCGGCGGGCGTCCGAACTCAACGCCGTACGCAAAGCGGCGAGCAGGAGCGGGGCGCTCGTCAGGGTTGGTTTTAATCATCGCTATCATCGTGCATTCGTAAAGGCTCGCGAGATTTTTGAATCGGGCGTGCTGGAGGATTTGCTATTTGTTCGAGCTCGTTATGGACACGGCGGCCGTCCAGGTTATGAGAAGGAATGGCGAGCCGACCCTGAAATTTCAGGAGGTGGAGAAGCGATCGATCAGGGAATGCACCTCATCGACCTCGCGCGCTGGTTTCTCGGCGATCTGAAACTCACCGGAGGCAAAGCCGCCACTTACTTTTGGGACATGCCGGTTGAAGACAATGCGTTTCTTCTGCTGGAGACCGCCGCCCACCAGGTAGCGTTTTTGCATTCCGGCTGGACGGAGTGGAAGAACATTTTTTCATTCGAGATTTTCGGACGGATGGGCAAACTCGAAATATCCGGGCTGGGCGGCAGCTACGGAGTTGAAACGCTGCGCCATTATCAAATGACGCCTGAGATGGGGCCCCCTCCGACAACTATTTACGAATATCCGATGAGCGACGATTCCTGGGAGCGTGAATTTTCGGAATTCATGGAAGATATACGATTGCGACGCGAACCCCGGCCGGGCATCGAAGACGCTCAGGCCGCTCTCGCTATTGTTGAAAGCTTGTACGCCACTTCAAAACCGTGATCATTACAAGAAGCCCATTACGAATTTCTCTTGGCGGCGGAGGCACCGATCTGCCGTCCTATTACTGCGACCACGGTGGGTTTGTTATCTCGGCAGCACTGGATAAATATGTTTACATCACGCTGCACCAGACCTTTTTCGAAGAGCTGATTATTAAGTACTCGCACATGGAGAAGGTGCGGAGCTTAGAGGAGATCCAGCATCCGCTTATTCGGGAAGCGTTGCGCGTATTGGGGCAGGAAGCCAGGTCGCTCGAGATTACCAGCATGTCGGACATCCCGGCAGGCACCGGTCTTGGGTCGAGCGGCAGCTTTCTGACTGCTCTCCTTCACGCGCTCCACATCTACAGAAAGTCCGTGATTCCGAAGCAGGAACTCGCGGAGCAGGCTTGTCATATCGAGATCGACCGGCTCGGCGAACCTGTCGGCAAGCAGGATCAATATGTCTCTGCGTTCGGAGGCGTCACCTGCTTTCATATTGACAATGACGGTAAGGTCAACGTGGCGCCGCTTGCGATCGGCAATGAAGCGCTTGCGAACCTCGAAGATAACCTGGTGCTCTTTTACACCGGATACACGCGATCGGCTTCCGAGATTCTGAACGATCAGGACAAGCGGAGCAAGCAGGGCGATCGAAGCATTATCGACAATCTGCATTTCGTGAAGAAACTGGGCTTCGAGAGCAAACAGGCGCTCGAAGCCGGTGACCTGCGGCGCTTCGCAGAAATTATGCACGTCCATTGGGAACACAAAAAGGCTCGATCGAAAGGCATGAGCAATGGCTCGATCGACGAGTGGTATGAATTGGGCCGTGCGCATGGCGCGATTGGAGGAAAGCTGATCGGCGCGGGGGGCGGCGGATTCCTGATGTTCTACACCGAGGACAAAACCCGGCTTCGCCATGCCATGCGCGAAGTCGGTTTGCGCGAAGTCCGGTTCCGGTTCGATTTTCAGGGGACCACGCTGGTTACTCAGTCTTAACGTAAACGCATGTTTCCTGTTGTCATCCTCTGCGGAGGACTCGCTACTCGCCTCCGTCCGGTAACTGCGACAATCCCCAAGTCTCTGATCCCGATAAATGGCGAGCCGTTCATCGCCCATCAATTGCGCCTGCTGCGCTCTCGCGGCGTTACTGACGTTGTCCTCTGCGTTGGATTTCTGGGCGAGATGATTCGCGATTTTGCGGGAGACGGCTCGCTGTTCGGACTACACATCTCCTATTCGTTTGACGGCCCGGAGTTGCTTGGCACTGCTGGCGCGATTCATCGCGCGCTACCCTATTTGCGAGAGACCTTCTTCGTGCTCTACGGTGATTCGTACCTGCCCTGCGACTATGCGCAAGTTGGGGCGGCATTTGAAAATTCCGGCAAGCTGGGTCTAATGACCGTATATCGCAACCAGGGACAATTCGATTCGAGCAATGTCGAATACGCTGGCGGGAGAATTGTCCGTTACGACAAGCACCTAAAAACTCCGGCTATGGAGTATATCGATTACGGACTTGGCGTTCTCAGTAAATCTGTGATCGCCGCCCTACCACCCGATCAGCCGCGCGATCTGGCCTCTCTCTATCAGGATTTGCTCGCCGCGGATCAACTTGCCGGATTCGAAGTAACAGAACGATTTTATGAAATTGGTTCGGCCGAGGGAATCGCCGATACCGAGGCGTTTTTGTCGGGCGGCAACGATCAGCCCCCAAATTCTCGCAGGGTAACGGACACTCGCTTATGAGCTTTTCTGAAGATTATTTGGCTGAAGTACAACAAGTCGCCGGGGATTTGGATACCCGGATGATCGAGAGGCTTGCTTTTCTCCTGGCGCAGGTTCGGCAGCAGCGCGGGCGGCTTTTCATTCTCGGAGTGGGCGGAAGCGCCGCCAATGCCTCGCACGCCGTAAATGACTTCCGAAAAATCGTTGGGCTGGAGACGTATGCGCCAACGGACAACGTTTCAGAGTTGACAGCGCGTACTAACGATGAGGGATGGGCGACAATTTTCGAAAGCTGGCTTCGCACCAGCCGATTGAAACCCGAAGATGGCGTCCTGGTACTGTCGGTCGGTGGGGGAAACTTAGAACAGAACGTTAGCCCAAATCTCGTGGCCGCGCTGCAATATGCCAAGTCCGTGGGCTCGAAAATCGGCGGTATCGTTGGGCGGGATGGCGGATATACAGCGAAAGTTGCCGACGCGTGCGTGGTTGTTCCAACCGTCAATCCAGCTCATGTCACGCCGCATTCGGAAGCGTTTCAAGCCGTCGTGTGGCACCTTCTTGTTTCGCATCCTTCGTTGAAAGCTGCGCAGACGCGCTGGGAATCTGTGCAGCCCTCGTGACGGCGAAACGGAAAGCTGTGTTTCTGGACCGCGACGGTGTCTTGAACCTGCCGCTCATTCGCGACGGCAAACCGTACCCGCCCGCCACGGTTAGGGAAACGCAGATTCTCAGCGATGCGCCCGCGTCTTTATCGCGGTTGAAGCAACATGGATTTTTGTTGCTGGTAGTGACCAATCAGCCGGACGTCCGGCGTGGCTCGACCACTGTGGAGCAAGTAGAAGAGATTCACAAATTTTTGTCGTCCCAGTTGCCTCTGGATGGTTTCTTTGTCTGCTACCACGACGATCCGGATAACTGTTCGTGCCGTAAGCCGAAACCAGGACTGCTGCTGCAGGCTGCGGCAGAGCATAGTATCGATCTGCCGTCGAGTTATCTCATCGGTGATCGCTGGAGAGATATCGACGCAGGGTCGGCCGCGGGCTGTCGGACCGTGCTGATCGATTATCATTACCATGAGAGAGGTGCA
Organism: Bryobacteraceae bacterium; assembly: GCA_025927575.1. Classification (GTDB taxonomy): domain Bacteria; phylum Acidobacteriota; class Terriglobia; order Bryobacterales; family Bryobacteraceae; genus KBS-96. Next base: position 181 of record JAICLJ010000182.1, on the reverse strand, counting down.
GCATCTCCGCCGGAGTCGATTGTTTCGTCTCTCTCCGAAGCTGCAGACTGGATTTTGACGCAGGAGAAGTAAGCTGGACCACCAATTCCAACTCAAAGTGAAGCTGTTCGCCGATGGCGCCGAACGTGGTGAGATGCTTCGGATGTATCGGAATCCGCTTATTCGGGGATTCACGACAAAT
>JAICLJ010000155.1 GCA_025927575.1 Bryobacteraceae bacterium | reverse complement strand
TTCGCAATCGTCTGCTCCAGCTGACTTTTCGTCGTCCCGAGATCGGTCTTCACCGTACCGACATCGGTTGAGACCGAATCCAGCTTCGTGCTCGCCGTGTCGGCTGTCTGCTTCACCTGTTCGATCGCTTGCTGCTGGCGCACCTGCTCCGTCTGTACCTGTTTTTGTAGTTGATCGACTTTCCGCTGGGCGTCGATTTTGGCCTGCCCGACGGCTCGGTTCGCGGCGCGGCGCTCTTCTTCGAGCTGTTCCTGTACGCCCTGGACGCGCTTGGTAGCCTGGCGGACCGATGCATTCGAGTCGATCCGAATTTGTTCCACCGTCGCCGAGAGATCGGATCCCAGCTTCGCCATCTCCGCTTTTGTGTCATTCCGCAGATGCTCCATCTGCATGTAAAGGTAAACATTGAAGGCTACGAGCAGGAGAAACGCGCCGATAATCAACGGCGTTTTCCAATTTGGGCCCTCGGGCGGCGGGATGATGTAGCTGGGCTGCTGCGGTGTTGTACTCATATTTCTAACCGTTCTCCTTCAAGCGTGTAGGGCATACACGGTCCTCGCCAGTTCCCAAACAAGCTTGGATGATATATTTTTGGGCTCTCCAGCCGAAGCCGGAGCCATAGGATAGATATACCTAGAATATATAGCAGTTTCGACGTAACGAAGGAAAGTGTTGTTTCATCCGCTTTCTCGAAACCGCCGGTTTTCGGACTGTCGTGCTCGCTAGATGCCGACGCTCTCGCGCTTGCGGTTTTTGCGAATGCTCAGCGTATCCTGGTTGGGCTCGCTATCGCATTCCACTTCAATGACACTCACCAATGGGTCCGGCGAAATCGCAGGCAGGCCCAAAAACTGCACCCGGAAGTCTTCCTGATGAAATTGCACCGGCTGCCCGGACGGATAAAGCTTTGCGGATAGAACCTTGTTCGTTAAGCCGCCAACCGCCACGGTTTGGCCCGGCCAGAAGTGGACATGAACATACAGCTTATTTCCGGTTCGCGTAAAGTTCGCAAAATTCGAGCTCCTGACTTTGCAGAGTTCGGCCTTATGGATCAGGTCTGCGTTTTTATCCATCCACCGCCCTACATTCGTAAGTACGTCGACCGATTCGTCGGGAATGGAGCCATCGCCTTTGGGTCCAATGTTCAAAAGATAGTTACCATACCCGCGGGCGCAGGTGACCAGATTCCGGGTAATCGTCTTCGGAGACTTCCAGTCGTCGTCAGCAGCTTGATAGCCCCAGCTATCGTTCATGGTCATGCACGCTTCCCAGGGTTCGGAAAAAGCCTGAATGTGCTGTTCCGGCGTGGTGAAATCTTCGGGGATCTTGGCGCGATTATTGATAAGAATGTCGGGTTGAAGCTGGCGCACCATTTTGTTCATCTTGACGGATTCCCAGCCTTCGGGCGAGAGCGGCCAAGCAACGTCGTACCAGAGAATATCGAGCTTGCCGTAGTTCGTGCATAGCTCGCGGACCAGGCCGTGCGTGTAGTCGACGAACCGGCGGCGAGCCGCTTCATCGTCCGCGCAGTGGGCGCCGTCCGGATGATGCCAGTCCATCAGAGAGTAATAGAAGCCAACGTTCAGGCCTTCGCTGCGGGCCGCCTCGTAATACTCGGCGACCAGGTCGCGGCCAGCCGCCTGCTTCGGAGCGCAATAGTTGGTCAGTTTTGTATCGAAGTTGCAGAAACCTTCATGGTGTTTGGTGGTCATCACCATGTACTTCATGCCCGCCTGTTTGGCGAGTCTTGCCCAGGCGCGCGCCGCATGCGGCTTCGGGTTGAAAACCTTCGCGAGCTGCTGGTATTCGGCGACCGGAATCCCTTCCTCTTCCATCGCCCACTCATGCCTGCCGAGCACGCTATAGAGACCGAAGTGCACGAACATGCCGAAACGCGCTTCGTGCCACCACTTCATTCGGCGCTCGCGGTCGGCGACGGTCGATGTAGTCGGTCCGGCGTTCTTCTCCGGCTGCGCAAATAGAGGCGCTGGGGCAATGGACGAGATCGCGGCAGCCGCGCCGAAAGAATTTAGCAGGCCGCGCCGGGTAACGTTAACTTTGCTGGGCATTCGTTATGTTGTATCACTATCGGCGTTCCTGTGCCAGTCCGCACAACGATGTACCCGCGAATTCAGCCGCGTCGTTCACCATGCGGATGTGGCGGAATTGGCAGACGCACTGGATTAAGGCTTCAGCGCTCGCAAGGCGTGGGAGTTCAAGTCTCCGCTGCGCGCCAAGAAGTCCTGGATTCTCGGATTCAAATTCTACGGGTCAACTAAAGTTTCTGCGGACACTCATTTTCTAACGCATATTTTTTGGGAATGCGATAGAATTTCACTCGCCCAGCACCACATAGTTTTATAGCTAAGCAGGCTAACCAGCCAAGGCTCTTGCTTTGTTGTACCAGACAGCACAATGGCGGTCTGGTATAGCGGCGTGCGTTTGCACGATCGCAAAAGCACATCGTAAATCTGATTTTCGGAAAGGAAGGCGTTCGTGTCTTTGAGTTTTAAAGAGTTGATGACAGCCGTGCAGGGCTCTGCTGCGGCGTTCCGGTCCATTACAAAGCTGCAGCCCGTGGGGGGTGAAGGGGACAAGGTCTTCCCCGCTACCTATGCAGGAGGGCGATATGCCACAGAGAAGCGCCGAATTCTCGATGCAGCGCGTCAAGAAGATGCCGCGGGGCAAGAAAGAGAAGTTGATTGCGTATTGCTCGACTCAGTACAGTCCCAGAGCAATCGAGCGGAAGAGGCGCTGAAACTTGCGATTGAGCGACAAGAGATCGAGTTGCCGCTCATCGAAGTGGATTTCAAGGCGGCAAACGACAGCCTTCGGAGCCCAATCGCCAACCTGACCAGCCTGGACGTCCCTCACCGGCTGGCAGACGCCATTCTCCGTGATAGCGAACTAGCGGATGGAACGCGCTTCTCTAAATCCGAGTACGCGAAGAAGTGGGGTCGATCCAATCTTTGGAACGCGACCGCCATTTATGAGCTATGCCCAACGGCGCTCGTGTTTGGCATGTGGGGCTCGCCCGAAAAGCCAGGCGGCCTTGGTGCGAAGTTCGAGCGAGCCTTCGTATCGGAGATTGTTGCCGTCGATGTCGAACAAGTAGAAAAGCGCTACGGTTTCCGAATTGATCCACTTGGCTCAAGTAAAAACGTCCTTCTAAAGCAGAAAGACAACGGGAGCTTTGAAGTTGGCGGCGGGAAACTGAGGCCGTCGGAACTTAACCACGGGAACATCCCTTTCGACAGCTCGAATGGCGGTATTCGCTTTCGCTACGCGGAGCAGACGGTGGTGGTCTCGCTGGGCGCGTTACGTAAGTTGCGTTTCCCTATCAATGGAGAGGATTGCCCCAATGTAAATAAAGCCGGGCGCGCCGTACTCGCTGCGATCGGATTGTGCGCTGGGGTGCTCGCATCCGAGTCGGGCACGAGCTTGCGCTCGCGTTGCCATCTATGGCCGGTAGAGGAACACCAATGGGAGTTGCTAGAGAAGCCGGGCCAATTGCCGCAATCGTTCGGATTGAAGGGGAAAGAGGCTGCGCAGTTACTCAAAGATGCTGTTGATCATGCGAAAGGAGCAGGCTTGCAGTGGCTTGAAGAGAAAGTGGTCCTTAAACCTTCCATCGAACTGGTTGAATTGGTGCGCCAGAGTCAGGAGCTTGCCGCAAAGGAAAAAGGCGAGGGCGGAGCAGAATGACGGCGCTCGGAATCCGCTATTTGACGGGTAACGTCGTCGCGTCCGATGCCACGCGAGAGAAACCGGAGTGGCCGCCCCACCCCGGACGCGTGTTCATGGCGATGGCTGCGGCATATTTTGAGACCAAAGGCACATCCCAAGAGCGTGCCGCATTGGAATGGTTGGAACGGCAGCGCCCGGCGCCAGCGATATTGGCGCCTGAGGCCTATCGCCGATCATTCGTTGAAACGTATGTGCCCGTAAACGATAAGCACGGAGGCATTGTCGCGCGCACTCGGCAGGCGCGCGCATTTCCAACCGCGCGGCCTATTCGCGATTCCGCTTTTCTGCTATGGAAGCCGGATGCTCCTCCTGATATTCGTCTGGGCCTAGAGCAGATTTGTGAAAAGGTGACGCGCATCGGGCACTCTTCGACCTTGGTTCAAATGTGGCTGGCAGAGGAGAGCATTGATCTAACGGCAAATTGGGTTCCAGAAAACGTTGTGGCGGAACAGACAATGCGCGTCGTAGAATCGGGGACGCTACGACAGCTTGAGCGAGCATTCAATGGCAAGGCCATTGAGCAGTATTTCCTGTTGAGCGAGGCACTGGAGACAGCAAAGGGAAGGGAAAAAAGTAGCCTGAAGAAGGACATCGCGGAGAAATTTCCGCATGGGCAACCCGAATCGAGGCATCCTCAATTATCTCAGTGGCAAGGATACGCAAGGAGCAGCAATCGAGAGGCGAATGAAGACGCCATCTCCGGCCCATTCGACGAAAGAATCGTCATTCTCGCTAAAGACGACGGGCGTGTACTCGGGCTTGAGTCGACGCTACAGTTGACCGGCGCTCTGCGGAATGCAGCGATGAAAGCGGCGCTGGAGGGGCACTCCCCGGAATGGCTCACGGGACACGACAGTGATGGGAACCCCTCGCGTAATCCGCATATGGCGTTCTTTCCCCTGCCGTTTGTCGGAGCGGATTATGCTGATGGCCATGTTATGGGCTTAGCGCTTGCGATTCCGCGAGGGCTTCAGGCGAGTGACATACGCAATGTCATTGGTCCTTTACTGTTCAACCAGGAGAGCGGTGCGCCGAGCAATATCCACTTATGGAACCGGGATCTATGGGACTGGCGTCTGCAGCGCGAAATGCGAGAGCGCCCGCCATTGACACTGTCTGCCAAAACTTGGATCGGTCCGGGCCGCGTGTGGGCGAGCGTGACACCTGTAGTGCTGCATCACTATCCAAAAAGGAATCGCGAAGAGGATGTAGAACGCATTGTGCGCGAGGCGTTTCGCTCGGCTTTGCTTCCCGAACCCGAGAGAATTTCCACGAGCCCCGTTTCCGTCTTTAAGGGCGCGGGGCATGCGAGATCGATGCCCGAGTTTACTGAAGGCGGGCAAAATCTGTGCCGGTACCAAACACACTTGAAAGTGGAGTTTTCGAATCCCGTCGTAGGACCAATCCTTGTGGGGCGCGGGCGTTTTCGCGGATACGGTTTGTTCCGCCCGATTAGTTGGAGAGAGGAGGCCAGCCGTGAACCTCATTCAGCCTGACGATTTCCGCCAGTTCTTCTTCGAGTTGCACGGCAAAGTTCCTTTTCCTTGGCAAGAACGGCTTGCGGTACAGGTGTGCAGCGAGGGATGGCCGGCGGTAATCGATTTACCCACCGCGAGCGGCAAGACCGCGTGCATTGACATTGCTCTATTTGCACTCGCCGTACGGGGCGATGAAGGGCCGCGACGGATCTTCTTCGTAGTCGATCGGCGGGTAATTGTCAGTGAAGCGTTTCTGCGAGCGAAATGCATCCGCAAGCGGCTCGTTGAGGTATCCGGCGACGCCTTTCTCAAGAGAGTGGCGGACCGGTTTCGCGAGTTGGCAAACGGCGAAAAGCCGCTGCGTGTAGCTGAGCTGAGGGGCGGAGCCTACCGCGATGAGACCTGGGTGAGAACTCCGCTTCAACCCACAGTTGTTACGAGCACGGTAGATCAGATAGGTTCGCGACTCCTATTCCGCGGCTATGGCATCAATCCGAACACTTGGCCGCTGCATGCTGGCTTGATCGCGAACGACGCTCTCATCTTTTTGGACGAAGCGCACTGTTCCAAATCCTTTGCGCAAACGCTGGAAGCTATCCAACAGTACCGGGGCGACAGGTGGGCGGCGAGTTCGCTAAAGAAGCCGTTCCAATTCATCGAGATGACGGCAACTCCCTCTCGCGGTAACGCCGAACGCTTCCAAATTGCAGCGAAGGATCGCGAGCAAGAGTTCCTGGGGCCTCGCATTTATGCAAAGAAACCGGTGGACCTGAACGAGATCAAATGCAGAAAAGACGAACGCGATAGATTTGCGGGCGCACTCATCGATAAAGCAATTCGTCTGGCGGATGCAGTGGACGCGAAACGAATCGCAATCATGGTAAACCGGGTTGCCACGGCAAAGCGAGTGCATCAAAAGCTAAAGGAGGAAGGAATCGACGCTCTTTTGGTGATCGGCAGGATGAGGCCTATCGACCGGGATGAGTTGTATAAGCAATGCTCGCCGCTGAAATCCAACGAGCCTAGGAAGGAAGATGACCAGCGGCGGTTTGTCATCTCGACTCAGTGTTTGGAAGTAGGCGCGGATCTCGACTTCGATGTCTTAGTGAGTGAGTGCGCAAGCATTGAGGCGCTGGTGCAGCGGTTTGGGCGGCTCGACCGACTTGGTCAGTTCGACCGGGCGCGAGGCGGCATCTTAATTGGTTCCTGGCAGTTGAATACCAAGGACGATGATCCGGTATACGGTGAGGCGCTACGCGAAACGTGGACGTGGCTCGGAGAAATCGCAGCGACCGGACCAGTCAACATGGGTATTGCCGCCCCAGAGGGCGATTCTCGCACTGTCGCCGAACTGCTGCAGGATGTTTCCGACGATCGCCAGAAACAACTACGCATGTTGAGCGAGAATGCGCCAATTTTACTGCCGGCGCACCTCGACGCACTTGTGCAGACAAACCCTACACCAGAGCCGGAACCGCTCATTGCATTGTTCTTACACGGTCCGGGCCGCGGCGAGCCCGATGTGCAAGTTGTATGGCGAGAAGATTTGAACGACTTCGATCCGAGCGACTGGCAAGAAATCGTAGGGCTGTGTCCGCCCAGCTCACGAGAAGCGATGCCTGTCCAGATCGGAACGTTTCGCCGATGGTTTGCAGGCAAAGCGAGAGCGGACGAAACAGAGTCGGATGTGGAAGGAGCGCGCACCTCCGAGGACGATCTACACGAACAACGACGGCTGCCTGCGCTCATTTGGCGCGGCGACACGGCTCATAGCCGTCTGGTTCACGACGCCAGGGACGTCCGTCCAGGAGATACTATCGTGCTTCGCGCCTCAGATGAGGGCTGGAACGATCTCGGCTATATTCCAGACGGCTGGCAGATTGACGTGGGCGATAGGACACGCTTTGATCTGCGGCGTGGCGTTAGTCTCCGCTTGCATGCGAAATTGATACAGCACTGGCCGGACACACAATCGCGGCGTCCGATAGAGGACCGGATCAAAGATGACGATCTGACAAGGGAAGAAGCCGAAGATCTTCTTCGCGCCTACGGTAGCGAGTTGGAAGGACAGTGGCCGGCAGATTTCCTGGCGGACGTGGACAAACTTTCCCGGCGGCAATTGCAAAAGTATCCGAATGGGGAGGGCTATGTGCTTCAAGGCCGTATCCGACACGGCGGCACGGCGGCCAAAGAGGAAGTATCCCTCGACGATCATTTGCATGACGTAGAGGAAGCGGTTGAGCAAATAGCCGCCAGAACGGTTGAGCCTACGCTGTTGAGCGCGTTGAAGACGGCGGCGCGATTTCACGATTACGGCAAAGCAGATCTTCGCTACCAAGCGTGGCTTCGAGGTGGGGATTCATTAGCGGCGTTCTATGCACCACGCCTCATCGCCAAGAGTGGCCGGGCGCTAACACGAAGGCAACAAGAGTGCGGTCTACCGGAGGATTTCCGGCACGAATTGGTTTCCCTGGTGTTTGCGGCCAAATCGAACGAACTGAAACAGGACATGCGGGAGTTGACGCTACATCTGATCGCCAGTCATCACGGCCGATGCCGGCCGTTCGCTCCGGTTGTGCCAGATGACGGCGCAGAGTGCCTAACTGTTCGAGGTCTCTCGGTATGCCAGCAGGAGCGGATTGAAGGCGCGGCGCACAAAATATCAAGCGGAATATCTGATCGATTCTGGAATCTCACGCGGCGTTACGGGTGGTGGGGGTTAGCCTATCTGGAGGCCTTACTGCGCCTCGCCGATTGGAAGGCGAGTAGCGAGGAGAATGCGGAGGTCTGGGAATGAACAATCCAATAATCTTGCGCGCGCTAGACGGCTCGAATCCACTGGCGTTTCTTGCCGCGTTAGGGACACTCCGGCTGTTGCATTTACATAGGCCGGAAGCGTCAATCTGCATGAAATGGGTCCGCGAGGAAGTTTGGCGCCCTGAGCTAAGCGGATTGTCTCTGCCAGAAGATGAACTCTGCAAATCGTTGCTTGTGGCGAAAACGGTTCCTATCGAAAGTTTCGGCAAATTAGGGAAAGATATCACCGTGCCGACACAAATGTATCGCGAGTTTGTAGAAGAAGCGTTCCATGTCGTCAAGGAAAAGAGCAATCGTACGCATGCCGATTTCGCAGCGGCGTTCGGCTCAGAAGTGTGCGAGGAAGAAGGTAAGGACCGAATCGAGCGCACCGATTTCTGTTTTATCACCGGCTCAGGCCATCAACACTTTCTTGGAACAATGGAAGGATTGGCGCAAAAAGTGACTGAGCACCACATCTCCGATGCCCTGTTCGGAGAGTGGCGCAAGGACGAAAAGCTTTCGATGCGCTGGGATCCGAGCGACGCGGCCGAATATGCCTTCCGCTGGGGCGACCCTAGCAAAGAGGGCGCACGGTCCGTGTGGGGCGCAAATTGGCTCGCGATCGAAGCTCTTCCTTTGTTTCCTGCTCAACCAACACGCCACGGGTTACGGACAACAGGCTTCACCGAAGGAGGCCGCGGAGAATGGCCGCAATTCACGTGGCCAATCTGGACACATGAGGCGAGCCTAGATACTGTGCGATCCCTTTTATCGTTCGCTGACTTGCAGCAAGAAGGACACGACATGACCCACGTCCGTCTGCGAGGCATCGAGGAAGTATACAGGGCACCGCGAGTCCGAATCGGACAAGGGGCCAACTTCAAAGTCAGCTTTCGGCCAGCAACCGTGGTGTAACCCCCATGCGCATCTCTTACCTCGTCTGTTACGACATCTGCGACGATAAGCGCCTGCGGAAAGTCTTCCAGATCATGCGAGGGTATGGGGATCATTTGCAGTACTCGGTCTTCGAGTGTCAGCTGACGCAGATCGATATGGCCAAGCTACGGCGCGAACTGGGCGCGGTGGTGCATCGAGACGAGGACCAGGTTCTGTTTGTGAATCTAGGGCCGGCGGAGGGGCGCGGCGACCGTGTCATTACGGCCCTTGGCAAACCGTACACGCGCATCGATGCTCCGTGCATTGTGGTGTAACGAAAACGCCAGACATGGCCACACAGCCAATTTCTTTTCCAGACGAGGCGCCGTCCCCGGAACAACGTGACCTGCCGGAGTACCTGCCGGCCCGCATGGTCAACGAGTATGTCTATTGCCCTCGCCTGTTTTTCTATGAGTGGGTAGAAGGCATTTTCCGCGACAGCGCGGACACGGTAGAAGGCTCGCATCAGCACCAGCGTGTCGATAAGGAAGGCAAAGGACTGCCGCCGGCCGACGAGTTGCCCGAAGATCTGCGGACCCGCTCCATCACGCTTTCGAGCGAAGCGCATCGCGTCATCGCCAAGATGGATGTGGTGGAGGCGAAGGACGGAATCGTCACGCCGGTGGACTACAAACACGGACGGCCGCGCGAACTGGACGCTGGATTGGAGATGTGGCCTACGGATCGCGTCCAACTGGCTTTGCAGGCGCTGGTTTTGCGGGAGAACGGCTACCGTTGCGACGAGGCGGTGCTCTATTATGCGGCGACAAAGCAACGCGTGCGGTTGACGGTCGACGACGCCGTTATCGCCGAGGCGCTGGACGCTGTCCATGCGGCGCGCGAGACAGCCCGCCTCGGCGTTCTTCCAAACCCGCTGGTGGATTCACCCAAATGCACGGGGTGCTCCCTTGCGCCAATCTGCCTGCCCGAAGAAACCAATGTCTTGCTGCGCGGAGAGGCAGGCGCTCCGGGTGAGCAGCTCACGTTATTCGACGACGCGGGCGCTCCGAGAAAACCGCCGAAGAGCGAAGTGCGGCGGCTGGTGACTCCCAGGGACGAACTGCGGCCGGCTTATCTGAACACGCAGGGATTGCGCGTGGGGAAATCGGGAGACGTCCTGCAGGTGAAGGAGAAGGACACGCTGCGGCAGCAGATCCGGCTGAATGAAATCAACCAACTGAATTTGATGGGCAACATTCAGGTGAGCACCCAGGCCGTGCAGGCGCTCGCGCAGGCGGAGGTGCCGGTCTGCTATTTCTCGCAGGGCGGCTGGTTCTACGGCATTACACAGGGGCTTTCGACCAAGAACGTGTTTTTGCGTAAAGCACAGTTCCGGCTTGCGGAGGAAGAATGGTTCTGCCTGCGCCTCGCGCGCAAGCTGACGGCCGGGAAGATTCGCAACCAGCGAACCATGCTGATGCGCAATCACGAAGAACCGCCAGCGCTGGTGCTGGATCAGATGCGGACGATGGCGCAGCGAGCCGAAGAAGCCGAGACCCTGGAGCAGTTGTTGGGAATTGAGGGCAATGGCGCGCGGCTCTATTTCGGCGAGTTTAGCGGGATGCTGAAGGCGGATGAGGATGAGCCGGAAGCCCGGTTCTCCTTCGATTTTCAGACAAGAAACCGGAGGCCGCCGCGAGATCCGGTCAACGCGCTGCTTTCGCTGGGCTACAGCATGCTTGCCAAAGATCTGACGGTGGCGCTATGCGGTGGGCTTCGATCCCATGATGGGCTTCTACCATCAGCCCCGGTTTGGAAGGCCGGCGCTGGCGCTCGATCTGATGGAGCCGTTCCGGCCCTTGATCGTCGAATCGGCGGTGCTGCAAGTGATCAATACGCGCATGGTGACGGCTGGGGACTTCATCGCCGCGGGGCGGGCGGTGGCGCTGAAGCCTGGAGGACGCAAGGCGTTCTTCCAAAGCTACGAATCGCGAATGGATACGCTTGTGACGCATCCGCTGTTCGAATACCGGCTGTCGTACCGGCGCATGCTGGAGGTGCAGGCGCGGCTGCTCGCGCAGTACATTGAAGGGAGCGTGCCGGAGTATCCGGTGTTTGTCACGAGATGACACGCGAGCGGCGAGGTGACGCCGCAAAGCCGGGAGCCGCTCGCAAGCATGTATATGGCTGCTTTAAAAGGCTTTAACAGGACCGGTGGATGCTGCTGGAGAGGTTGAGCACTGGCGACGCAACGGGGCGCTCGCGGATGGCCTCGCAGGTCTTTGACAATAGAATAGTTGGGTGGCCGGCTATTTCCTCGATCAATTGATCGAGGCCTCATTGAAGCCAGCAGATTCGGCCGCAAGCCGCGCAGCAGATGGGCATTTCCTCGATCAATTGATCGAGGCCTCATTGAAGCTGTGTAGATGGCGTTGTCATTGCCGTCATCGCACGTATTTCCTCGATCAATTGATCGAGGCCTCATTGAAGCCTGGAGTTGGATCGCGAGCGTCTCGGGTGACTCCGGATTTCCTCGATCAATTGATCGAGGCCTCATTGAAGCGGGACGGTTCGCCTGTGGGGGCAGTGGCAGTGGCAGCATTTCCTCGATCAATTGATCGAGGCCTCATTGAAGCAACATGCCAATGAGTATCGAGACCTACGGACTTTTATTTCCTCGATCAATTGATCGAGGCCTCATTGAAG
>JAICLJ010000216.1 GCA_025927575.1 Bryobacteraceae bacterium | reverse complement strand
CGCGCGGAATGCCTTTCAGCGCCACGCCGAGCATTTGGTGCATTTCACTGTATGACTCAGCGGTCTCAAAGAAACGGACGCCGTGGTCGTAGGCGTAGCGCACCAGTCTCGTGAACTGGTCCTGTCCCAGGTCGCGCTGTATCCGTCCGCTAAAGGTCCCGGTGCCGAAGGCAAGTCGCGTCACTCTAACGTCGGATTTACCCAGTGTCACCCAATCGGTCGCAGTCGCGCGCGCTGCATCTGCATTTAAGGATAGGCTTCCGGCGCCGGCCACCGCGCCCGCAGCCAGTCCGGTCTTTATGAAATCACGTCTGGAGTAATGAGGCACTTGTCTTCCTCCACTCGCCCGGATCTTACCATACGCGAACGGGCTGTGCCGAACCTCGGAGGCATAGTGGGATGGGCGGAGACGGAAATTTTGGGTAAGTGGTTGATTCTATACAGGAAAAAGTGAGATTTACTTGGAAGCGCACATTGCTTTTTCAGAAAAGGCGAGCTGGGTAGCGTGATTTTTGATCTTTCGGAAGTAAACACTCTCTACACTGAAACAACGATGTCTTCGTCCTCCGCTATTTATCTTGTCGGCTACGCAGTGATCATCGTCGGCCTCGCTCTGGGAGCGCACTACCTGGAGATACCGACGCGCTGGATCGTTGTGGGCGTCATCGTTCTGGCGGGCATGGGGCTCACGGGCCTGGCCAAATCCCGCCAGGGCCGACGATAACCGCGGCAGCCGGATCGCTGCACCGGCTTAAGCTTCTCGGAGCTTCGACGAGGCAGTCGCCCGCTAGTTGATTCCATCGTGGTCCCGGTCAGTGCCCGGCAGCTAATTCACTTTTTCCATGATGAATCGTGACGTGAGTTGTGTCGCAATGCGCTTTATGTATCTGATTGAAATATTCGATTGGAATTCAAAGCCTTAGCCCGGTAACCTGGACATTAATCGACTCCTGTAAGTCGCCCAGGCACCCTGTCCCCGTGCCAAATCATTGCACGGAGGACTAATGTTTCTAAGACGAGTTTGGGGCCTCACACTAGCAATTCAAGTGGTGTCTTGCGTGCCCGTGCTCGGGCAGACGAGTAATACGATCCCAACACCGCCCGCCGGCCGCCAGACCGAGGCGGCACCGCGGCAGCAAGAGCCGCCAGAGGACCAGAAGTCAGCCGAATCTACGACGATACCTCCCCAGCCCGCTTCTTCTGTTTGGTCTGTGGGGCCTGTCGATTTCAGCGGCCTCGTGGACGGCTATTACAGCTACAACAGCAACCATCCTGCGTCGAGGCAAAACCAGCTTCGCAACTTCGATTTCAATGCCAATCAGTTCAGCTTGAATATGGCCAAGCTGTCACTGTCGCATAGTCCTGATCCAATTGGCTTTCAAGTTGATTTTGGGTTTGGCAGGGCGTTCGACGTGGTCCATGCTTCCGAACAAGCACCGCAGATTTTCCAGTATCTGGAGCAGGTGTATGTCAGTTTCAAGCCCGCTCAGGCAAAAGGGTTCGAAGCCGATTTCGGAGAATTTGTGACCTCCGCGGGCGCCGAAGTGATCGAGACGAACAACGATTGGAACTATTCGCGGTCCTTGCTATTTTCGTGGGCAATTCCCTACTATCACTTCGGCCTTCGGACGTCCATGCCCCTCACCAAGAGCTTTACGGCCGGGTTTCAGGTTGTGAACGGTTGGAACAATATCGAGGACAACAACAGCGGCAAGACAATCGCTGTAACAGGCGTTTATACAAAGCCTAAGTTCACGTGGAGTAACACCTACTACGTTGGGCCGGAGAAGACGGATACAAACAAGGGTGTTCGCAACCTCTACGACACCACTCTGTTGCTGACGCCGACGGATAAGCTCAACGCCTATGTCAACTTCGACTACGGACATGAGCGGCGCCTGATATCCGGGATTGATCGTTGGATAGGCGTGGCCGCCGCAGTTCACTATGCTCCAACGAAGTGGTTTTCGTTGACGCCGCGCGGCGAATATTACTACGACGCGACAGGATTTACTACCGGTACTCGCCAAAAACTAAAGGAAATCACGATAACCGGAGAATTCAAGATGGCCGAAGGCCTGCTCAGCCGGCTAGAGTATCGCAGAGATCATTCGGACGTGCCGTTCTTTCAGCGCAGCGACACACCAAATGCAACCAATAATCAAAATACTTTCTTAGTCGGATTAGTTGCGTTTTTCGGTCCTAAGCGTTAGACGGGCTCACCGCCGCATCGTGGCATATGTGGTAGTGCCCGGTTAACCGAATCGGCGTTTCAAAGCGAGGCTGTGGGGAACAGCCTCGCCGGTCCACAACAGCTCTGTCTACATGTTATAGAAGAACTCTTCGTACACAATTTTGCCGTCGGCGACTTTGTAGACGGCCACCTCTTCCATGGTGAAGCGTTTGGATTGAGGCTTAAACGTGACATCCAGCTTGAAGGTAACGGCGAAGTGCGAATCCGCGACAAGCGGTCCCTCGACCTTCGCGGAGTGGACCTCGTGGTTGGCAGTCCACCATTCGCCCTTCGCCTTGACGGCGGTAAGGCCTTTTGTCTCGCGCGACTGGCCGGGAGGCGCGCCTGCTTCCATGCTGACGATATCGGGGGAGTAGAGGGTTGCCACGGCCTCGTCGAACTTCCCTTCAGAGCAAAGTTTCACAAGGGTGTCGGCAACTTCCTGGGTAGTCATAATGAATCTCCTATACAGATTTTCTTCACGAAACTAGCACAAGCGGGCGGAGCAGTCCATCTGGCATCAAAGAATCCAAGACATCGGATTTGAAGCTCTGAAACTGCTTTCCGGCCGATACAAGCTGGGATGCGAAAGATCCGGCCGCTGATGCTAAATTCCGGCAGCATCACCGGAAACTTCGCATCGGAGTTCCAGCAGCCCGCATCGTACGTGATATGCAACGTGAGCAACAGAACGTTACGGGCGAAGTTTTGGCCAACGTGAGCGACGACAGTCTCGAGCTTTCGAAATTGCTGTTACCTATCCAACCGGACGACCATGTCGAAGGCTCTCCGCATGCTCAGTACACGCTTGTCGAGTATGGCGACTACGAGTGCCCCGCCTGCGGCCAACTGTTTGAGACAATTCGGGAGCTTCGCAAGCAACTTGGCGAGGGCATCCGGCTGGTTTTCCGCCATTACCCACTCTCCGGGGTGCATCCTCATGCCCAGCAAGCTGCGGAGGCAGCCGAAGCCTCCGGCGCGCAGGGTCGCTTCTGGGAAATGCACAATCTCCTATTCGAAAATCGGACCGCTCTTCAAAGCAAAAATCTTTATCGATATTCCGAGCAGCTTGGGCTGGACTCCAAGAGGTTCCGCAAGGACCTGAAAGATCAGGCCTACGAGGAGAGAGTGCGCAAAGACTTCCGACGCGGCGTCGTGAACGGAGTCTATGCAACCCCCGGATTGTTTATTAATGGGGTTCGGCACAGCGGTGGGCTGGACCTTATTTCGATTCTGAACCGGCTGAAGCAGGGGAGTGAGCGCGCTACCAGTTAGCCAACACACACGCGGCGCGATGATGTTCGTGGCGCGCCGCGCGAACATGACGCCAGGGCTATAGTTTCACCGATTTGACTTTGATGGCATTGCCTTCGCGGTCGCCTGTTACGGTAGCCCGTAGATGGTCGTCTGCATGAGACGCCTTCAGAGCGGCAACAGCCTGCTCGTTACCCCGGGAATCGAACTTCAAAAAGGAACCATCCGCCGTCACGATGCCATATCCGCTTTTCGAGCATTGCAACGCGCATTTCCGTGTATGCCCGTCGGGGTTGTTCTTGGCGTTGGCGGAGCAGTTCACATCGACAAGCGAGACATTATTCCATGTCTCTGCAGCGCAGAGAAGCGGCGCGCTGAAGAGCATGATCAGACTTAAAGGTTTGTACAGATTCATAGTTATCTCTTTTTGAATTGCATTTTAGATTGCATCGGCGAAGCACAGCAGGAAACAGCTAGGCTGTTGTCGCCGGCCGCACTGTGTCAGTCCCGAAGATGGACGATGACGTCTTTGCGACGGATACCGGGCGCTTCAGCGCCGTCAATTGAGCCAGCGTAAACGCCGCGATGGCGATCTCGACATCCCGAACCGCGATGTCGAAGAATCCTCCGGAGGTCAGTAAGTTGACGGCGATCAGGAGGAGCCACACCGACGCAATGTAGGCGCCAATCCGGGTCCAGCGGGTGAGAATAGCAAGCGCGACAGCCATCTCGACGATACCGGCCAAGTGCATGAACGTCTCCCCGCTCACCGGCAACAGTTTCTCGGCGACGGGACTTAAATACATTCCCCAATCCGTCAGAACGTTAAAGAACTTGTCCGCGCCCGCCAAGAACGCGGCCAGTCCGATACCGACCCTGAGGGCCCACCAGGAAGAATTGAGTTTTTTGTTTAACATCCTTTTCCCTTTCCTTTGTTGAGGAAATTGACTTCCACGCATACAGAGTGTCGGGTTCGCTTTCCGTTGCAAACAAACTAAACTGGAAGAAGCAACGCGCGGGAGGCTTAAGGTCCTCCATATTGAGAAGGAAATCAACATGTATTCGACCCCGTCTATTGAGCCGCTTGACCGCTCGAAATGGGATCAGGCTCCGGACGATGAGCTTGTGCGGCGTGTTCGAAATGGGGACACCGCTCTTTACGAGATCCTGATGCGGCGGCACAACCAGCGGATCTACCGTGTTGCGCGAACGATCCTGCGAGACGATGCGGAAGCGGAGGACGTGATGCAAGAAGCCTACGTCCGCGCCTACCAGCATCTCGGCGATTTTGCGGGTGCTGCGAAGTTCTCCACCTGGCTGACAAAGATTGCGGTTTATGAAGCGCTGAGCCGGCTGCGGCAGCGAGCGAAAATCAGCGAGCCGAAAACGAATTCAGATGTGGAGTTCGACTTTATGAACACAGTGGCGGGGGGTGAACGAGATCCCGAGAGACAAACCTACGATCACGAATTGAGGTTGGTGCTGGAGCGCGCGATTGAGGCGTTGCCCGAGCGTTACCGGTCGGTCTTCGTACTGCGGATGGTTGAGGGGCTCGACGTGAATGAGACGGCGGCGGCTTTGGACATCGGAGTGGAGAATGTCAAAACACGGCTGCACCGCGGCCGGGCGATGTTACGGAAAGAACTACAACGCCGCGCCGGAATCGTTGCGCCCGAGCTTTTTCCTTTCCACTTGTCTCGATGCGATCGCATCGTGGAGAACGTACTTCAACGGATCAGAGAAGGCGCATGAAGCCAGAAGCCAAGAGAGGGAAGACCCGAGGCGCAGTTTACGCAACTCCACATGCTGGAGTCCCTGCCTTGGCTTGCCGCCACATCTTCAACGATTGGGACGCCATGGCCGTGCTCATCAGCCGCTTGCAATCGTCGTAGAGTAAGACCTCAGCTTCATCGCTCGATTGATGAGGTACCTGTAGAACGGTCGAGGCCTTCCAACTGCCGTCGCTCATTTGCGATGAGAGCAGATCGTTCACGAGACTCAGACATTTCGTTTCTTCGATCGCTTCGAGAAGAACCGCACTGAGTAACAAATGCGCGCCCTCGAAAGCCGATTCCATCCGACCTTGTCTGCGTAGCCATCTCCGGCAGACCTCCAGGACAGTGGCCGGTATTCCGCCCGATAAGTTCAAAAACTCCAGGTTTCTCGCCACTGCATAAGCGTCCGTGGACCACCAAAACGAATCCCAACCGCCGCCGCCGCACTGCTTGGCCAGACACCAGGCACGAAGCCGGGCGACTAGAACTCCGTCGCTTCCACTTTCAACCAGCGCCGATCCCGCATTGGGCGTCACATCGGCGTGTTCATGCGCCCATGTCCCGAATCGCTCAAGATCCGGGAATGTGCGGACTCCACCTGATTCACCCAGAAACGGCTCCAGATATTTGCTCGCCTCCCGTGCGCACGGGTCGTTCAACTTAGCCATCAACCGAAAGACCCATGCTGTTGTATCGGAGTCCGGTTCACTTTCGAAGTTATACCCCCAACCGCCAGCGAGCCGGTGCGAATGGATGGCCACTCTGCTCCGCTCGAGAGCGCGTCGCCGTTCGGCTGACAACGGCGAATGAGCCAGCGACCAGGCGATACACGCCGATGTCCACGCCGTGCTCGGTCCCGATGGGACGGAATAATCCCTCCAAAAGCCATCTGAATCCTGTGCCCCCATGAGGAATTCCTCCGAGGCAGATACCGCGCGATCGACGGAGCCGGTGCTTAAATCCGTCACTTGGTGGGGGAATTATATACTGCCGCGGGTACAGTTCTTCACTAATACCGCCGACCGCCATAAAAGGCGTTTCCGTAGCCGCGGTTGGCGCGGAAACCACGCAGAGCGCTGAGGTCGTCCCACAGGATACGGCGGCCTCGCTCGTTCAGCGGGTTGTGATCGACTACGTTCTGCACGTCGCCGATGGCGTCGTCGAGCTTTCCCTTATCAAAGTGACCGCGATCATAGCGGTTATCGAATTCCGAAAGATGGCGAATCGCGTTATCAAAGCGGCTGCGCTCGTGCCGTGAATTGTAGCGGCCGCCACTCTGAGCGATGCGCTCCAAATCGTGAATGGTCCGGTCAACCGGGGAATCGGCGCGCCGGGAATGCTCATAATGCCCGCCCTGTGCAGGCATGACCATAGTCCCCGCCGAGAGCAGACTGCACACGATAACACCACGAAGAGCGAACCGCTGAAAAATTTGCTTTGGTTTCGAGTCCATCCTTGTTCCCTTTCTGACTTTTCAGACGATGAAGCCGAGGGCTCGCGGTACACCGGAAACGGCAGATTAAGAGGAAGTTAATATAAACTCTTTTCAACGTTCCTGCTGCTGTATGCGCCAGAATAACGAGAGCTATGTCTTCTGAACTTTTCAACCTGAACGGACGTGTTGCTGTCGTGATGGGCGGTACTTCCGGAATTGGCCGCATGATGGCGCTTGGCCTCGCCGATGCAGGCGCGGATGTTGTCGCCTCGGGGCGCCGGGAAGAACTCGTGAATGCCGTCGCCGATGAGATCGAGCAGCGAGGGCGGAAAGCGCTGCGGCGTTCGTCGGATGTGCAGAGCCGCGAATCCATCGACGCGCTGCGGGACGCGGTGCTGAAGGAATTCGGCCGCATCGATATTCTGCTGAACGCCGCCGGGCAGATTTTCCGGAAAGCGACACACCTGGTGACGGAAGCAGAATGGAACAAATTGATGGACGTGAACGTGACCGGCATGCTGCGCTCGTGCCAGAGTTTCTATGAGCCGCTGATCGAGAGCGGACGCGGGCGCGTGATCAACATCGCCTCTTTGAACTCGTTCGTATCGTTGCTGGAAGTGGCGCCGTATGCGGCATCAAAAGGCGCGGTGCTGTCGTTGACCCGAAGCCTGGCGGTTGAATGGGCCCCCCGCGGCGTTAATGTGAATG
>JAICLJ010000083.1 GCA_025927575.1 Bryobacteraceae bacterium | reverse complement strand
GACGAGTTTAAAGTACAAACCACGAACTTCGACGCGCAATATGGATGGACAACGGGCGGCGTTGTCAATATCATTACCAAGGGCGGAACGAACGAATATCACGGTGTGGCGTATGAGTATCTCCAGAACACGCTGCTGAACGCCAATACCTTTGGAAGCAACCGCAACGGAGTGGCGCGTCAATCTTCTCACATCAACACCTTTGGCGGCGACATCGGCGGTCCGATTAAGAAGAATAAGTTGTTCTTCTTCTTTAGTTACGAAGACCTTCGGCAGGTGATTCCCGATCCATTTGTAACTTCGGTGCCGACGGCTCTGCAGCGTCAGGGGGACTTCTCGCAGACATATTTCGGAGTCAACGCTGATGGTTCGCCAAAACTGCAAACCATCTACGATCCCTTCTCGACCGTGGAGGGGACGCTGGCCCGGGCTCCCTACCCTGGCAACGTGATGCGAGCGGACCAGTTGAACCCTATCGCGGTCAAAACGCTGTCGATTATTCCGCTAGGTAATGTTCCGGGTAATCCGATCACGGGCTTAAATAACCTGGTGAATACGGGAAACTCGCGTAAGTTCACCGACTACTTTCCGGAATATCTGGGCCGGGTAGATTACCAAGTCACCGATAGCACCAAGCTGTTCGTCCGCTATTCCCAGAACAATTTGACGGAGGCTCGCGGCTTTCATTACTCCACGGTCTCGGATGCCAACGTTGCGGAAACGAGTGGCAACGCGCCCTTCGAAAGAAACAATAACAGCGCCACGATTCAGTTGACCCATGTCTTCAATTCGACAACGATATTGGAGCTCCGCACCGGCATGCTCCGGTTTACTTCGGTAGGCGGCGGCAATAACTATGGCGCCGATTATGACCTCGCGAGCCTGGGTTTTGCTCCGCAGTTCGTTTCCCAAGCCGCTTCTAATTTCCCGAAGTTTAATTGGGCCAATTACGAGGGCGCGGGTAATCAGCCTTCTCAATTGAATCCCGTCTCTCAGACCAATTCCTTCCAATCGACAGTTTCGAAAACTCTCGGACGACAGACCTTAAAGATGGGAGGGGAATTTCGCCTCCAGCGAGTCAACCAGATCAATCCCGGATATGTGGCGGGCAACTTTAGCTTCACTCAACAATTTACCGGGCAGAACGCGCTTAAGATTCAACCCGACTCCGGGAACTCCATTGCCTCCTTCCTGGCAGGAACGCCGGATTCCGGGTTTATCGATGTGAACAACAATCCGGCACGCCAGCAGAAGATGTTTTCGTTATTCACGCAGGACGATATCCGTTTGAGCGATCGCCTCACAGTAAATTTGGGGTTGCGATGGGATCACCTGAGCCCCATCACGGACCGCTTCGACGCGCTCACTCGCGGCTTTAATACTACTGCCGACGGCCCGCTGCAAGTCCCGGGACTGGATCTCAAGGGCGGATTGCAGTACGTGGGCGAGGGCGGGCTGCCGAGGAACGCTTACAACAGCCATTGGGATAACGTCGGACCTCGCCTCGGCCTCGCTTACCGGCTCAATGACAAGACTGTGCTGCGCGCAGGTTATGGCCTCCTATACGGCCAGACTTTCGACGATCCGGGACTGGCTCCAGGCTTCAGTCAGCGGACGGCCATGGTCGCTTCGATCCAGACCGGTCTGCCTTACAACACGCTGACGAATCCGTTTCCCGCCGGTATTCTCGAACCGGCTGGCTCATCCCTCGGTCTTGAGACGAACCTCGGCCAAAGCTTCTCCTTCTCCGACCCCAATGGCGGGCTGCCTCGTGTGCAGCAGTTCTCGGTCGAACTGCAGCGTGAACTCCCTTTTAAGCTGCTTGCCACTGCCGCCTACGTCGGAAACCGCACTAGCGATCTGGCAGTTTCGCAGCTTGTCAACGAAGTTTCCGCGCAAGACCTTGCCCTCGGAGCCTCAGCTCTCACCAAAAATGTTGCTAACCCCATGGCGGGGTTCGTGCCTGGCACATCCCTCAACAATTCCACGGTTCAGCGGTATCAGTTGCTCCGGCCTTTCCCGCAGTTCCTCGGCCTCACCGAGCAAAACCGGAGGATTGGAAGGTCACGTTATGATGCGTTGCAGCTATTGCTGTCGAAACGCATGTCGACAAATCTCAGCGCCAGCATTGCGTACACCTATTCGAAGACCTTTACCTGGACCAACTACCAAAACCCGCAGAGTACGGAGTTGGAGAAAGTATTAGCCCCCTGGGATGTCACTCACAGCATTCAACTGAATGCGCTCTATCAAATGCCTTTCGGCAGAGGCCAGCGCTTCGGGGCGAACATGCCGTCCGCTTTGAGATACCTCGCCAGCGGCTGGCAGATCAGTGCACTGGTTCGTCTCCAGAGCGGTATGCCGATGCCGTATCCAAGCGGCCAGCAAACGGGAAATCCCATCGCCTACCCGACGGGCGGCGCTCCCACTGGCGTCAATCCGAGTCTGGAGAATCCGACGCTCGATCGCTGGTTCAATACGTGTACGTTGCTGGCAAACGGTTCGACCAGCGGATGTCAACCGGGCGACAAGCCGGCCTGGACTGTTCGGCAGCCTTACACTGAGCAGCGGTGGTCCTCTTACTTCGGTAATCTCCGTTTGCCTAGAATCGATAACCTCGATATGTCAATAATGAAATCCAACAGAATCACCGAGCGCGTGAACCTGATATTCCGTACAGACTTTCTCAATGCCACGAACACCCCGGAGTTTTACAGCGGGTTGAACCTGGACGTGAACAGCGCCAACTTTGGGCACATTGCGGGCGTAACCGATCAAAGCAATCTGCCCCGCGTTATTCAGATGTCGCTGAAATTGCAATTCTAGTTCGTAAGAGGGGGCGGCGCCCGTCGCCCTCGATCACGGAGCCGCGACCGCGAGGGAGCGGACGTCTTCAACCGGTACGGTTGAATCTGCTTGGTTGCTAAGCCTGCTTGAGATCTGCTTCGGTTTGCGGCCACCATTGGCCGAACCAGGTACGAAAATCTTCCACTTGGCGTTTTCGTTGTTGCGAGAGCGGAAGGCTGAACTGAGCGGCGACACCGAAACGGAGTTCCGCGATGAGTTTCAAGCCCCAGGGAGTAGGGAAAACGTTTAATTGGCACAACAACTCCGAAAGTCTGAGAGCAAGAATCTGTTTCCGTTGAGCCTCGCCAGCGCGACTCGCGTTCCACAACGAGAGCGTAAGTTCCGGGAGAACGCCCGCTACGCCGGAAATGACGCAGTCACAGAACTTTCTGTCGAGCGCTTCGCTCAAGGCGCTGTCGTTCCCGATAGCACGCACGAGATTTGGGGCAGGTTCTTTCGAAAGAGCTTCGAGAATGACCAGTTCACCGCTGCTGTCTTTAATGCCCACGATGGAATCGGCGGAACGCAATACGCGCTCAACAAGCGGGAGGGTCAGTCCTCCGGTAAATGCCGAGAGATTGTAGAGCATCGCGGCAATCGGCAAATCCGCTGCGACGCGGATGAAGAACTCTTCCAGGTCGTGTTGCTCGTAACGGAAAAAATGAGGAGCGGGAATCAGCAGAGCGTCGGCGCCGGCATCCGCCGCTTCCTTGGCGAGCAATCGCGTTTCCGTCCAATGGACGGCGCCGATGCCGGAGAGAACGATCGCGGAACTGCCGCCGGCTTTCCGGGCGCGCGCGGTTGCCTCGCGCCGTTCAGATCGTGTGGTGGCAGCGTATTCGCCCGTCGCGCCGTTCACGCAGATACCGGTCAAACCGGCCCGAATGGCATAAGCCGCGTTGGCTTCAAAAGCCTCCCACGCGGGAACGCCCGCTGCGTCCCTCGGCAACAGCAGCGCAGAAATGACGCCCTGGGGGCGTCTTGTTTGTGACATAAGGTTTTCGGTGAACGGAATCGCGGATCAAGTGTTCTCCCCGCAGTTCCTTAATCTTCATTTTAGGTTTGTTAGTTGACATTCTCAAAGTAAAAAATGAAATGGTGTTTCACAATATGGTGCTGCGCGAAATCGCCTCAAACAATCGAGGAGGAAGTTTTTGAGCGTGCATGAGACAACGGATCCGGTAGAGATTTTGACCGGCGCATCTGCGGCAGGAGCGAAAGTCGCTCTTTTCGATTTCGATGGAACGATTTCACTGATTCGGGCGGGCTGGATAGACGTGATGGTTCCGATGATGGTGGAAGCTCTCGCGGACCTGCACACGGGTGAAGCGGAGGCGGACCTAACGGCGGTTGTGCGGGATTTCGTCGACAGGCTCACCGGGAAGCAGACGGTCTATCAAATGATCGAGTTGAGCCGTCAAATTACGCTTCGCGGGGGAACGCCGCAAGATCCGATAGTGTATAAGAAGCGCTACCTCGATCTGCTCCATGCCCGCATCACACACCGTCTTAAGGATTTGCGCCAGGATCGATCCTCGGTTGGCAAGTATGTCGTTCCGGGTTCGCTTGAATTGCTTGAGGCTCTCCGTACCCGGGGATTGACGCTTTATCTCGCCAGCGGCACGGATCAGGACTATATGCGCGCGGAAGCGGACCTGCTTGGTGTCACATCATTTTTCAACGGCGGCGTGTTTGGCGCGCTGGACGATTACAAAAGTTTCTCAAAGAAGATGCTGATCGAAAAAATCATTGCCGGCGCCGAGTGTCGCGGCTCCGAAATTTTAGGCTTTGGAGACGGCTACGTCGAAATCGAGAATGTCAAAGCGGTAGGCGGAGTCGCCGTTGGCGTGGCGAGCGATGAATTGCAATGTCTGAAGATCGACACGTGGAAGCGAGATCGTCTCGCGAGCGTCGGGGCCGACTACATCATTCCAAATTATCTGAGTCGAGCCGCTCTCTTTGACCGCTTATTCGCCTTATGAAATCCCGATATACTCCCTTCGACCGCAGCCGGTTGATCATCAAACCGTTAGACGAGCGTATTCACGATCTCCACCTTGATCGATGGCTTTCGCTCGAGGATGAAACGCCGCCTTACCGGCATCCGGATTTGGAAACCGTCGCAGACCGTTTGGTGGCCGCCAAGAATAAAGGAGCGGCACGTATCCTCATGATGGGGGCCCACGTTCTCCGCGCGGGCGTTAATCGACATATCATCGATCTTCTTGAACAAGGCGTCGTTACACATATTGCAATGAATGGCGCTGGAGCCATTCACGATTATGAGTTGGCTCGCATCGGCGCAACCACTGAAAGCGTTGCACGCTATATCAGCACCGGCGAGTTCGGTCTTTGGCGCGAAACCGCCGTACTCAATGACTGGGTTACCGAAGCGGCTGAGCTAGGCCTCGGATTCGGCGAGAATGTCGGTCGCCGCATTCTCGAAAGCTCTTATCGTTACCGCGATCTCAGCGTGTTTGCCGCTGCGTACCGGCTTTCCATTCCGGTCACTGTCCATGTGAGTCTCGGCTATGACATTGTGCACGAGCACCCTAACTGCGACGGCGCCGCTACCGGTAAGACTAGTTATTACGATTTCCTCGTATTCGCCAACACCGTGGAAAAACTAGAAGGTGGCGTGATGCTGAGCTTCGGGTCCGCGATTATGGCGCCGGAGGTTTATCTGAAAGCTTTGTCAATGGCTCGAAATGTAGCGCATCAGGAGAGCCGCGTCATTCGCCACTTTACGACTTCGGTGTTCGATCTGGTTCCGATGACTGGCGATTTTCACCAGGAACAGCCTAAAACGGAAGCGGCCTATTACTTCCGGCCCCGGAAAACGATTCTCATTCGAACCGTTGCCGACGGGGGCGAAAGCTATTACTTCCCCGGCGATCACCGCGCCACATTCCCGGCTCTATGGCGCGCAGTGCGGGAGCGCCTGTGAATATCTCAAAAATCCTGAACTCCTTGCCCGGCCTGTCGGTCCTGGTTGCTGGCGACATCTGCCTCGATCGCTGGTGCTCCTACGATCCTTCCCTTTCCGAGCCATCACGCGAAACGGGTATTCCGCGATTAGCTGTTGTATCCACGGAGAGCACTCCCGGCGCGGCGGGCGTGGTCGCCTCAAATCTGGCTGCATTGGGAGTGGGCCGCGTCACGGTTCTCGGCGCGGTGGGCATGGATGGTCATGCTCTTGAGTTGATTGAGGCCCTGCGGCGTCGCGGCATCGATCCGTCCCATCTCGTGCGCGAACCAACAATCCCAACGTTCACCTACACAAAACTCATCAATCTGAGAACGGGCGAAGAGGACCAGCCCAGAGTGGATTATGTTCTGGCCCGCCAGCCGCCGGCTTCAGCAGAATCTGCTGTTGTCTCTACATTCGAGCGGCTCGCTCCAAATGCCGACGCGATTATCGTCTCGGATCAGGCCGAAACCGATGAGGGTGGAATTGTCACGCAGGCTTTACGCGAGGCGATGACTCGCGTTGCCCTCGCGTATCCGGGGAAAACGATCTGGGTCGATTCGCGAAAGCGTGGAGAACATTATCGCCGCGTGCTTCTGAAACTGAACGAACAGGAAGCCAATGAATGTTGCGAGCGGATCGGAGGCGGCGACTGTCAGTCTTTGCGCCGCCTCATCGAGCACAACACCTTAATTGTGACTCGCGGCGATAAAGGAGCGCTGATCTATACGGAAGAGGGTGTCCGGAACGTACCGGCGCACACTGTCGCCACCCCTGTTGACATCTGCGGCGCGGGCGACGCCTTTAATGCGGGAGCGTCCGTCGCGCTCGCGCTGAGCGGCGATCCCGAACTGGCGGTCCGTCTCGGCAACACGGTCGCTTCAGTCACCATCATGAAACGCGGCACCGGCACTGCTTCGGCGAGTGAAGTTCTCGCGGCAACGGAGAAAGTCGTAAGCGGATAAATCGGGACTTTCCACTGAGAGGGGCAACCCGGCAGTCATCGGCTGCTAACGGAATATCCAGTTTGAGTTCGGTTTTCTTTGACGCCGCAAGCGTGCCTCGCTAGTATAGATTCCCAGGAGTAAAACATGATGCTACGCCGCGACTTCGCAAAGGCCGCGCTTCTTATCGCAGCAGAACGTTGCCTTCACGCCGCTCGTGGGCTGCCCGAGCTGAAGATCACGGACGTAAAAGTAATTCCGACCAGCGCCGGGCACAACTATAGCTGGGTTTTTTTGAAGATATTGACCAGCGAACCGGGCTTATATGGAATCGGCTCGGCGAGCAATATCAATGAGGCGCCGGCCGTTGTAACTGCTATCAAAGAGCAATACGCTCCGTTTTGGATTGGTAAGAGCCCTGACCGTATTGAGGATCTTTGGCAGAGCAGTAATGTCCGGACCTATTGGCGCAACAGCACGATTCAGAACAATGTTTTGAGCGCGCTCGATATGGCGCTTTGGGATATCAAGGGCAAGCGAGCCGGCATGCCGGTTTACGATCTCCTGGGCGGCAAAGTGCGGGATGCGGTGCCGCTATACGCGCATGCCGACGGCCGCGATCGCGACCAGGTAGTTGAAAATATCAGCAGATATATGGAGGAAGGCTACCGCCACGTCCGTGCGCAAATGGGTGGATACGGCGGTGGAGGGTTCATTCCCCCTGGTAAAGGAAGCCGCCCTGCCAACGGATTTGACGGACCGGCCTTCGATGAGGATCTCTATATCGAAGAAATTCCCAAGCTCTTCGAATACATCCGCACCAGGCTTGGCAAAGAAGTCAAGCTGCTGCACGACGTTCACGAGCACCTTACTCCGACGGGCGCCGTTGAATTCGCGAAACGCATGGAACCTTACCGCATGTTCTTTGTGGAAGATATTCTGCCCCCTGAACAGATCGATTGGTTTCGCCGCATTAAAGAGGTAACCACTACGCCGATGGCAATGGGCGAGCTGTTTACCAGCCCTCGTGAATACGTTCCGTTGATTTCGGGGCGGCTGATCGATTTCATCCGCTGCCGCGTTTCACAGATTGGCGGCATCACCGCGGCGAAGAAAATCGCGATATTATGCGAGGAATTCGGGGTACGCACCGCCTGGCAAGAAGGCGGCGATAACGACCCCGTCAACCAAATCGCGGCCTATCACCTCGACCTCAGTATCTCGAGTTTCGGCATTCAAGAGGAGAACCACTTCCCGCCGGCCGTGCATGAAATGTTGCCGGGCACAGCGGAATTGCGGGGAGGATACCTGTACGGAAATGGCGACGCCGGTTTAGGCATCGATATCAAAGAGGACATTGCGCTGAAGAATCCGCTGCAACCCGTGCGACCCGGCGATAGCTGGACTACCGTCCGAGGCATGGATGGATCGCTTGTCAAACCCTGAAAGAGGTTATTGACAAAACTCGGGGGCCTCCAATCTAAGTACACGGCATTGCGTTGAGGATCTGCCTCGAACGCTGCCCCCGAATGGCGCTATCTCAATTCCCGACGCAGTCCGAATCTCCACCCCTCTACACTTTGGAGATGAGCAGCAGTCCGATGGAGGATGTGTATGCACGAAGGCAATCCCACGACTTGGGCAGCAGATTGTATCGAGCACTAAAACCACCTGATCCCTTTATCCGCAACCCTAACGAACCGCTCCATTTCCCCCTAGGTCGCTGGAACCTCTACGTCGGTGGCGGTGGCTCGCAGCCGGAAGGGTATATCAACATAGATCTGTTTGCTCTGCCGGGGGTGACCGTGGCAGCCGACGCGGAGCATTTGCCGTTTGGTTCCGGCATGTTTCAGTGCATCGAGTGTGACGCGGTTCTGGAACATGTGCGGCATCCAGATCAGGTGATGCAAGAACTGAGTCGCGTGTTAGCGCCAGGCGGATATCTGCATCTGGTCACTCCTTTCTGCCACCCGTTTCATCAGTACCCAAAAGATTACCGCCGCTTTACGCTGGACGGGTTGAAACAACTCGCGGGCGGTGAACTGGAAGTAGTTGCCGAAGGCTGGCGGACCGGACCGACTGCGACTTTGTTGGTGTTCGTCTCGGAGTATGTCAAACTCTGGCTTCCATGGCGGCCGTGGCGGATCTTGGCGCACGAAATCCTTGGCTGGCTTCTTTTCCCGTTTCGGTACCTCGACTTGCTATTCTTCCGGTCGAATCGCGTGGGGATCATGGGCAACCACTGCTACATATGGTTGCGTAAACGATAGAATTCGCGATTCCAGCGGGGAGTGTTCTGCGAGCTATGCGCTTGACTCTCCCCGATTCCTCCGCATTGACTCGCAGGGCATCTCGATGCGATGCGCATTATGGGATTAACCGGTCGAGGATGCCATCAGCCAACGCTATCTCACGCCGTCGCCGCCTGGCGGCGTGGAAATAACAGCGCCGCGCTCAGCAACAGGATGCCCGCCGCGATGTACACGAAAGACGCCAACGCGATGCCAAGCCCCAGTGAATAGTGCTCGGCGATCAGGCCAATAACGAGCGGCGCGGTGCCGCCGCCCCCCAGCCAGCCCACGGTATTCATGAAGCCTGCCGCTGTCCCGCGCGCTTCGGGACGCACAACGTCAAACAGCGACGCAAAAATATTCGCGTCGTAAAGTCCCTTGAAAAATCCCCATGCGGTTAGCGCCACGATCAACCAAATTACGGATGTGGTGAGTCCGCACAGCGCGACGAAGGGGGCACCCGCGAAAACTCCGATCATCTGGACCAGCACTCGCCCGCGCGGTGTCCGCCGGCTCATCCAATCCGCCATCCAGCCTCCGTAAACCGATCCCACCATGCTGGCTAGTTGAACGAATATCGTTGCGGTTAAGCCGGCCATCGCGAGTCCCATGTGGAATTTATCGTAAAGAAATTTCGGCATCCAGCTCAGCAGGACGACAGCCACAAAGTTCGAACAGAGGAACGCCGACATCAATAGCAAAGCTCTGGGCGAGGTCCAGACGATTCTGATTCCTT
Source organism: Bryobacteraceae bacterium (assembly GCA_025927575.1). Classification (GTDB taxonomy): domain Bacteria; phylum Acidobacteriota; class Terriglobia; order Bryobacterales; family Bryobacteraceae; genus KBS-96. The sequence continues at coordinate 12,623 of JAICLJ010000083.1, read as the reverse complement.
CCCGAATTCGCATGCGGTGACTGGCTTCGGGAAACTCGACATTCGGATCGTTGCGGTCAGCCGCGCCTCGTTCAGGTTCTCTCAAATATCGATTCAGTACAAACCCAAGTAAAACTCCAAGGCCGCCGAACACCACGAACGACCAGCGCCATCCGTAGCGCTGTGCGATCAGAGCCGCGAAGAAACCCCCGGCGATTGTTCCGATGTAAACGCTGGTTTGATGGATGCCAATCGCTTTTGATCGTGTGGCTTTTCCGTGGTAATCGCTAACCAGCGACATGGAGGCTGGATAGTAAAACGTCTCGCCCAGCCCTTCCGCCGCGCGCATGACAAACAGTCCTCGAAAGCTTGTGAAGAGAGATGTTGCCATGCAGACAATGCTCCACGTATAGAGCCCGCCCAAAATGGCGGTTTTGCGCTTCACGCGGTCCACAATAATACCGGCGAACTGCCCACCGAAACCGTAGACCCAGGCAAACGAACTGCCCAGCAGCCCCAACTGCACAGCGTCCAGGCCAAGCTCTTTCTGCAATAACGGAAACACGGAAAAAATCGCCTGGCGGTCCGCGTAGTTAAAAAAGGAAATCGCCCACAGCATCGCAACGACATACCAGCGATATCGGTCGGACACGATATCACGGGAGAGCGAAGTCGATGGCGACGCTAGGTTATTAGGCATCACTCGTTTGCCGCTCAGTACAGTGGCCGCCCTGAGGGGGGAGCCCCCGTTATTCCTAATGGATCGAGTAGTTGCGCAGCTCCCAGAGTCATTAATCCTAATTCGGTGACCGATTGGAAAAATTGAAATCCCTGTTCACGGAACTGCTGGATAGCGGCCGCGTTACCCGCGGGGCGCCCCACAAATTTGTTGTTACGCTTCGCCGCCGCAACAATCTTCGCAACCGCCTCATCGAGCAACGGCTCGTTCTGGCGGCCGCGGAGACCCAACGAGAACGAAAGATCGCTGACGCCGATGAACATGACGTCGAGCCCGGGCGTGGCGGCAATTTCGTCGATATGATCGAGCGCGCTTGCTTCCTCAATAACCGTAACGGTCATCACCTGTTTGTCGGCCGAATCGTAGTAGGAACCGGCTTCCGGCCAGCATGAGATAGCAAGTCCGGCGCCGGAGCCTCGCCGTCCCACGGGTGGATATCTGCATGCCGCAACCGCTCTACTCGCCAGTTCCGGAGTCGACGTAAACGGAAAGATAACGCCTTGTACGCCCTGATCCAAAACCCGCTTCGCCGTCCACAACTCGACAACCGGCACGCGCGCAAACACCGCCGCCGGCAGGCCGCGCGTTGTCAGAACGATTGCCCGCAGGGTTTCGAGTGTTAGGGGCGAATGCTCCATCTCCACCCAGAGAAAATGAAACCCTAGTTTGGCCGCATGGGCGGCGGAATCAAGGCTCGTTCCCGTCACCGTCATTCCAACGACGATTTCGCCCGCCTCCAGGCGCGCTCGGACCGGGTTTGACCAACGAACTGTTTCGGACACGGATCAATCTCCTTTTTGTGTTCTGCCTACGGGACACGAATCAACCAGACCTCAGCGACTTCAGCTTCCCGGCCGTTTCCTCCGAGTCCCGGCGGTCCTGACCATTCGAGTTCCAGCGTTCCGCTTTGCGTAGCGCTATGTGGGATGTCGAATTCCTGCGGCGTCGGATAACTCGGCTTCTTCAGCAGTGGATGAACTTCGATGGTATGGTTTGCCATCAGCCGGATCGGAACCCGCGGCATATCTCCTCCATAAACCACCCGTACCTTGTAGCGCGAGCTGCGGTCCAGGCCCGTATAGCGCATTTCGAGTGGATGATCGTACAAGCTCAGTGCGTGCGTGACCCACGAAGTACGCCAACCATCTTCCGCAGTCCCGTTCCCCACGCCGCTTCGAGCGGATGCTTCGCCTGCCGGATCTTTATCAAAGCCGCGCCCCATCACCAGATGCGGTTCTTGCGCGGGATTACCTAAATCGTCGTAGAACCCGCCTGGACCGGGATTCGTCCAGTTCAGGATCTCATTCACTTTCGCGACGCGATCCGATGCGCTGGACATCCTCCGGATTTCTTCGAAGCGATTCTTCAGCCAGACGCGATTATTCAGAGCGAAGTCGATCGCGTCGAGATTTGCTCCGCGTTCCAGTGCAATGGCTTTATAGCGGGCTACGCTGAGCTGCATGTGGATGCTTTGATAGAGCGCTTCGGCGAGCTCAAACACGCGTGCGCGGTATTCGCGAGCTATCGGCGTCAGCATATCTGTATTCAGAATGGTTTCCGCTCTGTTGAGCGCGTCCAAGCCGATTGTGTGGAACCTCTGCAATTGGCTGAGAGCCAATTCTTCCTGCTGCGTTTCGGTAATTAAACGGGTCCGGATAAACGCGTCATAGTACGCGCGATAAAGAGCTTCCTGAAAACGCCAGTTTAGCTTTTGCTGCGGAGTCGCCCCCGTTTCGAGAGCCTGGAATTGTTGCAGGGTCACGTCGACTCCGTAATTACTCAGAAGCGGTCCTCGCCAGTTCTGTTCCAGCGCCATCAATCCGCTTGCGAAGCCTTCGGCTGCCTGGGGGCCGATAAAGAAATGGCTATAGTCGCGCAGAATGTCTTTTACGTGGGCATCGGGATTCCATCCGAGGCTGCTCCAGATGAACTTATTCACATCATCGTTACAGCCTTCTGAATACGTAACGAATCCGGTGATGTAAGGCTGGAAGTAGTGAAAGACTGCCGTCTCGTCGAGCGGCCTTGGATTAATAACTTCACGGCCTTCCGTCGACGCCAGCGCTCCGTCCCACTTCGGGACCGGGAACTCAGAGCGCCAGCTATGTGTGATATCCGGATAGAACCGGATCGGATAGCGTTTCGGAATCCGCTCACGGAATTTGGCGATTGGCTCCCGAACCTGTGGGCCATAGACGACGCCCGTGAGCCAGGCAGGCTGTTTGTCGAGTATGCCGTAGAATTCTTCGAGCCACGCTTTGTCGAAGCTTTGTGGAGAAATCCAGACCTCCGCGTGCGGATGATATCGGCGCAGACTCGCCGCCTGCTTCTCGAGCAGAGCCAGTAGATATTTCGGTTCCGTATGCCCGGGGTCTCCGCCAGGTACGAAAATAGCGTCGATGCGAGGGAGTTTGCTGTAAACATCGGCCCACTCCTTCACGGCCGCATCTACGGTTTTGGGGTCTGAATAATCGGCATCCATCGCCGGAAACCACACCGATACGTTCAAATCGTATTCGCTCGCGATGCGGGACATCTCAACCATCATTTCCATCTTTGGAAGCGGAAAATGAGGGCTGTCGTCGGCATCATCCGAACGGGGCGGAATCAACTCCACCGTATTGGTGCCGAAGATCGCAAGTTCACGCATGTATTGGTCCCACATCGGCACGGACCATGCGTCGTAGGCATTCGTCTTTGGCCGATATCCGAGTTGCTGCCCGCGAATGGCCATTTGCGGCGCTGTGGACTTCTGAATGCCCGGAGCCAAATCGAGGCGCTGCCGCTCCATCGTCAACTGGCGCAATAGGTAACCAGTCCCGAAGATCACGCCGCGATCGTCGTTGCCGGCTACAACTGCGAGCGGCACCGCGTTTTCGGCGGAAGAGACAAGCGTAAATCCTTCGGCTTTGCCGCGCGAAATTCCGCCTGCAAGGCGCGGAGCCATTTTCTTTATCGCATCCGCCGTCCCAAGGACGAACGCCGGCCGGCCGGAAGGTATTTCGGAGGTAATAGGAAGGCGCAGTTGCGTCCGCTTCTCAATCTCCTCCGTCAGCATGGTGGCGGCCTTCTTTTGTACCGGATCGGCATCGTGGGAAATGACGATCACTGCGTGCCGGAAATCGGAGCCACGAAGCGCCGCCGGGGCTAAGGCGCTGGTCAAGCACGCAAAAATCCAAAGATTTTTCATTGTTTGGCGAGAGGCAAATTCATATACGGGGGGAGCGACCGGCTCAAAGACGCTTCCCTCTCCCAGTGATCGAACGATTGCAAACGTTCCTGGCGGCTCAATTGAATATGTTCCCTGAGCAGTCGCTTTGCCGCCTCCACATCGTTTCGTACGACCGCATCCAGAATCTCGCGGTGAAAGCGATGAATCTGGAGCAGCAGGTCCGCATCATGACCTTCCCGGCGAATGGAAAAGATCTGTATCAGCAGCCTCGTGTCCTGAACCACCTTAAGGATTCTTCGATTGTCCGCCAGGCGCAGCAGCAATGTATGGTACCCAAGATCCGCGCGCACGAACCGCTGCATCTGTTCGTGATTCAATCCCGCTCCTTGCGCCGCGGTCAGTTCGTCATAAAGATTCCGAACCTCATCGACGAAGCCGTACAAGCGCTGCCGGTCTGAGCTATCGATCTCGCGTTGCGATACCTTCTCAACTGCGTACACCTCGAGCGCTTCCCGCAATTCGTAGAGTTCGAGAATGTCCTGGCGGTCGAATTGTGTGACGATCGTTCCGCGGTTGGGAATCTGTTCCAGAACCCCTTCGCTGACTAGCTGCCCAATGGCTTCCCGAATCGGCGTCCGGCTGCTGTTGAGTTCTTTCGCGAGTGATACTTCGGAGATTGCCGCTCCGGCCATCAGTTCCCCGGATACGATCTTCTGCTGGATCAGAAAATAGGCCCTCTCGCGCATCGAAGGCTCTCGCACTGTCGGAACGTGGCTCACCAGATCCTCTCCAGGATACCCGAGCTAGAGCTCATTGTCGACATGGGGAGTGTTGGATGTCGACAAAAGGGTACTGGAGCAGTTTCTGGGCTGCGGTTGTGAGGGACAGCGCTTTCTAATGCATGCGAAACCTCAGCCCAGGTTGTGCATCCGATTGCTTTCTGCCAAAATCGGGGCTGCTTAGGAATGCAAAGTCCGTCCAAACCTCTTTCGCGAACAAAGAAAACAAACAGCCGAGCGAACAAAAAAGCGGACCCCTATTTCTCACGGGCGATCGGGAAAGCGTTTGAGCTGATTGACGCGTTATCCCAGAGTTCAACCCCGCTGACGCTCAATCAGCTTTCGACGTCGATCGTCCTCACCAAAACATCGACGTTCCGAATCCTCCACACCCTCGAAGCGTTAGGTCACCTCTCCAAAACTGAGGAAGGACGCTATCTGATCGTTGGCGGCCACGCTTCACAGGTTCCGCTCCAGCGAATTGACCGCATGCTTCACATCAGTGCGCCAGTCCTGGAGCGATTGAGGCGGGAGTTCAAAGAGACTGTAAGCCTTGCTGCTGTGTTCGAGAATCACATTGAGGTTGTGTCCACACTGGAAAGCCCTCAACTCATCCGGATGGGCAACACTATCGGGCGTATCCTGCCGCCGCATGCCAGCTCACTGGGCAAGGCGATTGCCGCTTTCCAGCCGCCGCAGGTTCGCGAACGCCTGCTGCGAAGCTATGGCATGACGCGGTTTACACCACGGACGATCATCGATGAGACGGCGATCCAGGAACAGTTTCAACTCATCCAGGAACGGGAATATTCAGAAGATTGGGAAGAGAGCGCACTGGGCGGGTGCTGCTTTGGCGCGCCAATCCGGCGGCCTAACGGGCATGCCATCGGCGCCTTAAGCCTCTCCATGCCGAAAATTCACTTGAAGCCGGACGAGCAACCCCGAATTGTTAGCGCGATCAGACGGGCTGCCCTCGACATTGAAACGCAGCTCGTTTAGTGCCTCGGAATGGGCAATAACGTAAATGAAATACCGCTGCAGTTTGTTGTTGACGTTAAAGCGAGCTTGACCGGCCGCCTCCTTGGCGAACTCGCTTAGCTAGCTACTTTGGGACGCGGTGGCTCCAGTTCACACGCCACGCATTCCGACTGAAATCCCTGACGCTTGTGCGCGCCGTCACAAAACGGCTTTCGCTCCGAATAGCCGCACCGGCACAACGAAATCGCCGTACGTCCAGCAAGCCCGTACGAGTTCCCAAGGGCATCCTGAATCAGAAATTCCCCCTCGAGCCGGATGGGACCGTTGTTCACGATCGTTACTTTCACTGCCATCTGTTCCCCGATGGTAGCAGACGATTGCAGCTACCCATCTATAATGACCACTCAGGGAGTCTGTGTGATCCAATTCATTCACGAGACCGATCGGAAGCTGTTCGAAGACTCCATGAGCTTCGCCGGCAAACAGGTCAAACACCTGGTGGAAACCTATCCGGATTTGTATCCGATGTACACCAACGGCGGCCTATGGAAACATGATGGACCCGCGTGGGCGCACTGGTGCGACGGTTTTTTGCCGGGAATGATGTGGATTTTTTTCCGCCACGTGGCCCCGGATAAGCCGGAAGCGAAATGGTGGATGGAGCAAGCGATCCGCTACACCCGGCCGCTCGAAAATCGTAAGGACGACCGCGATGTTCACGACCACGGCTTCATCTTTTTCTCCACGTATCACCGTTGGTACCAGATCACGCGCGAGGCCGCTTTGAAGGAGGTCGTGCTGCAGGCGGCCCGTACCCTCGCCCAGCGCTACAACGAGAAAGGCCAATATCTGCGTTCGTTTGTCGCAGACGATTCTATATTCATCGACATCATGATGAATGTCGGCTTGATCTTCTACGCCGCTCGCGAGCTAAACGACAAGCGCCTGCGCGACATTGCGGTGCGCCATTGCCTCACGACACGCCGCTGTCTTGTGCGTGGCGATGGCTCGGTGGCGCATGAGGGCATCTTCGATCCGGAAACCGGCGAGTTCCTCCGCCAGACTACTCAGCAGGGATTCCGCGGCGATTCCTGCTGGTCGCGTGGCCTGGCCTGGGCGCTCTATGGATTCGCCGTCTCGAACGAATACAGCCGCGATCCCCGTTTCCTCAAATCCGCTGAGGATTGCGCCGATTACTACATCACGCACACGCCGGCCGACGGTATTCCGTACTGGGATTACAATGCGCCGCCCGAAGACCGCGCCCTGCTCGATACGTCAGCGGCCGCGATCGCCGCGGCGGGATTGTTTCGCTTGTGCCGCCTTGTCCCCGATCCGCTGAAAGGACACTTCTATTGGTCCACTGCGGTTCGGGTGCTTCGGACGCTGTGCGCGCAATACCTTGCCGACAAAGATCCCAAATGGGAAGGCGTGCTCAAGGGAGGCGTCTATCACGTCCACAAGGGGCTCGGCGTCGACGAATCGGTCATCTGGGGCGATTATTTCTTTGCGGAAGCGCTCGATCAGGCCCTGCGCGTTATGGTCGAGCATCCACTCCATCGCGCTGCCGCAGTCTGATTCACTTGCTCTTCTTCGGTGGGCGGATCTTCGATCCAATGCCCTCCCTGGAAGTCTGGCTGTATTTGTTTGAAAGAGCGGGCTCAGCCCCGGGCTAGAGAGCGCAACACCCCTTTGCGAAGCGCTCTAGCCCGATATGCTGCCTATGCCGCCTTCCTTACCGGAAATCGAAGGCGCCTCCCAAGCTGGGTTCCCTTTTCCAGCCGGAATAGAGGAGCGTCTTCGTCCGGATGGCGGGTACCATGAAAATACTCGTCCAGGGGAAATAGCGCATACGGCCGCAGCTCTCGATAAATCCGGCCTAGCTTCTCCTGAATGCGATAGACCGCGTGGTAAAACGACCCCCTGTCCATATTGAGCCGCCGGCAGCAGAGTTTCCAATCCGCGCCCAGCAGGAAGTGGAATTTGAAGATCCGGTAATCCCCCGGAGACAGAACTCGCCGGCTGACCAGGCAGAAGTCAGCCGTGTATTCTTCGTCCTTCAGGCCGAACACGCATTTGCGCTGTTGGCCCGGATTTGCCTCCAGGGAAATTTGGGAAATACGACGTTCCTTATTGGCGCATTCCTGGAATCTTTTGTAACACGCGCGAAAAATAGCGCGAAAAACGCAGGGGCACGGGGTCGACACCTCCGATCGCCCTTGCCGCAGTCCTAGACCGTGACAAAGCGTGCAGGATTGCTGAGCGAGGGCGAGTGTTTCTGAGCGGGTCCATTCCATAAGTTATCTTTTTCTAGTTGCTTACCTGGCCACCCTACTCCCTTGGGAGTCAGTACTAAGCGTAATGGTACTACCCTAACCTCTTACGAATTTTCGTCAAGAGTTATTTGGTATTTTTTACCCGATAGGCTGAGAAAAGCCCGGTTATATTTGCACAAACTATTCATACATTTGAAGTTATTTATCCCGCGCATTTGTAGATTTTTAGAGTAAAACTTCTCATTCATTTCAAAAATGGTTGCCCCCTATTTCCGTCTGAAATCACCCCATGCGGGCGTGCCGGGCCCTGATTTCGACGAGCTCCGTCAACGCCTGATTCGCCTGGTCATCGGAAAAATCCGAAATGGCGAGTTTACCGAGAGGGGTCTTGCCCGGCAGCTGGGCGTCTCACAGCCCCAGCTTCATAATGTTCTGAAAGGCGCTCGCGTCCTGAAACCTGAACTCGGAGACGAGCTCTTACGCCATTTGGACCTGACGCTGCTCGATCTGCTGTCGCTCCGGGAACTGAAAGCCGCGAGGCAGGTTCTCACCCGGACTTTGGGCTGGTGGTCGTCGCACGGCGACCTCGAGGCGGCGTCTTGCGAGAGCGGAAGTACTGAAAAGAAGCCCCCTGGAGGCGAGATTCAGCCTCAACTGCCTCGCAAAATTGGCAAAAGTAGGCTGGCAAGCTAAATACCAACCTCTTTAAAACGCTGAAAACGACCCGCTTCGCCCCAACAGCAATGAATCGGTATCGGGCGGGTTGCGCCAACATCACTTTTCTGAGTCGCAGGCCATGCGCATCTCGTATTAGGTCAATGAGAAGGGCGAACGAGGTGAATGGGTTGGCGATCAGCGCAGCGCAGAAAGGCATCGCGGACGTAAGATCCGACGCGGCGCCTCCTTTCGCCGACGTGGTCGAGATCCACAAATCCATGGTGTTCAGCATCGCGTGGCATTTCCTGCGCGATCGGGCGCTCAGCGAGGAACTGGCACAGGACGTATTTCTCGAATTACACCGTCATTGGGCGGCGATGAAATCTCCGGAGCACATCGTTTTCTGGCTGCGCAAAGTGACATGCAACCGGTGCATCGATGTTGTCCGCCGGCGAAAGCTTCGGCGCGAAACTAGTCTCGAAGAAAGCCCGGAGCCGGCCATGCTCGAGCGCGTGCAGGATCCGCTGTTGTCGGCTTACCTCCAACGGATGGTCGCCTCTTTGCCTGAAAAGCAGCGGCTGCTGGTGGTGCTTCGTTACCAGGAAGGCATGGAGCCGGAAGAGATTGCGAGAATGCTGAACATAAACTCGAGCACCGTGAAGACACAAATATCGCGCGCCCTGGAACTGTTGCGCGCCAAAACGGCGCAGAGGTTGAAAACGCAGAGGGAGGCAGAAGCGTGATGACTGAGTTCGAACAACAACTCGTGCGGGCGCTTGAACGGCGCGAACCGCCGGCCGGGTTCACGTCACGCGTTCTCGCCGCGGCATCGCTGAAGCCCACCCGTTCCCGATGGCAGGCATGGCGCTGGGCATTTGTCTTGCGGGCCGCGCCGGTGATGACGGCTCTGCTGGTTGTTGCGGGCGGAGCCCTCTATCAGAACTACGAACGTGTCGAGCGTGGGGAAGCTGCCAAGCAACAGCTTCTGCTTGCGGTGAAAATCGCTGGAGCCAAATTGTACGATGCACAGCAGCGGGTTGTGTCCATCGGAGCGATTCGCGGCGCCGGAACTGAGGAAGAGCAATGAAGAAGTTACTGATTTTCGGACTTGCCGCGGCATTCGTGCTGCCGGCCTGGGCATTGGACAACAACATCAAGATGCCCGTGAATCTCGACAGGCTGGCGGCGCGCGCCACTGAATCGGTGGATGTAACGCTCGACGCGTCGATGCTTGAGCTGGCGAGTAAATTCCTCTCGCAGGACGATCCTGACCAGGCGCATGTGAAGAAGCTTGTGTCCAAGCTGAAAGGCGTTTATGTGCGCAGTTTTGAATTCGACAAAGAGGGCCAGTATTCGATGAGCGATGTCGAGTCTCTTCGCCGGCAACTGAAGGCGCCGGAATGGTCGCGGATTGTCGGTGTGAGATCGCTCAAAGGCGAGAATTCCGAAGTCTATTTGCAGAAGAACGGAAGCAAAATCGGCGGTCTTTTCGTGATCGCCGCCGAACCGAAAGAGCTGACGATTGTGCATATCGACGGGCCTATCGATCCGGAGGAATTAAGCCAGTTGGGCGGCCACATGGGCATCCCGAAAATCGGCGTCAAGCACGAAAGCGCGAAGAGCGCTGGCAAAGACCAGGAGTGATTCCATGCGGCGTTCCCTTCTTCTGATTTCTTTTGTGGCGATCTTCGCATCGCTGCTGCCCGCGAGCGAGTTTGACTGGATGGTGCGCCAGGTATCCCGCGAGAGCGGCACTGAGCCGCTGCACATTCCATTCTTCGGATTGGCGCGATTTGTCGTCGCGGTCGGCCACCCGGCCGGAGCGACCGATCTGCATCTTGCCGTATTCGAAAACACCGAAATCGCGCCCGAGCGATTCACCAGGATGATCGACTCCGCTGCTGGCTCTTCGTGGAAGCCAATGATCCGGGTGCGTTCCCGCAACGGCGAGTCGACCAATATCTACCTCCAACGAGCGGGCAAACAGGTGCGGCTCCTGATCGGAACGCTGGAACGCAACGAAGCAACGCTGATCGAAGTTCGCGTAAAGCCGGAAGAACTGATGCGGTTTGTGGACGAACATAAGCACCGGCATTGATTCTCCGCGCCGCCCGAAAGACTTGCGAGTTCACCTTCCGTTTGGCGGAGCGGAATCCGAGCCCTCTGCGCTCCCCTGAAGTTGATTTGTGGCGCACGATTTTATCGTGCTGCTGCCGGTCTTTAGCCGGCAGCCTGAGGGAGGGATGTGGCCCGACATATACACGGTTCCGTTGCACAACAGCAGCCATCCCGTGCGCTACTATCGGGTTTTGACACGTGGACACAGTTCTGGAGCTGCGGGCTCTTACCAAGCATTTCCCGACCCACCGTGCCGTTAACGGAGTAGCGTTCGCTCTCCAGAGAGGCGAATTTTTCTCGCTGCTCGGACCTTCCGGGTGCGGCAAGACTACGACGCTGCGCCTCATCGCCGGTTTCGAAACGCCGACATCCGGCGAGATTTTGTTGAATGGCCGGCCGGTCGCGAATTTGAAGCCGTACGAGCGAAACGTCAACACCGTGTTTCAGAACTACGCGCTGTTTCCTCATCTGACCGTCGCTCGGAATATTCGCTTTGGACTGGAGCGGCGGCGGCCTCGCATGCCGGCAGCGGAGATCTCCGCGAAAGTCGATCGCATGCTTTCTATGCTGCAGCTATCCGGCAAAGAGGACCGCATGCCTGGCCAGATCTCCGGCGGCGAACGCCAGCGTGTGGCGCTGGCGCGGTCGCTTGTACTCGAACCCGATGTACTGCTGCTCGATGAGCCGCTTTCGGCGCTCGATCCGAAGCTGCGCAAGCAAGTGCGCGCTGAATTAAAAAGCATTCAGCGGCGAGTCGGCATCGCATTTTTGTTCGTGACACACGACCAGGAGGAAGCGCTTTCGCTTTCCGACCGCATCGCGGTGATGAACCGCGGCGAACTCGAACAAGTGGGGCCGCCCCGCGAGTTGTACCAGACGCCGGCATCCCGATTCGTTGCTGAGTTTCTCGGTGACGTGAACTGGATCGATGGCGCGGCCATTCGCCCCGAATGCCTGCGCATTTCACGCGACCGGCCCGTCAACGGAGCCTGCGCTTTCCCCGCCGTGGTGATGTCCAACACCTATTTAGGCGATTGCGTTCACATCGAAATGTGCCTGGAAAGTGGCGGTCGATGCGTCGCGCAGGTGAATGAGAACGAATGCCGCTATGAAACGGGACAGCATGTATACGTCTGGTGGCGTCAGCAGGATCAACTGCCGATTGCACTTGAACAGAGCATCTCCGCGGACGCGTAAAAATGAACCGTCTGCGTGTTGCGTTTCTATCACCGGCCGTGCTCGTCACAATTGCGCTTTTCCTGGCGCCGATGGGCATCATTTGCGCCTACAGCCTACTGTCGCGAGGCGCTTACGGCGGCGTCATTCTGCCTTGGACGTTCGAGAACTACCGGCGTGTTTTCGATCCTCTCTATGCGGAGATCTTCTGGCGCTCGTTCCTGCTGGCGGGCGTAGCGACCGTCCTCTGCCTCGTTCTCGGCTTTCCGCTGGCGTTGTACATCGCACGTTCGAAGCGGCGTATTCTGCTGCTAAATCTGGTGATGCTTCCGTTCTGGACGAGCTTCCTGATTCGCACTTACGCGTGGATGTTTCTTCTGCGGGACACGGGGTTGATCAATACCATTCTCCAGTCGCTGCATATAATCAGGCAGCCGTTGCCGCTGCTGTTCAACGACGGCGCCGTCGTGCTTGGATTGGTTTACGGTTATCTGCCGTTCATGGTGCTGCCGCTCTACGCGACGCTCGAGAAACTCGACCCCGCGCTGCTCGATGCCGCCCGGGATCTGGGCGCGACGCCTTGGGTAACAACCTGGAAGATCGTTGTTCCGTTGAGCAGAAGCGGATTGCTGGCCGGCGGCCTGCTCGTTTTTATTCCGTGTCTGGGCGCGTATCTCACGCCCGATCTTCTCGGCGGCGGCAAAACCGTCATGATCGGCAACCTTGTGCAGAACCAATTCACGACGGCT
>JAICLJ010000215.1 GCA_025927575.1 Bryobacteraceae bacterium | reverse complement strand
CGGTAAAGCGCTGGATAGAGCGAGCCTTGCGGAATCTCGAGCGCATCGCCCGAAATCTGTCGGATGCGCAACAACACGCCGTATCCATGCAGCGGTTTCAACGAAACCGCTTTGAGGATCAGCATGTCGAGTGTGCCCGGGAGTAGATCCGCGGTTTTGCGCATGATGCGATCGCCTCCTAGTTCAACTAGGAGTATAGCGGGTCTCGCCTAGTTTGACAAGGGGTCTACGCAAATGCCGGCATCTTCAGTCGTGTCGAAGAGTAATCATCGGATCAATGCGCGAGGCTTTCCACGCAGGTATGGAAACTGCCAGCAAGGTAATAGCGATCATAAGGGCAGTAGAGCCCAAAAGCGTGAGCGGATCGGCAGGTGCTACTCCGTACAATTGATGCCCTAACAAGTACGCCCCACCCACCGCTACGGCTGAGCCGAACGCTATACCAGCTGCCACAAGCAACAGAGCTTCTCGAATAACCAGCCACAGTACTTGTCGAATATTCGATCCGAGCGCCATCCGCAGTCCGATTTCTCGAGTTCGCTGCGTGACGGAATACGCGAATAATCCATAGAGTCCGATGACGGCGAGCGCCAGCGCCAAACCGCCGAACACAGTAGATAAATCGGCGACCATGCGTTCACGATCGAGTGCATCGTCGATCCGATCTTTGAGTGTCCTGACGTCGAAAACAGGAAAGCCCTTGTTCACCGCATCAAACACATGACGAATTGACGGGACGTACGCCTCTGCGTGCGCGGAAGCTACGCACACGTGAAGCGTTGGCATATAAGGTGGATCATCCTGAAAAGCGAAAAAAGCGGCTGGTGATTCGCGGCGCGGATCGTAATAATGAAAATCGCCAACCACCCCGATTACCCGAAAGAGTTGCGAATCGTGTAAGAAAGGTATTTCGACGACACGGCCCAAAGCGTTCTGATAAGGAAACAGAGCGTTCGCTAAGCTCTTATTGACTATGACGACCTTCGGAGATCCAGGTTTATCCGCGGGAGTGAAGTCGCGACCGGCCAGGATCGGTACTCGCAACGTCCTAAAAAAGTTCGGCAGAACGGAGTCCTTGGAAGCTTCCAGCGGACTTTTGCCAGGTACTTGAAATGTGACGCTATTCTGACGGCTTGCGAATGGGCCATCCTCTGCGAGCGAGACAGCATTCACTCCAGGTACGGCGGAGACGCGCCGAATGAGTTCGGCTATGACAGAACGGATGCGATCCGGCGAGTAGATCTCTTCCTGCGGCTTCATCGTGAATACGATAATCCGGCTAGGGTTAGGAAAATCAGCTTTAGGACGCAAATTGAAAACGGTGCGGACAAACAAGCCCGCGATAACGAGCAGCGCAAGGGAGAACGCAATCTGACAGGTAATAAGGATTTTCTTCAGCAGATATGTCCCCGTAGCTCCGATGGAGCCATTCGAATCCGATTTCAAGCCGGTTGCCAGATTGCCCCGTGTGGTCTGATAAGCGGATGTTGCACCAAAAAGTAACGCCGCCAGGATAGACAAGGCCACCGTAAAGATGAGAGCACGCGCTTCCGGGCGTAAGTCGAGAACGAAGTTAATATGCCCATGCGGTAGAAAATAGAGCAGAAACTGAGCGGCGTAACAAGCTACGAGCCAGCCTACAAGCCCGCCAAAACCGGCCAGCAGCAAACTCTCGGTGATCAACTGCTGGACAAGCCGGCCCCGGCCCGCGCCGAGAGCGGTGCGAACGGCGAACTCACGACGCCGTGTGCCTGCCCTCGCCAATGACATATTGGCTACATTTGCACAGGCGATCAGCAATACGACAAAGACGAGCAGGAACAAAACGACCAGCGGCGTTCTGAAGTCACCGGCCAACTCGGGCCAACCCCGATCACCCGGCAAAAGCCGCAACTGCCTATATCCCACTCGCCGTATTTCGGCATTCGAGCTGGAGCGCACGAATTCGCGAAGCTGGGCGGCAGCGGCAGCTTGCGCCTCCGGACGATTCACTCCGGGAGCGAGCCGGGCCATAATGCTGAAATCGTCTTGGTTAGGACTCAAAATGTTCAGTTCGCTCAAAGTGCGTCCGGGCGGTAACACCGGTATCCGAAGCTCAGGGTCCTGTCCCTGGTGGAGATCATAAAAAGACGGAGCGGAAACGCCCACAACTGTAAACGGGAACGTATTGAGGCGAATGGCACGACCAATGATGGCCGGGTCGCCATCAAAGCGGGCTTTCCAATAGGAATAGGAGAGAACTGCTTCCGCCGCCCACTTGCCCTGCTTCACGTCATGGGTGAAGCCTTGCCCGGCGACCGTTTTGATGCCCAGCGCTGAAAAGAAATTGGGAGTGACGACTTCACCCATGATGCGCTCAGTCCGGTCGCCGCCATATTGAAAGCTGAGTCCATCGCTGACGGTCGCGACGACATCCGAGAAAGCGCCGGATGATCTGAGCTGACGGGCGAAGGCCAGCGGGTAGTATTGTCTTGTTTGTCCCCGGGCATCGGTCGTCGCGAAGGTGACGAGCGCGCTTGGGTTTGAGACGGGCAGGGGCTTGAAAAAAATGGTGGAAACGGCTGTAAAGATAGCAGTATTGGCGCCGATCCCGAGAGCTAACGAAATTATGGCCGTGATCGTGAAGGCAGGAGTGCGCAGCAAACCTCGCACGGCGTGACGTACGTCCTGAGAGACGGAATCGAAATACCGGAATCTCCACACATCTCTGCTCTCCTCCTCCGCGAGCGTGATGTTTCCCATAAGAGCACGCTGATCTTTGCCTTCAGTGCTCCGTTTCTTGAGGCCATCATTGAGCAACGAGCGATGAGTTTCAATTTCTTCGGCCAACTGCCGGTCGAGAGCCGAGCTGCGTACGCACGCAATGATCTTTCGCAACATACGAGCAAAATAAAAGTACATTGCGCGCCTCTATGTCATCTCAAGAACCTTGTGGATGGCTCCAATCATGCGGGAGAATTGTTCGCGTTCAACCTCCAGTTGTTTTCTCCCCGCGGCAGTGAGCCTATAGAATCGCGCGCGGCGATTATTTTCGGATGCGCCCCATTCCGCTTTGACCCAGCCGTTGAGTAGCAACCGTTGCAAGGCTGGATAAAGCGAGCTTTCTCCTACTTGGAGCACGTCTTCCGAGACCTGCTTGAGACGAAATGCAATACCGTAACCGTGCATCGGTCCCGCAGCGAGCGTCCGCAGAATCAACAGATCGAGCGTGCCGGGAAGCAACTCGGGATTTGACCTTTGACCCATCGTCTATCGATGGAAGTGTGCCACGTTCTGTTGACGGTTGTCAAGTGCGGGAGGTCGCCGGGTCCAGGCAAAGGAATTGCGTCGCGCGGCCCAGCCCATCGTTTTGCGCGTAATTCTTTCATTTCACAGCGTTTTCTACGTGAGGAACGCTCAGATCGCTCCAGTCAAAACGCTCATCTCTCGCCGGCAAGTGATGCGCTGCGGCAAACTGATTTCTGGCGCTCAGAATGGCGTTGACCCAATCGCCGAACGGCAGCAGTTTCTCGCGATAGACGAGATAACTCATGTCGACCGTACGATCCGGCAGATGATCTTTCACGTCGTCCAGTTCGTGCAAAAAGCGGCGGCCATTGGCTTCGGACACTCGCGGATACCAGCTTTTGTACCACGTTGTTTCGGCGTTCTTCAGAACTTCGTTCCTCTGCTGCCGGATGGAGCGCGCCGCATCCAGGGCCCGATCGATTTCGCTCAGGGCCTGCTTCGGATTTTTCGTCCTTAGCTTTGACGCGGAAGCAAGCGCCGCATCCATGTGATGAATGCCATCGATCATCTCCAGATTTTGCCTGCACAGTTCGGCGATGCTGAGATAGACCTCCAGGTTGTACCGGTTGAATTGCACGAGCCGCATATTCTCATGAAGCAGGCCGGTTACTGTTTGATTCCCGCTCATCGACTGCGCGGCCAGATCGATGCGCTTTTGGTTTTCGCTTGACCATGCCGACTGGTATTCCAAATCGCTTTTTGGAGCCGGAGGCAAAGGAAGCGTCTGGTCGTGCGCCGGCTTTGGCGGATTGTAGATCGCGTAAGAGCTTCCCCAAATGGGTTTCCGCGCCTTCGAGTCAATCTGATCCCAGCTATCCGTCCAAAACTGGGCCTGTTCACTCATTAGCTGATACACGCGATCCATGTTGACCACGCCGGGGCCATAAAAAAGCGGATAGAACGAACTCATCGATTCACGCGGATTGGGCGATCCGGGATGCCAGGCGGCGGAGCTGGCCGTGACATAACCCAGCCAGAACGTCTCGGGATGCAGCCCCATGTCGGCCCATCCCGCATTAAATTCCCCGATCAGATCCGAGTTCATCCGCGAAGAGTCAAACGAGATTTTGTCGAAATTGCCCTGCACTCTCGGTGTGCCGGAGTATCCGCCGTGAACGCGTTGCGCCGGCGGAAGAATGAAGTAATCCGGGAACAGTTTCTCTTCGCCTTCCGACGATGTGTAGATCATCTGCCGGATTCCCTGTTTCCGGTACACCTTGTCAAAATCGGGACCGTAAACTTCACCGTTCACGAGAAACGACGGCAGCGAAGGGAGATCGTCGGGCTTCATCGGATACTCGCCCCAGAAAATTGGCGTGCGGCCGCGATCGTGAAGGTAGCCGCCGGCTTTAGAAGCGAACTCTGCGAATACTTTACCGACCGAGCCAAGCTGCTTTGCGAGGGCCTGCTCGTTGCATTGCGAGTTGTTCGCCAACCCAAGGTAGTACGGCTCGTCCGTCGACAGATAGAAGTACTTCACTCCTTTGTTGGCGTCGATGAGGTCCTGAAACATTCCCTCCAACAACTTGTACGAATCCGGATTCGCGACGCAAAGCTCATAGTTGCTGTCCGGATATTCACGGAGCTTCGCATATTCCGGGTGCTTCAGGATGAACGCGATGTGCGCGGGGCCGTCGAGATAGGGAATGAGCTGCACATGGTAACGCAAGCCGTAATCGGTCAGTTCCTGAA
The DNA here is from genome assembly GCA_025927575.1 of Bryobacteraceae bacterium. GTDB lineage: Bacteria > Acidobacteriota > Terriglobia > Bryobacterales > Bryobacteraceae > KBS-96. The sequence continues at coordinate 2,465 of JAICLJ010000215.1, read as the reverse complement.
ATTCCTCGGGCGTCAGCGCATACGGCTCCACGACGGCAGGGGCGCTCTTGAATTGAAAATGCCCTTCAAGCTTAATGGCAAAACCGTTGATCTTATAAAACGCCGCCTGCCTTAGCGCCTGCTTCAACACATCCATGTGGTCGAGGTGATGCGCGTCGTCCCAATAAATATTGCGAAGTTGAAGATCGGGCCAGTCCTCAATGGTCCCTTCCGGCAGCAGAAATCCGCCTGCATGCTGTCGCACTAACTGCAGCAGCGTTTCGACGCCATAAAACAAACCAGTGGAAGCATTCGCCCTAATCTTGATGGCGTGCGGCGACAACTCGAGCCGGTACGCCTGCTCGGCCAGCTTGTCCTTTTCCTTATCGACTGCCTCGCCTACTTGCACGCTATCCGGCGCGATGCGAAGCGAGATCGTGCCCGCATTGGCGCCGGTCTCATCAAGCGTAATGTCAAAACGGCTGCTTAAGCCATCGCGCAATGCTTCTATCGCAACGTCGTTCGCGGGAACGCTTCCGTCGACATCCAGCCGCCAACCCGATCCGAAGGAGAAATCTCCGGCTTTTAACGAGACCTTTTGCGGTTCTGGAATGACGGTATATCCTCGCGCAAAAAGCGGGGAAACCGTATCGGCCAATCCCCAGGGAGCGAATGCCATCAGACAGGCAGCGAGCGGCAGAAGCCGGGAGATCTTGCGGGGCAGGCCCTTGACCTGCGCCGGGCGCCCCGCCCGGCTCCTCGATAATTCTGCAAAGTCCGAAGAGCGCGGCTGGGAGCCGCGCGCAGAGCGAGGCTCTGCCCCACCAGGAGCGGTGATCCGCGCCCACGCGCTACAAAAAGTCCGAACTAAGAATCTGCGCCACGGGAGGGACATGTGTGTAGATGTCCAAATTTCAGCCGGCGACGCATGCGCCGCCCCTACAAGAGAATGTACTTTCACGAGACCAGTACTCCTTCGCAATTCAGGCAATTCCGCACCACTGGCAGACAAACGCCAGAAGCGCCTTGGCGGCATCGACCATTGAATCGATCTCCACATACTCATCGGCGCCATGGGTGTTATCGCCTCGTCCACCCCAAAGAATCGCCGGGGTCTTCGTTACCTCATGGAAAACGTACATGTCGCACGGCGCCTCCATGCCGGCGATTGGCGGCGTCTTGCCCAACGCCCTGGTCGCGCAGGCGGCAAACTCCGTTACGAGCGGCTCAGATCGCGAAATTGCCGAACCCGGCAACCACCGGATTGGAAATGTAGCGGCCGGAACTTCCGAAATAGGGCTCCCGGGCAACGTGGTCAACGACAGCAGCCAATTGAAGAACTCGCGCTCGACGTTCTCCTGTGTTTCTCCCGGCATCAACTGCCAGTAGATTTCGATTTTGCACTGTTCCGGTATGGTGATCGGCTCCTGCGTTCCCCACAACGAAGTTACAATTTTGGTGACGCTCACCGGGACCGGATCGGCATGATGATCGTAAAGGTCGTGTGGCTTGGCGCCGGCGCGCCGCTGTTCCGCGAAGTCCCGAAGGCGCGCGAGCAGAAACGTAAGTTTCTCAATCACGCCGGCGGGGAACTCGCCCTCCGTCAGCACCCCGCCTGAAGACTGGAGGGTCAGGTGAACCGTGCGTCCTCCTCGTTGGGCGGGGCAGATCCGCAGGAAGGAAGGCTCGGCGATGATTGCCGCGTCGGCATTAAATCCCATCAGGCGGCCCGCCAGGGTTCCGTTGACGCCGCCGAACTCCTCGTCGATTACCGTCTCAAACAGTAAATCGCCGGCAAGCCTGATATTCAATTCGCGGAGGCATTCAAGTACGAACAGATTCGTCGCGACGCCGGCTTTCATGTCGTTCGAGCCGCGTCCGAAAAGGCGGTTGCCGTCGACTTCTCCTCCAAATGGATCTTTCGTCCATTGATACGATCCCCGTGGCACTGTGTCGACGTGGCCGGAAAGCATCAGCGACCGGCCTCCTCCCGCGCCTTTCTGCCGAGCTCCCAAGTTCGGGCGATTGTCGTAGCATCGCCCTCCAAAGAAAAGTGGATGCTGCTTCAGGCCAGGCACATCGTCGAGCAAATACAATTGCGGCTGCCATCCCAGCTCTTGAAGGAGTCCGGCAACATACCGCTGGCACTTCCCTTCACTGCCGGCGGGCGGCATGTTCTCGGACGGGATGCGCACCAAGTCGCGAGTGATCCCGACCAGCCGGTCCGTATGTTGGTCGATATAGGACGAAAGGTTTTGCTCGATCGATGATAGGGTCATTTTGATTCTCCAAAATCCAACTCCTTGGGGCGATTTTTGAAGCCGCGCGTGACGATAGCAAGATAAGCGCTGCCGGCTCCAAGCCACAGAAATCCGACAATTTTCGCTTTGCCGCTCAAATTCATCCAAACGTAGCTGCAAACCAGCGCTCCCATCAGGGGGAATAGCAGATTGCGGACGACGCCCCACCCTGTCCGCTCATGAAGG
>JAICLJ010000032.1 GCA_025927575.1 Bryobacteraceae bacterium | reverse complement strand
GTCTGCGGAGACGCCTCCTCCGGGCATCATTCAAAGCATCATTGTTCACGGGACCAAGATTTACAAACCTGCCGATATCATCAAAGTCCTCGGACTTAAGGTAGAAGAACCGGCGACCCCGGCGGCGTTTCGCGCAGCGCAATCGCGGCTTCTGGCGACCGATCTCTTCTCGAACGTCGAGTATCAGTTCCGGTGGACCGGCTCGAAGCCGGCTCAATATGAAGTGACTTATAAAATCACCGAGTTTGATGAATTGTTTCCGCTTCAGTTCGAAGATCTCGGAATCCCTGATAGTGCGCTCCGTCAATATCTTCGGGCGCACATGGTCCTTTACAACGACCGCATTCCCGCAACCTCGGCAGTTGTAAAAAGGTATGCCGAAGTGGCACAGGAATTCGTTGCGAAAACCAAGCCGTCACTGAAAATTCAGGGCTTCGTCTCGTCCGAAGACCCAAACCAACCGGCCGTCATCATTCGACCGGATACGCCCTTCCCGCGCATCGCGCGCGTGACCGTGAGCGGCAATAAGGCGATCGATACTCCCACTCTGCAACACGCGCTGAACGATGTCGCCATTGGCCAGCGCTTTTCCGACGCGCGCGTCCGGGAAATCCTTAACGGCGCTGCGAAACGGCTCTACGCGGCCAAGGGCTACGTTGCCGTCACATTCCCGAAGATTCAAAGTGAAAAATCGACGGAAAACGCGGGCTATGTCGTCCACGTGGAAATTCAGGAAGGGCCCGTCTTTCATTTCGGCACTTCCACATTCCGCGGCGGCACAGTATCGGCCGACGACATCCGATCGATGATGCACTTCCGCAAGGGGGAAGTTTTCGACGGCAGCAAGGCGGAGCAGTTGCGCCACGATCTCGTCGACTTCATGCGGCATCGCGGTCATCTGAACGCCGCCATCCAGTTGTCAAACCATGAGGATGACAAGAATCTTACCGTCAATCTCATTTACGCCATGCAGCCCGGCCCCGTTTACAAGTTTGGAACCCTCAATGTTCACGGCCTGGATATTCAAAGCGAGCCCGCTGTTCGCAAATTGTGGGCCGAGAAGCCCGGCGAACCCTTCAATCCCGATTACCCGGAATTCTTTCTGAAGCGGATAAAAGAAATGGGTATTATGGATAACCTGGGAACGACAAAATCCACTTTCGTGCCGGATACCTCGACCCATGCCGTCGCGGTGAACCTTTTTTTCAAAGGAGCCGCCGGCGAGGCAGAGAAAAAGAAGGACAATTTAGGGGGGACCGCGCCCGCCGAAAAGCCCGAGCAGGAGCCGCCTTTTTAGGCTTGCCCGCAAACTGCTTGCGGGCTTCACTCCTGCTATTTTGAAAGCAGTGTCGTCGCCGTTGAATTTTCATCTCGCGCAGTACGAGGGCCCCCTCGATCTGCTGCTCGATTTGATCCGGAAACAACAGGTCAACATCTACGACATCCCCATTGCCAGCATCACGCGGCAGTATCTCGACTACATGCAGCGCGCACTGGAACTCGACATCGAGCTTTCTTCAGATTTCGTCTACATGGCCGCCACGCTGATTCACATCAAAAGCAGGCTGCTGCTCCCCCGCGACCCGGAGCTCGACAAGATCGCGCCGGAAGAGGACCCTCGCCAGGAACTTGTGGAGCGCCTCATTGAGCACGAGCGATTCAAGAACGCAGCCGAAATGCTCCAGCAGAAACGCGTTGTTGAGGAGGCAATTTGGTCGAATCCCCAGATCGAACAATTCATCAACGAGGATGAGGGCCCCGGGCTGGCCGTCACTCTGATCGATCTCGTTAAAACGCTGCAGACCGTGCTCGAGCGCGCCAAAAGCCGCCCGGAATATGAGATAGGGAAAGAGGATGTCGGCGTTCCGGACATGATCCGGTTTTTGCGTTACGAGTTGGAGCATTCACGCCCCTCGCAATCGCTTTCCGCAACCCGGCTCTTTGAACGCCAGCGCAGCCGCCGCGCCATGATCTGTCTGTTCCTCGCAATCCTGGAACTGGTGAAAATGCAGGCCGTCGACCTCACCCAGGGAGATTTGTTCGGAGACATAGGCTTGCGCCGGCGGGAGAATTTCAAGCAGGCGCTCGAGTCTGCCGAAACCATCGAAGCGGTAGATCAGGAATATCAATAAGCAAACGGATGCAGGAATTGGACCAGATTAACGAAGCGCCAGTTGATGCGCCAGAGACGGCTCACGTCGAACGCGCCGAGACTGCCGTCCCTAGCGGCGATGTGGAGGCGAGGAACGATTCGCCCGATGCCGGGCCGCCGGCGCCGGACGATGAATTCGACGATGTTCTGATTGCCGAAGCGGTAACCGAACCGCAGCCGGGAGAAGATCCTCACACGGAGCTGAAGGCCATCATCGAAGCGGCTATCTACATTACCGACGAACCGCTGACTCCGGAGCAAATTGCGGGCGCGGTCGAGCAGCCCGTTGAGACCGTGAAACAGATTCTCGCGCAACTGGCCGAGGAGTACGCGCAGCCCGGCCGCGGCCTGGCAATACGCGAACTCGCCGGTGGCTACAAGATGGGCACGAAGCCAGAACACCACGAGTCCATTCGCGGGTTTGTCAGAAAGCTTCAGGCGCCCTTTAAACTGTCTCTTGCCGCCCTGGAAACTTTGGCCGTCGTTGCCTACAAGCAGCCCATTACCTCCCCCGAGATTATGGATATCCGCGGCGTGCAGGGGACAGGCGTACTGAAGACGTTGCTTGACCGCAGGCTGATCGCCACCGCAGGGCGCAAAGACGTGGTCGGTAAGCCGATTGTATATAAAACCACGAAAGAGTTTCTGATCCAGTTCGGTCTCAGTTCTCTCAATGAACTGCCGACGCTCAAAGAATTTGAAGAACTCGGGCGCCTGTCGCTCGCTGACGAAACATCCACCGCTCCAGAACCGCCCAGTTCGGGCGGAGAGGCTGACGCAACGCACGAAATGAGTTCACCCGAACAGCGAGACGATTTCGAAGCGGATAGCCCCGCCACCACAATCGGCTACGAAGTTGGTGTAACGGCCGAGCATGACCGGCCCGATTCTGAAATCCCCGAAGCTGAGGCATCGGAAGATAATCCTGGTCAGACGGAACCCAATGGCTGAAGAACGGCTCCAAAAGCTGCTCGCTCGCGCCGGCATTGCCAGCCGCAGAAAGGCGGAAGAGCTGATTGTCGCTGGCCGCGTGTCCGTCAATGGCCGCACCGTGACGGAGCTTGGCAGCAAGGCCGATCTAGCCGTGGATGAGGTGAAGATCGACGGCCGGCGCATCAAGGCTCCCCAGCACTTCATTTATTATGTATTCCATAAACCGAAGCACGTTGTCACCACGGTGCACGATCCGGAAGGCCGGGACACGGTAATGCATTACTTCAAAGGCATGCGCGAGCGCATTTATCCCGTCGGACGTCTCGACTACGCGAGCGAAGGGCTGCTGCTCTTAACTAACGATGGCGAATTCGCAAATCACATCACCTCTCCCGCCAATCATCTCCCGAAGACCTACTTGGTGAAAGTGAACGGCATCCTCACGACGGAGCAGGAAGAGAACTTCCGCAAAGGCGTCCCGATTCATGGAAAGCGTACCGCTCCGGCCCGTCTGCACATCATCAAGCGAACGGTGAACCCCTGGTACGAAGTCACCATCACCGAAGGCCGCCAGAATCAGATTCGAATCATGTTCAAGCATTTCGGCTTTTTGGTCGAGAAGCTGAAACGCGTCAAGATCGGTTTTCTGGAGCTGGGAGCGCTAAAACCCGGAGCATACCGCACTCTCACGCGCGAGGAAGTCGCTCGTTTCCGTCGTGTGCTCAAAATGGACGACGTCCCGGACGAAGCGCATCGGGAAAAGCCTTCCGGCAAGCGAATAGTTGCTCGAGCCACGAGACATGGCGCCCGGACACAAGAGGCTGCCGGCGATGACTGATGAAACGATTCGTGAACTTTTGAAATCGTCAAAATCGATTGCGGTTGTCGGACTGTCGAGTAATCCGCAGCGTGCAAGCTTCGGTGTCGCCAAGTACATGCAGTCGCAGGGCTATAAAATTTTCCCTGTAAACCCGAACGAAGTGGAAGTGCTGGGCGAGCAAGCGTTCCCGTCACTCGACGCGTTTCCCGGCGCTATCGACATCGTCAATGTTTTTCGCCGGTCCGAATTTGTCCCCGGCATTGTGGACGCGGCCATCGCGAAAGGTGCCCGTTGCGTCTGGATGCAGCAGGGCGTCATTCATCAGGAAGCGGCGGCCAAAGCAGAAAATTTGGGATTGCTGGTCATGATGGACCGTTGCATCGGAGTGGAACACCGGCGCCTTGTTCGCTGATGCCATGCGGTGAGCCGGTCGCGGCATTCAGCAACGCGTTCATCGCCGGTTTGGCCGTTCCGTCAAGACATTCACACTGTTACAATAGACAGAGATTCCTCGCACTTGGCGCTATCGTCTAACGGTTAGGACGGAGCCCTCTCAAGGCTTAAATACGGGTTCGATTCCCGTTAGCGCTACCATCTTTTTAATCACTTAGCCGGAAAAACATGACACAACATGACACGCCGGTTTCACTGCCGTTTTCCCTCGCCCCCGTTAAGCTTGCCCATTGAGCGCTCCCAGGCGTCGGCAGCCTCGAATTCGTCGCGTTCCAACGCATGCGCGTAGACCTGAGCGGTCACGTTCGTGTTGGCATGCCCCAGGCGCTTTGAAATCGCCGGCAGGGAGACGCCCATCGAGAGCAGATGGCTCGCGTGGGTATGTCGCAAGGTGTGAAGCGAAACGCCCTTTGGTAGGCCCAGGCTCCGCATGATGCCCATACGCGCGGACTCGAAGGCTGCTATCTCTTCAACACGGGCGGCGGCTCTGTTCCTGATCTCGCTGGGAAATGCGGGCCATGCGCTCCGGTTGGAACGCCGACCTACAATTTTGGGGGAACCGGACCCAAGATTTACGGCTCCGCCGCGAATTGCAACAGCGCCAACAATGGAAGTTACTTCAAAAACAGCAATTATAATCTGCCGCTCAGCGATGTGACGATCGTGCAGTTTATGTGGCCAACGAACTTTGGTGATGGCGCCGCATTCGGTGACCTGGGAAATCCAACTACCCAAATTCCAGGCAATTGTACGACCTATTGCCCCTTTCGAGGGGATGTGTACTTCGACTTTGGTGGGCAAACTGGCAGCATCGCATCCATTACACGCCGTCGGCTTCATTTTTGTTCCACTGGCATGTGATGGCCTACACGGCCGGTTCGCTCGGGAGCGTCATGTACGAGGATGGTGTCGCGAAAGTGAATAACGGCGGCGTCGCAATCACTCGCACGAACCCTGTTCCAGACTTCTCTATTGGTGGCGCACATGGGCAAACCGCGTTCAGTCAAGGGATTGCTGATTATGTCCTGCACCTGATCTATTCCCGCATCCTCCCCGCGGCAGAAATCGCCGAGCTCTCGCAGGATTTGCTGATGGGCCGCTATTCGATGTTTCTGCCGCAATCAGGGCGCGTGCGCTATTTCATCGGCGCGGCAAGTCCACCTGCATCGAAGGCTCGCTCAATCGTTTTCGTGATTACATGACTCTGCTACGACGCGCGGCGCATCTCTTCGCGGATGAGGCGCAGGCTCATTCGCGGGGCCGGGAAATCAATTGGCCAATAGTGGAGACGAGAGCGGCAATGCGGGAGTCGATATCTTTCCCGTGCGCGCGCAATTCAGCCATTTCTCGGTCGTGTTGCCCGATCCGGCGCGCATTCTCTTCGACCGTCTTCCGCAATTCGCTTAACTGATCACCCTGAATGACTTGGGCGGTAAGCAATTGCTTCAGATCGCGTTGAAATTCTTCCTGGTTTTGCTCGAGCTTGACTTGGTGCTCCGCTAGCAGCTCGAGCGTGCGCTCGATGCGGTCCATTCGCCCGGTTCCGTTTCCCTCAGCCATCCTGTTTTCAGTATCGCTGATGTCAAGTTGAGCGTGTCACAGTCAACGTCAAAGCGGCTGTAACAATTCCGTTGTGGTGGAAACGGTCACAATCCCTCCCGCGCGCCGATCGCGGGAAGACGCGGCGTATGGCTTTCAGAAGCCCATCGCGTTCCACACGCTTGCGCTGAATACCGTGAAACCGCGTTCCAGCCAGTGGGCAATACTGACGGCAAGCCAGGCCCAGGCGATGACGTTCACGAGCGCAAGGGCCGGGTGCTTCATGCTTGCCGTGAACGCGCGGTAATCGCGCGGAGTTCGGTGGGCCGATATGTCAACCGACGTTGACACCCTGGATTCTGGAGCTGACAAAATCTCCGTCCAAGAGCCTTCAGAGGCCGCCATACCAAATTGCATTGCACATGCGGGGCCAACAGGCCAGGGCGCCTTTCCGCTGTCATTTCGGGCGGAACTTCGCCGCTTCTGGAGTCAAGGAAATCGACGATCTATGCCGAATCTCTCTTCCCCCGGCTCGATGGCGGCTCCCGCACGAATACGCTCGTCAAACGAATCTTCCACGTTAGACGCCGCACCGAGTAGGTTGTTTGCCATCGCACTATTGTCATTTGCTGGGCTCGTTATCCACGGCAGCATTGCCGCCGGGAACGGACTGCTGAGTTGGTTCAAGTCTCCAGAACGACGCTTGCGGCAGGCCATCAAACGAACCGATCCAGTCGAAAAGCTCTTACTGTGCCTGCGGTCGCTGCCGAGCTACTTGGGTTGGAATTCGATGTCGGCAGCCCCACCGCAATGCACTTGGAGCAAATGGGAATTATCAAACTAGACCCGTTGTCCAATTAGGGCTATAAGCTACCAGTTGCGATGCGGGGCCTTCCAGGGTGCCTAATCAGAGCATCGGCGGTTCGGCGTTCATGGTGCTCGCGGAAGAAGTAAACGCCTCGGGTTAGCCAGCCCATTCTTTTCAGAACGCTCTCCTGCATGACGGCCAATTCGTATCTGCAGCAGACCGTGAAGAATTAAACTATAGACAGAGCCGCGGCGACGCATATTTTCCCTGTTTATTACGCCACAGGTTTTTTTCGCCGATTCCGGAATTAGTGCCAATTATTTGCGTCGGAACGAATCGTGAGGCGCTCTCTCATCCCGGCCCGGCAACGCTTCGCTTCACTTTGTCCATCTTGAACTCATAGATTCTATGAGATATTGACCCCCCTTCCGCTCGTGGAGGGCCGGCTAGCCGCATGATTCTCCCGAAACTGATCAATGGGCGCCTAAATGCCTTTGTCTAGATGAAACAAATTGACCGGGCGAAGGGCATGAAGATGGCCGTCAAGATACTCGCTAAATAAACGGCAGGCGCCGAACGGGAGTCTGTTGTCCACGCGGAAGGCTCAGCCCAAAGAAAATTCTCTCTCAATTGGAGGCAGTATGAAGCGCACACTCGGAGTGTGTTTACTCACCCTTATCTCTGCGCTGTCATCGCACGCGCAGGAGATTCGACCGATTATCACGATCGCCAACGTGCAGGAAAAGCCGCACACGCCAGCGCGTCATTGGGCTTGGATTGGCTCGATGGGCTTTCTGGCAGCGGGCCAGTTCATGGATTACCAAAGCTCGCTCGGCAAGCACGAGGTAAATCCGATCATTGGTAACAGCAACGGCCAATTTAACGCCTCGCGCGGTTTATCGCTCAAGCTCGCAATTGTCGGAGGCGCCATTGGCACGCAAGTTCTCGTCCACCATTTCTCGCACAACCACCATTCAGATGTGATGTTCAGCGGCGCCAACACCGTGATGGGCAGCATCGGCCTGGCAACCGCAATCCACAACTACGGCGTGCCCCAGGCGAAATAACCGCGACTGCCGCCGTCGCGCACGGTGGATTGATCCCAAGGCCGTAGCACGATTCACGAAGACGGCCTTGGGCGCGCTCGTGGCATTTAGATCGAGTCCGTCATCCCTGCTTAGGGTCAACCAACTTCTTACTTCGGAATTCCGTCGCTATTCTCCACCATTCCATGCCTCACGCTTAAGCGCAGCTTGTCTTACATTTCGTCGTCCTCGCTTTTTTTTCTTGACAGACCGCAAGCGCCGCTGCTACAGTTTTGCAAATATCTTGCAATGCTTGCAAAGACTACTCTCCATGAGGTAGCACGCGAAGTTGGTGTATCGGCCAGTACAGTTTCGCGCGTTTTGAGCGGCGCGCGCGGCGTCAACGAGGGAACGCGGCGCAAGGTGCTTACGGCGGTGCGCAAGCTGAATTATCAACCAAGCTTGGCGCATAGGGAACCGGGACAAAGCCGCCTGATCGGTTTTCTGATGCCCGCCGAGGCCGAGCACTGGGGCCTCCGCACCAACTTCACCGAGCAAGGCCTGAACGCCATTTGCGATGTAGCCTCCCAATTCAAATATGGAGCCATGGCAGGCGCTTACAACTCGCGTCTTGGAGAAAAGGCCGAAGACGAAATGATTGCCCGCGGTGGATTCGCCGGCGTGCTGCTCTTCCGCACCAAGGACGAAATCTATGACTCCGAACCGTTTCGGAGCCACAACGTCCCGTTTCTTGTTGTGAATCGAGTGCTCCCCGAGAGTTCCTTGAACTACATTGGCCCCGATCATCTAAAGATTGGTTATCTGGCGGCAGACCATCTCCTCCAATGCGGATACCGGCGCATTGGCCTGCTTCTGGGCCGCACCTGCTACTTGAGCCACAGGCTCTATCAGGAAGGCTTTCGCCAGGCGCACGTGGCGGCGGGAACGGCAATCGAACCGGAACTCGTGACGGAAATCGAGTTAAACGTCGAAGGAGGATATGCCGGCACGCGAGAACTCATGCAGCGCCGAAAGCGCCCCGAGGCACTGGTCGTTACAGGCGACCGGGCGTCCCTCGGATGCCTGAAAGCGCTGCTCGATTTGAAGCTGGAAATTCCGGCTGACGTGGGTGTGGTTGCGATGGATGGCACGCACGAGACGGCTTTTGCCAATCCACCGCTCACTGCGGTGGAGATTCCGTGGTACGACATGCTTGCGATGGGAACGCGGCTGCTGATCGACTTGATCGAGCATCGCCCGCCCATTGAACAAATCGGCGTTTGCTATTCAACCAGGCTGGTGGTTCGTAATTCCACCCGGGCGCGGCCGTCCGCAGCATGAGGGATGTGACTTCGTAAAGTACTTTAGTTGCTCTTCTTTTATGGCGGTTGTGAGTTTAGATCTTTCAGGGGGATATCTTAATGACAAGGTTTTTGAGAATGAGGGTGGCGGCGCTACTATGTGCCTGCCTCATGTTGGCAACCGGAGCATATGCCCAATCCACGTTCGGCGTGATCCTTGGAACTGTCAAGGACAATTCGGGCGCTACCGTGCCGAACGCCAAGATAACGATCACCAACACGGACGAAAACACTACTCGCGACGTTGTTGCCAATAGCAACGGCGATTTCGAGGCTGTGAACACCAAACCGGGGCATTACAAAGTTGAGGCGACGGCCGCCGGATTTCAAACATCCACCGCCACCGGATTGCTGCTGGTAGCCCGGCAGACTTTGCGAGTGGATGTCACTCTGCAGTTGGGGCAAGTAAGCCAATCCGTTACGGTGGAAGCCGGCGCGGGCGTGATCGCGACGGACACGCAGACCATCTCTTCCAGCATCAACAGCGGAGAATTGATGTCGCTTCCGGCTAACACCCGGGCCTCGGATAGCACGAGCCCGTACAACCTGATCGCGACGCTTCCCGGTGTTCAATCCGACAACAGCGGCAACTTTACCATCCAGGGCAATCTTCCCTCGCAGACGCAATATTCGGTAGACGGCATATCTACTACCGATGTCACCGGCAACGGCCCCCAGCGCAAGGCGTTTACATCTACGGAAATGATCGCCGAGATGAAGGTGCAGGCGGTAGGAAACAACGCCGAATACGGCCAATCCGGCGACGTAACGACCATCTCGAAGAGCGGAACGAACAACGCCCACGGGTCGGTCTTCTGGTATACCCAGAACCGCGCGTTCGACGCAAACCGTTATGGCGCCGTGACCAAACCGCAGAAAGTGGCGAACGATCTGGGCGTCAGCGGCGGCGGCCCGGTTATTATCCCGAAGCTTTACAACGGCAAAGACAAGACATTTTTCTTCGGCGATTTCGAGCGCTTCACGTTCCCGCGCGGCGAGACCATTCAGAACCGCGTGCCGACCGAAGCTATGCGGAATGGCGATTTCAGCCACGAGAATGTGACGGTCAAGGACCCCTACACTGGCGTGCCTTATCCGAACAATATCATTCCGACGTCAAAGTTTAACGACGCCTCAAACAAGATCCTTTCTCTCTATCCCCTACCGAACGCGGGCGACCTGACGACTGTTCATGACGCCAATTACATCGATAATCGCGACAATGGCTATAACTCAAACCAGTACGACATTCGCATTGACCATTACCTGACTTCGAAGCAATCCATTTATGGCCGGTGGACCTGGCTCAATGCGGACACGATGAAACCGACCCAACTTCTCCTGCCCTCGGTGAAAAATCTGGAACATAACAGAATGTTTGTGGTGTCGCACAACTACACCATCATGCCCAACCTCTTGAATGAAGGGCGCTTTGGATTCACCAACTTCGACAGTACGAACGGCATGGATTTCGATGGGCCGGCGTTTGCCGATTCGCTTGGCCTGGTTGGCCTTGGTCCGAAGTATCCGTTTAACGGTTTGCCGGAAATCAATTTCAACAACCTGGAGAGCGAGAATATCGACCGGGTTGATGGCTTTAGTAAGTCGCATATGTACCAGGGGACCGACAATCTGACCTGGACCCATGGACGCCACACGATGAAATTCGGAGTCGACATCCGCCGAATGCGTGCCGGATCGGATCTTGGATTTATCGGGGCAAACAATTACGGCAATTTCGACTTCACCGGCAATTTCACAGGAGCTCCTTTCGCTGACTTTCTGCTGGGCCTGCCCCATTCAACCTCTTACGCAATCGTCAAGAACGACAATGACGGCATCACGACACACTACGCTTACTACGCGCAGGACAGTTTCCGCGTGAGCCAGCGATTGACCCTTGAATATGGCTTGCGATACGAATACCATCCTTCCTACCAGGACACAGGCGGAAATATCGGCAACTTCGACCCGAGCGTACCGAAATCCGGTCGCGTCATCTATCCAACGGGCAAGGAAGCTAATCTCGCTCCGGGTTATCTAGCATCTTTCAACGCGTGTCCGGAATTGGGAAGCACTGAAGGGCCGTCATATAACGGCGCTCCCTGCACTCCGGTCCTCTCGGCTAAACAGGCCGGCATCCCGGAAGGCTTGCGTTTCGTACCGAAGCTTCGTTTTCTGCCCCGCTTCGGATTTGCGTACCGGCCGTTCGGCGACGACAAAACCGTCATCCGCGGGGGATTCGGCGTCTACAACGTCGTAGTGTTGGGCAGCGTGTTCTATTCCTTGACTGGAACACTACAGGCGGACGCACGGCAGTTCAATAATTTCAACTCACAGGGGGAGCCCACCGTCGTTTGGCCGCAGATCTCTCCCGGCGGAAGCGGAATTGTAGCGGACGATCTAGGCAATGCGTACTTCGGAACGGCAAACGCAATTCACTTCAAGGATCCGTACTCGTTCCAATACAACTTATCCGTGGAGCGCGAGATCGGCCAGGCAACCGGCTTGCGCCTGTCTTTCATCAGCCAGCGCACCTATTCGCTCGTTTGGGCTGAGGATTACAACCAGTCGTACTACTCAACGGATTTTTATATTCAGCAGCCGTTGAGCAGACGTCCGTTTCCCAATTGGGGAGTGATAAACACGCGCGATACGGGCGCAAGCGCGTTTTACAACGCGGGACAAGTGGAAGTGAATCATCGCCTGCGCGGTGGATTGCAACTCAATTCGACTTACACCTTCGCCAACAACATGGCCGATAATCAAGGGCCGAACCCGGGCGGATTTGCGGGCGAGACCGCTGGTGGCCGCACGATGGACGCCTATAACCGCCGCGCCGAGTATGGCCCAGTCTATGCGACGCGCCGGCATCGCTGGCTGACGACCGCCGTATACGAACTGCCTTTCGGAAGAAACCGGCAGTTTGGCGCAAATTCCAACGCTATTGTCGATGCCGTGCTGGGTGGTTGGCGGTTAAGTTCGATTTTCCTCTGGCAGTCGGGTCCGTTTATGACACCCACGTTTTCCGCGGGCGATCCTTCCGGCACTGGGTCGGGCTATAATCGCCCCCAGCACCCGGATCGCGTCAGCGACGGCAACCTGAGTAATCCGACCCGTGATCAATGGATGGATGCCGGTGCATTCACTTGCCCAGGCACCCCTGGTTGGGAACCAGGAACAGCTTGCACCATTGGTGTCACTCCATCTCAGGACCTCGCGCCTATTGGACGTTTTGGAAATTCGGGACTTGGCGTCATCAGAGGCCCCGGCACAATCAACCTATCGATGGGCTTGGCCAAAACGTTTTCAATTACCGAGCGAATCAGATTGAGACTGGAAGGAACGTTTACTAACCTTCCAAACCACCCCAATCTGGCCGATCCTCGGATGGCGATCGACAGCAACAGTTTTGGAAAGATTACGCAAGCTCGCGCATCCGAGTTTGGCGGCAGCCGGACAGGAGAAGTTGGAGTGCGCATCGAATTCTGATCGCACCATCCAACTGGTTCACGGGGGAGCTGGACGGCCGCGATTCAATCGTCATGGCCGTCCCGCTTTTCTGTTCTTGAACTCCACTGCTCGTCAACTCTCCGAGTTTACGTTGAGCTCACTGCACGTACCCAAGGCTTTTGAGCACTTCTTCATCATGCGGGCTGAGCTTTTGCTCCACAGCCCGCGTTTCGGTCCGTTTAAACCACTTTTCGAGCGCGGCTGTGTCGGTCCCATAAGCCGAATCACTGGCCGTGAGAACGCGAGCGTGCAGTTCGTGAGGATCGGAACGGAGATCATACAAATCGAGCTTCTGGTTCCCCGGGTCCCAGATCATCTTTGAAAAATCATCAATCCGTCCGAAATGTGAAGGCAGCTCTTCGTTTTGAACCCAGATCCAGGACAGCCATTGCGGAGCATAGCCCTTCTTTCCCGGAAAAGTGACGTAGTAAATCCGGCGATCGGTCGGTTTCTCGCCATCCTCCAGTGAACTTGCCAGGCTGCGGCCGGAGAACACAACGGGCACTTTCTCCTTAGCCACCTCCACATTCTTCACAGTCAAGTCGACGATGGTTGGCATGACGTCGATGATCGAGACCGGTGTGTCGATCACTTGTCCAGCTTTGACATGGCCCGGATAGCGGACGATAAACGGGATATGGATAATGCCCTCGAAGACATGGCGTCCGTGACCGACGTAACCGTGTTGTCCGAGGCTTTCGCCATGATCGGCTACCAGTACGACCAGCGTCGAATCTTTGATGTGCATGGCGTCGAGCGCCGCAAGCAATTTGCCGATGCTGTGATCCGTGTAATAGACTTCCGAATCGTAATTGCGCATCCTCTCGCGCATGCCGTCGTCCTTCGGCGGTTGATAAGGATGCGCCTTGTCTACGTCTGACGGATCGAAGCCCTCGCGGAACAGATACGGCTCGTGGGGATCGAAATAATGCACCCAAAGGAAGAAGGGCTTCTTCTTGTTTGCATGTTTGTGAAGCCACGTCAAGGCGCGCGGCGTCACGTCTTCCGCGTACCGGCTGGAATTAAAAAGTTGGTACGTGCGGCTCAGATGTTCGTCATAAGTATCGAAATAACGATTGAGATGCGTCAGCCGGCCCAGCAGCGGCCATGAGCTAATGAAAGCGCCGGTCTGATAGCCGTGGCCGCGCAAAATTTGCGGCAGCGTGACGATGGCGCGGTCGTCCGGTAGAGCAAGTCCATTTCGCCTCACTCCGTTCTCCTGCGGATACCGGCTCGTGAACAGCGAAAGATGTGCAGGCCCGGTTAGCGGGATGACGGTGTAGGCGCGAGAAAAACGTGTTCCTTCGCGGGCCAGCCCATCAATGTAAGGACTGGTTCTTCGGGCGTATCCATAGCACGAAAGATGGTCGGCGCGAAGAGTATCGACGGAAATCAAAAGTACGTTGGGCAGCGGAGCATCTGCGGGCGCTGCCCACAAAGATGTTCCAGTGAGCGCCGCTGCCAGTATCAACCAGGTAATCCGCATATTTTCACCTAAAAAGTAAGAGACGTCCAAACCGGCATTTATATCCAGCAACAAAAGATACGAGGCGCAATTCAGTCACGGCAGAAAGGTCCTCCAAAAGGGAGGCGGCAACTTGCCCGGATGCATTGTGGCTTGGAATTTCAATGCGATCCCGCTGAGGCGTTCGACAACATCCGGATGTTCCGAAGCGAC
This sequence comes from Bryobacteraceae bacterium, assembly GCA_025927575.1. Classification (GTDB taxonomy): domain Bacteria; phylum Acidobacteriota; class Terriglobia; order Bryobacterales; family Bryobacteraceae; genus KBS-96. The sequence continues at coordinate 21,450 of JAICLJ010000032.1, read as the reverse complement.
GTCGTCTCGTTCCCCTGGGTCTTTTGCGAGGTTATAGAGTTCCGGAGAATGACAATACACCGGCGTGCTCAGGTGGCCTTTGGGGCCGCGTTTCCGCTTGATGAAGTGAAGCTTCCAGTCCCCCGCCCGCACCGCAAACAACCGCGGCCCGCTGTAGTAGAAGAACTCGTGGTCTGGTGAAGGTTTTTTGTCCTCTATAAAATCAACCAGCGATTTTCCATCGATCACACGGTCGGGCAGGGTTCCTTTTGCGATCTCGATAAAAGTAGGAAAGATATCCATCAGGGAAGCGATGCCCTTCAGCGTGACGCCCGGCGGGATGTGTCCCGGCCAGCGTGCAATGCACGGTACGCGAGTGCCGCCTTCCCACGTTGTTCCCTTGCCGCCGCGAAACGGACCGGCGATGCCGGCGTGCTTAACAAACTCCGTCCGGATGGCGGGCCCGTTATCGCTGGTAAATACCGCCAACGTATTCCGATCGAGTCCGCGGGATTTCAACGCCGCCAGAATACGGCCCACGCTCCAGTCGATCTCCTCAACCGCATCGCCATATAACCCATAGGGCGACTTGCCGCGAAATTTCGCCGAAGCGGCCAGTGGAACGTGAGGCATGGTATAGGGCAAATACAAAAAGAAAGGCTTGGTTTTGTTGCGGTCGATGAACGCGATGGCCTGCTGCGTGTAGCGCTGTGTGAGCGTATTCTGGTGCGCGGGCGATTCGATGATCTGCTCGTTGCGGTATAGCCGCAGAGGCGGCCAGTCCACCATCCGCAGCGTCATGTCATTGCTGTAATGAAGGCCGTAGAAAAACTGGAAGCCGTGGCGATTCGGCCCGTAACGAAGCATGTCGCCGAGATGCCACTTGCCGATACATGCCGTGGCATACCCACGCGATTCCAGAGCTTGGCCTAACGTGATCTCGTAATCGGAAATTCCGAAATGCTCCCTCGGAGCGAGAACCCTGGTCAATCCCGAGCGTAGCGGGTAGCGCCCCGTGAGCAGTGCGGCGCGAGAAGGCGTGCAGGTCGGAAAGGCGTAAAATTCTTCGAGCTTCACCCCCTCCTTAGCCATGCGATCCAGATTCGGCGTTTGGATTTGGGTACTCCCGTAGCAGGAGAGGTCACCGTAGCCAAGATCGTCGGCCAGAAGCAGCACGAAATTTGTGGAATTTGAGGGAGTAGTCTGGGCCGATAGCTTGCCCTCGGTGGCGAGGTAGGAACCCAAGATCGAGGAAATAAATTTACGCCGATTTGTCATCAGGTTTGCAAAAAACCGCACCTCATAGAGGAGACGCACGGAAAAGCCAGTAGATTAACATTGTTTCATGCTCCATTCTCCTGGGCTGTAGAATGGGGGTGTGTCCACGCGGCGGCCGGTACGGAACAACTACATACTGATCGTCTTCGATAGCTGCCGGTACGACTCTTTTGTCCGCGCGCGCCCGCAAGTGATAAAGAAATTAGGCCCTGTCGAGCGCCGTTGGTCCTACGCGTCGTGGACGTCTCCGTCTCATTTCAATTTATTAATTGGATTGCTTCCGCACAAGAGTCCCCGCCACGTTTATGCATCGGAGTACTACAAAACGGAGTTTCTGAAATTTAACGAGAGGTTGGGCGTAGACGATCTGAAGTTCGCTTCTCTAGTGCCAAGACTCTATCTTCCTTTGTTTCTCAAGGAGAGTCTGGGGTACCGGACGCACGCGCGCGTCTCTCTGCCGGTGCTGAATCCGAAGACCATTCTGAACCAGGGATTCGACAGCTATAAGCTGATGGAAAATCACAATGACATGCGCGCGATGTTGCGCGAAATGCCGTTTTCCGAGGAGCATCCGTCGTTCTATCTGCTAAACATAGGCGAAACACACTACCCTTACGCGCTGCCGGACGAACCTCCGGAAGAATGGCCCCGTATCAGCGGCGTCCACGGTGTCTTCAAGCATCTCGACGATCACGTCGTCGGTGGAAAACTCGTCAAGCGCAAAGAGAAGTTTTTCGATAACGATCAGCTTGAAAAACTGCGCAAGAGACAGATCCGGGCCGTCAGATATCTCGATGGAGTGGTCGAGGAACTCTTCGACCTTGTGCCCAAGAATACCTACATTACGATTACCGCGGATCACGGCGAACTGTTCGGAGAAGATGGCTATTTCGGGCACGGACCTATCCAACACCCAAAAGTGTGGGAGGTTCCCTTTGTCGAAGGCAAACTCCGATGAGAACATGCAAAGAAGCTGAAAGAAGCAGAATCTCGGGCGTAGCGAATGTGGTCCTTCTGTGTCTCGTGCTCGCCGGGATTCTTAGCTCGTTCCCTCACCACGCGAGTGAAGCGCACATGGCGTATATCGGACCGGGCGCCGGATTCGCGTTCCTCGGCTCGTTTCTGACGCTCATCGCCGGCTTCGTTCTCGGTCTGGTTTCCTTTCTCTCCTGGCCGTTTCGGATGCTCTCGCGGCTGCTGCGCCGTCGCAAAGGTTTTCGTCATGCTCGCGTGCACAAGGTCATCTTTCTGGGGCTCGATGGCCTGGACCCGCGGCTCACTGAGAAATTCATGAGCGAAGGCAAGCTCCCCAACCTACTGCGGTTGAAGGAGCAGGGCGCCTACAGCCGCCTAAGAACAACCTTCCCGGCGTTATCGCCGGTTGCATGGTCCACTTTTGCAACCGGTGTAAACCCCGCAAAGCACAACATTTTCGATTTTCTAAATCGCAGCCTGAAAACGTACGTGCCGCAATTGTCCTCTGCGCACGTGAGCAAACCTCGGCGCATGCTGCGGATTGGCCGCTGGCAGATTCCGCTTTCCCGGCCCGGCATCGAGATGCGCCGCAAGAGCCAGCCATTCTGGAAACTATTGAGCGATCAAAACATCGGATCGACCATCATTCGCGTACCAATCACGTTTCCGCCCGACAAATTCAACGGACGGCAGCTCTCGGCGATGGCGACTCCGGATTTGCGCGGCACTCAAGGAAGTTTCTCGTTCTTCACCACGCGCCTCGGAGAGGCGACTTATGAGGGCGGCAGCCGTTATCCGCTGAAACGTGCAGGCGATCACTGGGAGGGCGAATTGGAAGGTCCGGAGAACAGCCTTCGGGAGGACGGCGGCCCGCTGCGGATTCCATTTCGGATTGAGAAGAGGCGCGAGCCGATCTGCACCCTCCGGATCGGCAAGGAATCTGCCGCCCTTCAGCCCGGAGTCTACTCCCGTTGGATCAAGCTTACGTTTCGAGCTGGACCAGGCTTCAACATATCCGGCATCGCACGATTCCTCGTCACGGAAACAGAACCCGAATTCTCGCTTTATGTATCGCCCGTTCAGATCGACCCGGAAAAACCGGCGTTGCCGGTGAGCCATCCATCGTTCTACGCGGCGTATCTGGCCAAGCTTTTCGGGACCTTCTCAACGCTTGGCATGGCCGAAGACACATGGGCCTTAAACGAAGGCGTTATTAGCGAACAGAACTTTCTGGATCAGGCTTATCTCTTGATGGATGAACGCGAAGCAATGTTCCGTAACGCCATGGAGAAAACGCGCCGCGGAGTGGTAGCGTGCGTCTTCGATACCAGCGACCGGATACAGCACATGTTCTACCGCTACCTGCATTCGAACGGCAACTCCGATGGAGTTTCCGCTGGAGCGTTCGGCGGAACCATTGAAGACATGTACAAGAAGATGGACAATCTGGTCGGCTTGGCGTCGAGCTATGCCGACGAAAAGACCGCTCTGTTTGTACTCTCGGATCATGGCTTCTGCTCTTTCCGGCGCGGCATCAACCTGAACAGTTGGCTGCGCGACAACGGTTATCTGGCGCTGAAAGACGGAGCCAGCGAGAGCGGACCCTATTTCCGTGGAGTCGACTGGAGCCGGACCAAAGCCTATGCGGTCGGACTGGCAGGGTTTTACATCAACCTGAAAGGCCGCGAAGCCGGCGGCATCGTTGCGCCGGGAGAAGAAGCCGAAAAACTGAAAAGGGAGCTTATTGAGCGCCTGGCAAATCTCGTCGACAGCGAGCTAAACGAAGTTGGCATCCGAACCGTCTACGCGACAAGCGACCTTTACAAAGGACCGTACGCCGCTGAAGCGCCCGACATGATTGTCGGATACAGCGACGGATATAGAACATCGTGGGATGCTGCCGTGGGGCAAGTAACAGCGCAAGTCTTTGAGGATAACTGCAAGGCCTGGAGCGGCGATCACTGTGTGGATCCGATGCTGGTGCCGGGTGTTTTCTTCAGCAATCGGAAAGTAGAGGCGAACGATCCTGGCATCGAAGATATGGCGCCGACCGCGCTAAGCTTGTTCGGATTAGAGCCACCACGCTGGATGGAAGGCAAGCCGCTGCGTGTCGACGTCGCTTAACAGCGAACTTGAGCGGATTCCTGCCGTGCAGCGCCGCAATATCGGAACAATCGTTCTGCAATATAAGCGACCAGCGTTAGCGGTTATTTGCATTCTTGTAGCTTTCGCCGCGGTGTCGTGTCACAGCGCCAAATCGTTGTCCGGAGCCCACGGGAAGCGAATTGTCGTTCTGGGCATCGACGGCATGGATCCAGGTTTTCTCGAAAGACATTGGGCGGATCTGCCGAACATGAACCGGCTGCGGCAAGAGGGCGAATTTAAGCGCCTCGCGACCACTACCCCGCCGCAGAGCCCGGTGGCTTGGTCTACATTCATCACCGGCATGAAGCCCACGGGACACGGCATCTTTGACTTCGTCGAACGCGATCCCGATACAATGCTGCCGCGCTCCTCCATGGGCGAAACCGCCACCGGCGGAACCTCATTGCCGATCGGTCCTTATTTGTTGCCGCTTTCACAAGGCCACGTCCAGACGTACAGAAAAGGAACATCTTTTTGGAAGATACTCGCAGCTCACAAAGTGCCCGCAACCATTCTCCGCATGCCAACGAATTTTCCACCCGTGCAATGCGATGGTTGTAATTCGCTAGCAGGCATGGGTACTCCGGACCTGCGCGGAACGTTTGGTGAGTTCTCGTATTATACGGATGCGCCCGATCGCACGGCAGGCGATGTGCCCGGTGGGGACATCATCCGGGTGAGCATAACAAACGGGCAGGCATTTCTGCGAGTCCGCGGCCCGGACAACTCTCTCAGAAAGGACCACGCGCCTACCTTCGCTAATGTTCACGTGTACGTGGATCCGGCAAACGCCGCCGCGCGCTTTGAAATCGACGGTCAAACGGTTGTGCTGAACGAAGGCGAATGGTCACGCTGGCTGGATGCCCGCTTTTCCCTTATTCCATGGGTTCAGAGCGCGCACGGCATATTGCGCATCTATTTAAAGCAAGTTCATCCTCACCTCGAGGTGTACGTTTCGCCGGTGAATATCGATCCCGCCGATCCCGACCTGCCTATTTCCTCGCCGGATTCTTATAGCCCTGCTCTCGCGGAAGCATTGGGGCCGTTCTACACGCAGGGCATGGCCCAAGATACATCTGCCTACCGGCAGCATGTCTTCACCAAAGACGAATACGTCGCGCAGAGCCGCGAAGTTTCCCGCGAGCTGTTGGAGGTCCTCCGGTATGGTCTCACGCACTTTCACGATGGGCTGCTCTTCTTCCATTTCTTTGGAGTCGATCAGAATTCGCACATGCTATGGGGCAAATACGAAAATGACTTACTGAACACTTATAAGCTGGTGGATCGAACCGTGGGCTGGGTGCAAAAACATATGGGCGACGGCACGCTTATCGTCATGTCGGATCACGGCTTTACCAGCTTCGATCGAGCGGTGAATCTGAACACCTGGCTCATGAAGGAGGGGTTTTTGACACTGAATAACCCTACTCAAACCGGAAGCGATGAAATGTTCGCGCACGTGGACTGGGCGCGGACCAAGGCTTATTCGATCGGATTGAATGCGCTGTACGTCAACCAGCTCGACCGCGAACGCTATGGCGTTGTCGCTCCGGGAGAGGAGACGGAAACCGTTTTGAAAAATATCCGAGAGGGGCTGCTGGCGTTTCAAGACCCCAAAAATGGAAACCCTGTGGTAGCTAGCGCGTTTGAGCCGCATGAAACAGATCCGGCAATTTCCGATACCGCCCCCGATATGATCGTCGGCTATTATCCCGGCTACCGATCCTCCTGGCAAACGGCGCTGGGGGGAGTGCCGGCAGACCTGATCGACGATAACACCGACGAGTGGCGGGGCGACCATTGCATTGCCCCACAGTTCGTGCCGGGAGTGCTGTTGAGTAACCGAAAGAGCAAGCTTGCCGACCCTCACCTCTACGATTTAACGGTCACGATGCTTTCCGAATTCGGCATTTCCAAGCCGTCGGAGATGATTGGACAATCAATCTACTGAATGGAGCATGCTTGGCCACCCAACAGACAACGAGTTCGTGTAGGGCCGGGCATGCCCCCCGAGCGCGATTGTAAATTATCGAGAAAGACGTCAAATGTTTAAGACAACACTTAAATTCGACAAAGATCTGATGGAGCGGATCAAGAAATGCAGTGAGGTGGCCGGGTACAGTTCTCCTGAAGAGTTCGTGCAACACATCGTCGAGAAGGAACTTGCTCGCCTGGAAGACGCGGAGTCGGACGAAGAGATCGTCAAGAAGATGAAGGGCCTCGGCTATTTGGAATAGCCGCTACGTTTCATTCAGACCCATGGCCAGGGCACAGACAGCTACGTTGATAAGGCAGCCGGTTTATGATTAGCCTGGCTGCCATCGGAATAGGTGTCGGACTCGCGTTCTTGCTGGTTCTGCGAAAGCTTTCAAACCAGGACGCGATCCGCAAGATACGGCGCCAGATTCAAGCCTGCCTGTACGAACTGCGCCTTTTTGTGGACGAACCGAGTCTCGTTTGGCGGGCCCAGGTCCGCTTGTTGGCGCTCAACGTCCGCTATTTAGCATTGATGTTGCGCCCCGCTTTGGTTTTGGCCGTTCCGATGCTATTCCTGTTCGCTGTCCTCGAGCCTTTTTATGGAAAAGCGCCGTTGGCAATTTCCGAGGATTCGATTGTCACAATTAAACTGGCGCATCCTGCCGGCCCCCTTGTTGCCGCGCCGATTTTGCAGCCGCCGGAAGGCATCGAAGTCGCGACGCCGGCCGTGCGCATGCAAGGTACAGGCCAGGTCTGCTGGCGTATCCGTGCGGTGAAAGCAACTTCAGGAATGCTCCGTGTTGTGTTTCCAACCGAGATTGTTACAAAAACAATTGTTTCAGGAAGTAACCCGGAATCTCTATCTACAAAACGCGTTCGATCGATGTGGCAGTTATTTTGGCATCCGATGGAATCGCCGCTGCCCAAGGGAAATGTGGATTGGGTAGAAATTGGCTATCCTTCGCGAACGATTCACTGGATTGGATTAGATTTGCCGTGGTATGTGTGGCTGTTGCTGTTTTCCTCCCTGACCGTTATCGTATTGATGCGGCCCTTGCGAATTGCATTCTGAAACCTCTGAGAATCGCCTGCTGGCCGCGTCTTCTTGGCCCCGGCCGCGACACGATATTACATCCTCATCCGAGCCGCGCCGAAGGAAGCACCCATCCGGATCAACCGCTACTGCTACAGAATCTCGCGCCGGCATGTTCTTCACGCTCTCTCGGTTTCTCGATAATTCGAATTCGTTCGCGTAACTCCTTCCGAATCGCCCGAAAGTATTTGTAATCTCCACCTCGTCTTGGTAGCATGCGGTTTGGGGATGAGGTTGTTTTTTTTCCTCGCTGCGATCGGCCTGACAATTCTTCCAGTTCTTTCGACAGCAGCTTCTCGGCACTCGACTTCGAAACGGACACGGCACCACGCTCGCGCTTCGCATCAACACGCGCGATCCCGGCACACGGCAAAGCACGTCAGGCGGCGCCGGCGGCGCTCTCACAGAGTTCGGGCCCGGCGGTATCAATTGCATCCGACTCTAGCGCGCTATAAGCAAATCCAGCAGGCGCTCGCGAGCGCGGGTTATTACGACGGAGAGATCGATGGCCAATGGGGACCTAAATCGGTTTCTGCGTTACAGCGCTTCCAGACAGAACAGGGAATTGCAAACGAAGGCAAAATCACAGCATTGGCGCTGATCGGCCTGGGCCTGGGCCCGAAGCACAAGTACATGACGCTGCCGATAGTGCCGCCAGGAACCGCGCAAGCGGCGGACGATTCGGAAACCGCTGCGGACAGCACGAGAGAGTCAAAATCCTTGGCGCCTGGAAATACAGTCGCAGAAAGTCCGTAATCAAAGCTGATGCCGCGCTAGGCCATTTCTCTCAATCGCTGTAAATACTCCAGCGGCACTCGAACATTATCGGCAATGCCCCGCCCTAGTTGAATCTTCGGCTTCGGTAATCCATGGAAATCCGATCCCCCGGTGGGCAGCAGGTCCAACTCGCGCGCTACCTGCCGGTAGTATTCTTGCAGCTCGATCGGCTGGTCCGAATGCACCACCTCTAGTCCCGCAAGCCCGGCCTCTTTCAACCCTTCAATTAACTTCCGCTCCTCCTGCCGCTTCGCGAGCGATAAGCGCACGGGGTGGGCGACAACCGGCACTCCTCCGCCAAGCCGGACGACCTCGATCGCCTCCTTTGTGGATGGCGAAGTCCTTTGAACGAAGGCTGGAGCCCCTTCCCCGATAAATCGCCGAAACGCATCGGCAATATCGGTAGCGTACCCTCTGTCGACGAGGATGCGTGCGAAATGAGGCCTGCCCGCAATGCTGCGGCCTCGCTCTTCCACTTCCGCCAGCGTGATCTGAACGCCCTGTTGCCGCAGGCGCTCCGCAAGATTACGGTTGCGTTCGCGCCGTTGTTCCTGTTGCAGCGCGATCCATTCGAGGAACGACCGGGAGGGCTCGCCGGCGGGGAAATAGGCAAGCAGGTGTAGAGTGCGCCGTCCCAATCCGTTCGGAATCGCCACCGATGTATTCAGTTCTATTCCCCGCACCAGATCCAGATTGCATTCGTCCGCGGCGGAGCGCGCCGCGTCAAAGCCAGCGAAGGTTTCATGATCTGTAATTGCCAGCGCGCTCAATCCGGCTCCGCACGCCATTGCAATAAGCTCGCCCGGCGTCAGCGATCCATCGGACGCGTTAGTGTGCGCGTGAAGATCAATAAAGCCCGCCAGGTCGGTTTCGTGAATGGTCATCCTATTTCGTCTTCAGCAACACGTCGGGAAACACATCGAACTGATAAATCTCTCCGGCTGTGTTGACAACCAGGCGCCCTGGACCAAATAATTTTTCCTGATTCAAGAAAAACACTGCGCCATCGGTCGATCCTCCAGGCTTTAGTTTGGTTGGCACTAACGTAATCGCGGACGCTGCGGCGGCGGCCTTGAACTTCGCATTCACCGCGATCGTCATCGCTTGCTCCCGTCGATGCTCGTAACCAGCCGTGGAACGATAGTTTGGAGGCAGCGCATAAATGCTCGCCTCATAGAGCACCTCCAGTTTCACCACGTCGCGCTTGCTCGCATGGTCCAGCAGCGAGCTGATCACCAGATCGGCGTCGGTTGCGCGAATACTTTCCCCATCCTGCCGGTAAAACGTAAAGTCTTGCGGCCGTACCGACCACGAGACGGGCGAGCCATTCGTTACGGTGACTTGTATGATGCTGTAGTTCGCAATGCGGGGCGGCAGCTTGGCGAACGTGACGGTCACCCCATCCCGCGTCATCGCTTGGTAATGGAGGCCGTTTGATTCAAAATCGATCACCTGCGCGGCCACCCTGCCAAGCGACAATGATGAGGCAAATATCAGGCCTGCGTAAAAGACGCGTATCAGCAATTCACGCGCCGGAAGAGCAACCATGAAGACCTTCAAAGCTCCATCATAGAATGAGGCATCAGTGCCTCGTGTGTGCGCTCGTCCAAACGAAGCTGCCACTCGAAACTGCGGTTGTTGCAGTCGCTTTGAGTGTACTGGAGTCCCAGTGCCTCGCGAATCGAAGGGGCGAAGAGGAGACACGCCGTGGCGCGCCTGTTCTCTTCGCCTCGCATACCGACACTCCCACTCTTAACTAAAGAGGCGGAATAAAATCTGCGCCGGTTACCCGACGAGATCAAATCGGCTGAACCGCCGCTCGGCACTTCGAGCGGACCGAGCGTCTAGTTGTTTTGGTGTTTGCGGATGTCGTGATCCTTCAATTGCCGGACAACGCCTTTGGGAGTGACGAGATGCGCGCCCCTCACTTCTTCTTTGTAGTCCGACGATATCGCAGCGTAAGTGGCGTGCGCCTCGATCTCGCTGTCGAACAGGCACCATTCCCATTCAGATCCCAACAGTACTTTAAGCGTCCAATACCCCATGACTAAGTCCTGACCGGCACACCGGGATTCACCAGGCGCGCCTCAAAGTGATGCCGCGACGCGGCATCCAAAAACTTTATTGTTTCTTGCAGCTTGACAGCCGATCGCTAATCCCGCGCGAGACCTAAATACCCGTGTGCCCCTAACGTGCGCTGCGTTCGATTTGTCCAGGATAACCCATACGAATGTCCGCGTTTGGCAGGCGTGGTTGAATTTAACCACCTCCGGTGCATTCCGACCAGTCGAAGCGCCGTGTTCACGGCATCCTATCAATGTCTTCGGCACATTGACGATTGGCAGGTCCCGTGCTGTTACAGGGGCGTGTTTTTATCTAAACGGTGAGTGACTACTATGAACAATCGGATTCGCGGCGCTTCATTACTGTTGGCTCTGCTGGGAGCGACCAGCTTTGCTTTCGCGCAAGATCAGCCGTACACTCCGCCCCCCGCCGACCGGCAAAGCGATACGGGATCAACCGGCGGATGGAAGCGCGTCGGCGAACCGCAAAATACATCGCAGACACCGAACGACTCGTCGAATCCAAACTACTCTCCGGATCGGAATGTCGATCCCAACGCGCAACAAAGTCCGGAGCCGAATAACCAGCCGGCCTATCCCGTTCCGGCACAATTGACCATTAAGCCTGGGACTTTTATCACGGTCCGGTTGAACCAGGCTCTTTCATCAGATAAGAGCCACGTGGGCGACTCGTTTACGGCTTCGTTGGTACGTCCTATCGTTGTGGACGGCGTGGTGGCAGCGCAGCCCGGAGAGACCATTGGCGGACGGGTCACCAATGCCGAGAAGGCCGGCCGTGTTCAAGGCGTGTCGCAGCTTGGCATTCAGTTAACTGATCTCACGCTAGCCGACGGGCAGCAGGTGCCCATTCAATCCCAATTCCTGAATTCGACGGCTGGAACATCCCGGGGCCGCGATGCCGGAGCCATCGGTGGAACCACCGCTCTTGGCGCTGCTGTGGGCGGAATCGCGGACGGTGGATTTGGAGCCGGTCTGGGTGCGGCTGCCGGCGCCGCAGCGAGTACGATTGGGGTGCTGCTGACTCGCGGCCACGCGACGATAATCTACCCTGAATCGGTCCTCACGTTCCGTATCGTAGCCCCGGTTACGTTCTCTACGGATCGCGCGCCTCAAGTGTTCCGTTATGTTGAGCCGGAAGACTACCGCCAAACCTACGCCGCTCAACAACCACCGCCGCCGGCCCTGCAACCGTCTTATTGCGGCCCTTACGGCTGCCCCCCACCGCCTGTATATGGACCGCCCTACTACGGGTCCTATTATGGTCCGGGATTCTATCCGTATAACTGGGGGCCGCGGTTCTCCTTGTTTTACGGACGAGGCTTCTACGGCGGCCGCCGCTACTACCGCGGTTACAGGCACTAGGGCTGACAGGAGGGTTCGAGGCGACGGACAGCGCGGCGAATCCCGATATCGGCCCCTCCACGATGACAACCCTCAACGCGCAAGACGTCCCCGCACCATCGCACCGAAGCTAGCCGATCACTTCCTGGTATGAGTTTTGCCGCCGATTCGCCCTCTCACGGAGACGGGCTCGTTGCCCGCAATCGACAGAGATGGTCTTTTTGCGCAGCGCTTCGCAATTGCGGAAACCACCCGCGCGGCCCCGACCGCCGCCATTGCGCCAAGAACGACCCCCAGGCAATCGGTGCGGAGATCGCGCCATTCGAACGTACTGTGATAAACAGCGACTTCAAAGCCCTCTAGAACCGCCGCAATCGCAACGCCGGCCAAACACCGGCGCAACCAGGATAGGACGCCGCCGGCATTCCAGCATAGAAGCACTCCGGTCACCAGGAACGTCACAAAGTGGCCCCAAGTGTGGAGGGAACCCATGGTTCCTATCCGCCATTTCAGGCTGGTCGGCGCCAAAGAAATAGCCGTAAGAAGCACCAGCCACAGCGGTAGAACAAATCGCACTACTCTTATTGTCGCGAAGCGTCTCCTAAGACCCGGCCCGTATGGACGTTAAGTGCGATCCGACCCATTATCGTCCCGCAAATTGTAGAATTGTGAGCGGCCCCCCTCGCTCACATGATAAATCGCCGTTCCCTACTCCGCTCGCTGTCTGCTAGTCTATTTGCGCTCGTCCGGGCCGATTCGGCATCCTCACCAGAACGTTGGTCGGAGCAAGCCGCGCAACGGTGGTATCGGCAGCAGCCCTGGATCGTGGGAAGCAATTTCATCCCGGCCTCCGCCGCGAACGAACTGGAGATGTGGCAGGCCGATACCTTCGACCCGGGCGAAATCGACAAGGAACTCGGCTGGGCCGAAACTCTGGGCATGAATTCCATGCGGGTGTTTCTGCACGACCTGCTCTGGGATCAGGACCCGGACGGGTTCAAGAAGCGCATTGATGTTTTTCTGACCATTGCCAATAAACATCACATCCGTCCGCTATTTGTGTTGTTTGATTCCTGCTGGGATCCGTTCCCTCATCTCGGTCGGCAGCTGGCCCCCAGGCCCGGTGTTCACAATTCCCGCTGGGTACAGACCCCCGGCGCCAAGGCCTTGCGGGATCCGGCACAGTATTCCCGTCTGGAGGCATACGTCAAGGGGGTGGTCGGCGGCTTTGCGAACGACGGGCGCGTACTGGGCTGGGACATCTGGAACGAGCCGGATAACCCGAATACCTCAAGCTACGGCAAAGAAGAACCGTCGGATAAAGTGCAGCTCGTGCTCGCGCTGCTGCCGCAAGCCTTTGCGTGGGCGCGGTCGGCAAATCCCCGGCAGCCACTGACCAGCGGCGTCTGGCAAGGCGATTGGTCTTCCCCGGCGAAACTATCGCCGATGGCCAAGGCGCAGCTGGAGTTGTCCGATGTCACGTCGTTTCACAACTACGACCCGCCCGCCGAATTTGAAAAACGAGTGAAGTGGCTGGAGGCTTTTCGCCGGCCGATCCTCTGCACTGAATACATGGCGCGCCCCATGGGCAGTACCTTTGCGGGCATTCTGCCGATCGCCAAAAAACGTAGAGTTGCGGCTTACAACTGGGGATTCGTCGCGGGCAAAACCCAGACATACCTGCCCTGGGATTCCTGGCAGCGCCCCTACACCAACCGCAACCCGGCCGTGTGGTTCCACGACATCTTCCACGCCGACGGCTCGGCCTACAAACCGGAAGAGGTAGAGTTTATCGAGCAGATCACCGCGAACGGAAAAAGCTCTACACACTAAGAACTGGAGGCCTCAGGAAAGAAGGGAGGCGCCTTGCTCGAGCTACTGAACCGTTCCGTCAAAAAACCCGGTGAACTCAGTTTTACTGCGCGCCAGTGCCAGTGGCGATAATTCGACCGACGATGATGGCGAACGGGACCGACAACACAGTCCATGCGCCTAAAACAACTACTATCATCATTGGAAGCACAGTATATCACACCCAAACGAGGGTGTCTGTCCAACATGGCCAAATCGCGACGCACCAGCCGTCGGGTAGCCATTTTTGTTAAATTGACCACTGTCTACGCAGCCTTGGCCGCGCCCTTTGCGGGCACCGGTATGACAGCCTCGTGGCGGCCAACCAGGCGCTTTCGCCGTTTCAGCTCAACACCTCCTCCGATCAGACGTCCGGCAAAAATGATGATGATCATGATGCCTGCTATTCGCAGGTAAGCTTCGCTCTGACTCACGACCGAGTCAAGACTGAAAGCCCAGAACCGTACAACGACGAGCAGCACGATGCCTACAGCAATCCGTAACACGTCAGCCCATATTATCTTGGAAGCCTCGACGACTTAGCAACAAACGAACGCAATGAACTTGCATTTTTTCGCTGCCGCCGCTACACGCCGTACTCGCGCTTTAGCCGTCCTATAAACTCCATCTCGTTTCCGGGACCGTCCGCTTTTAGGTAATCTCTCACGGCTCCATCTATTTCATGAACTCTATCCGGGAACTGCTCTTTCAAGTTACGAATCTCGCGTCGCCCAAACGGGGTCGCAAGTTTGACAGACAAACGCCTATGCAAGAGCATATCGGGGGATCATAACCGATAACAGCAAGGTTTTGCGATACCAGTTCCAACCCTTAGAACCCTGCTCAGTCTGGCCCGATAAGACAAATAAGGTTTTCCGGCGTCGCGGTCACAAACGTAAAATTCAATAGACTAAATCATAATCCCAGCAATTTCACTGACAATACTCCGAGTAGATCCGCTATCTCTGTTATGTAATAACAGGGATGTTACCCATGCGTCTGAACTCTTCCTCACACGCGATGACAGGCTGGCTGCTCCGTGTAAGACTGGATCTGGCATGGGAGCAATGCTTTTTCGAGTCCAAAGAAGACGCCCTCGATGTTGCTAAGGCCCTTCGGGACGATTACGGTTCCCACGTGAGGGACCTGCAACTGGTACCAATCGACGGCGATGCCCAGGCGAATCGCCATTTCCGGTTCAGTACCAGAAACATTACATGAATTAAACGCCCCGAAACGATGGTAGTTTACGGCTATACGCCTGTCGAATCGGAGGAAGAGGCAGGGGCGGCGACGCCCCTCCGTCTCTCTTTCGTAAAGACCTATCTCGAAGCAGCGCTCCCTCGGGCTGCAGCCACGCTCTGGGTCTGATTCAGGCGGGTTAAGTGCGGCATAAACGGCGTCACCTCGAACGGCACCTTTTCTTTCACCGATTGCAACGGGACATTCTGCGCCTTAACGAGTTGCAGGCGATCCGACCACGGGTCGAGTTTGATTCGCGAGCCGAGGGGAAGCGCCTCAATCTCATCAGTCCGTGTTAAATGCAGCGGCGGAGCCATATTCATGATCGCGGTGAGGCGCTGATCCTCTTTGCCATTTGCGAGACGCCCTCCCATCATCGGCCGAATTAAATGCGGCATGTCTCCGCTTCGCGCCGAGAGAGCGCGCAAAAACAAGCCGACCTGCGGAAGCTTACCGGCGTATGGAGATTTTTTCAAAATCTCCACGGCCTTCTTATCGGCGGCTTCCTCTTCTGCCGCAGTTCTGCCGACTTCGATTCTTCTGAAGCTTTCGTCGTCGTCGAAGAACATGCGATCGGCGAACGCGTACTTGGTATCAAGCTGATGGCCCAGCACAATGTGCGCGAGCTCATGCGCGAGCACGGCTGCGAGATTAGCCTCATCCGGCAGTACGTCCAAGAGCCCGCGGCTGATCACGATCGTATGACCGAGGGTAAAAGATTCGAGCGGAGTGGTCAGCAGAATACGCACCCGCGCGTCCGGCGTTACTGAAATATTATTTGTGACTTCCAGATTCTGCAGCACCGTCTGCAATACTTTGTTCACCGGTCCGGAAGGCGCTATCAGGTCCGCGTTTTGCAAACGATCTATCACGTTATCTTCGGCCTGCCGCTCCCACATCCGCATGGCCTCAATGGGGGAATTGTCGGCCGCGCTATCGCTCCTATCGTCCACCCCTTCGACAGTCATGTTCGTAAAGTCTTCTTCCATCCGATCTTTCTTCGACTCGTATCCCCACAACCGGGTCTGACCCTTAAACTGAATGCTCTTCAGACCAAGGTCGTATTTCTGGGAGGTTTCTTCGGTGTAGACGTAGGCGGGCAGCCAAAGATCTGGTCCACAATTGATACGCCATGAATCGAAATGTGAATAGCTGTGGTTCATTGATGCACCGCCGTACGTTCCGTTGAAGCGAACTACGTGATAGCCCTGATCTTCCACCCACATGCGCCCGACGAAACGCCCTTTCCCCGCGCCATCTTTCGGCAGCACATCGAAGACCAGGCACCGCACATCGCCCAGGAACTCGCGTCGCAAAAAATTGAACGTGTAGTGCTCGCGATCGAACTGGCCGGGGTCCATCATCACCATCGTGGCGAAGCCGCCCGGCAGAAAGTTGATGGAGACCAGGTGTGAAAACACACCCAGCATTCGCTTCGGCAAGCCGGGATCGGGAATAAACGAGTCGTCTTTCACGCTGTGGCTCACGTCGAGCTTGCCGAGGAAGTAGTAGTCGGTTTTCGGAACTACGCCAAAATCAGCATCTTTCTGCATTCGTTGGATATACGTCTCAACGACCGGGTGAACGATCTTCAGCCGCTTGTAAAGGTCGTTCTCGCTCGCGATGATGCGATTCACGGCCTCATCAAGGTTCCTGGCTGCAACGATGGGAGTTTGGGAATTCGCAGAATCCGTTTGCGCCTGCAGGGGCAAACCAACCAGCGCTGCCCCTAGAAAAAGCGACTGTCCCAATACAAGGGCGCCTGTAATTCTTGAGATGTGCATCATTCGGTGATCTTTTACCAACAAATATTGCGGATTTCCGCGTGTTTTTCGGCCTAATTCTCAGCTAACTTCGAACGTAATGTTGACCCTCGCTCGCGTATCCACGGCTGCGCCGTCGCGAGTTGCGGGCCGGAACTTGATCCTCAAGACTGCCTGCCGCGCCGCTTCGTCCAAACCATGCCCTAATCCCTGAACCACCCGCACCAGGCGAATCTCTCCCGAAGCGCAGAAGATCACATCCACCAGAACGTTGCCTTCAAGCTTCAGGTTTCGCGCTTCCGGCGTATAGATTGGCTTCGGTTTGTATAGGATTTCGACCGGTGTGGCCTGCGGAGCAGCCACGCGCTTGGTCGTGGGAGGGGGCGCGGTCGCCGCCACATCGCCGAAGCCGCCGTTATGCACGGTCCCTCTGTGCTCTGAATTGCTGCCGGTTCCGGTTTCGGCATCTCCGAAAGTTCCGCTCACAACCACGCCGCGCGGGGGGGTTGCGGACGATCGTCCGCCGGCCACACTGGCAAACCCGCTCTGTCCTACCGCGACTGCGTCCCGCCTGCCTCCCGATCCCTGGTTGGCTCCGGCTGAAAGGTCGAATTGGCCGACTTTTGCCAACTCCGTCGGGGCATTCCTGTTCTCAAAGGGCCGGGCGCCATTAGGGTCCCCAAATCCGCCGATCTTCACATCTTTGACTGCCTGCGGGGCGGCGGCCTGCCGTTTCGCCTCAAACACGCCCGTATGAATTTGCGGAACCGGAGGAGCAACCGGTTGAGCCTTAGGCGCCGGCGTCGCCACGGCGACTTCGACATGCTGCTGAACCGGCGCGGGGTGAACCTCAGGCTGCCGAGGCGGCAGTCTGACTTCGGGCGGGCGGATTACCGGCGGGGGGGGGACAACAGGCTTCGGACGAACCGCGGCGATCTGAGCCGGCCGTTTCGGCGCAGTGATCTTGGGCTTGTACTCCTTCAACGGCGGCGGCGCATAGAGCAGAGTTGAATGGACCGGCGCCTGCGTTTTCAATACCGCAACCGGAATCAGCAGGGCAATCCCCAGAATCGCGAGATGAATGGCAATGCTGGTCGCATGACTCCGCCATTCAAATGGCTGCTGCAACTGCGCGGAAGCAAAGAGAGGACGTTCGGGTTGGTTCTTCATCTTGTTCCGTCAGTCATCTGTGCCGAGAAACCGTAAATGGGGTGTTGCGAACTTGGCTAGGAACCGCAGCGCGGGCTTTCCGCCGGGCTTGAAACACGGACATCACAGGACGGACCCGCTGACGCCGTAAACAGTTTCGCACATTTCTTAAGCGTTCTCGATTGCTCACGCTTCGTTTGCATCGACGGACTAGCCCTCTCAGGGTTTCCCCAAACTCGTCCGGGGTAGCAGTACTATGACGGATCATCGCGGAGCTGTTGTCGAGAAGTATGTCCGGAATTTGAGTCGGGATTCTCGAATAAGTTTGCTTCAGTTTATTCTGGTACGAATTCTCGTGTTTTGGTTTATTCGCCGGTCTTCGAAAAAAGCTGAAACCGCAGGATGCCGTCCCACGGGGATGGAAAATAACCAGCGCCGTCAGTCCGGACCAGCGGCACGGAAAGCTGCTCTCTTTAGAGCCATCAACGATAATTGTAGAAACGCTCACTGGCAAAGAAAAATCGATGAGAGCGTCCACGTCCGAGCTTCATTATCAGGCACATGGCCTCCCCGGGAGTGTCATACTTCTACCTGCGAGGCGCGTTCATCTGCAAAGTGTAATGCAATCGCTGTTACGAATTTTTTTAGGGTGGCTATTCCTGACTACGGCGGCGAGTGCCATGCAAGCTGTCGAATCGCCTAACGCGCAACCTGGGACCGCCTCATCGGTTTCCAGCGCCCAAGCCACCTCTCCGGACCATGCTGCCGTCGCGCCGGGGGCGAAACCGGGCTCCGTTTCGACGAAGACTCAAGCAAACGCGGCGGCTGCGCCCGCCCGTCCTCAAGCGAACTCCAGCGGTCCCGCACAGTCCTCAATCAAACCCGGCCCAACACCCAGCTCGACTCACCCAGTCTTCACTTTCCCGCCACCCCCTCCGTTTGACTGGGAAGTGCCGGCACCGTTGCCTCCTCAACAGGCGATCGAAACAGGGACCCCGCCACCGATCCTTATCGAGCCGCCGCCGCGATTGCCCGCGCCCTCGAATCGTCACATTGAGCAGTCCGGGCTCGAGTCCGCCTCCGAGGTCATTAAGGTGATACTCGGACTCGTCTTCATCTTCGGTCTGGCTTATCTGGCGGGGCATCCGCGCGTGCAGGAAATCGAGCGGAAACTACAGATCTCACAGGTCGTCACCGCCGGGCTTCCTTTCGTCCTTCTTGGAGTCATTGCGCACCTGCCCGGCGTCGGCATCCTGTCTCAATCGGTTCTCTGGGAGATCCGGCCGCTACTCGCCCTCGGGTTAGGCTGGATTGGCTTCACAATCGGATTCCGGTTCGATTCCCGGCTTGCGGATTCCCTGGTTCCCGGCGCCAGCACCGCCAGCCTGATAACGGCGTCCATTCCCTTTGCCACCATTCTGGGCCTGTGCGTGGCGTTGCTTCTGTTCATTGAACACCCGCCCGCAAACATAATCTCTCTGCGGGACGCCATGATGCTGGCCACCGCCGGCGCCATGACGGCCTACGGCGCCCCCGAAATGCTGGAGGCGCGCGGCGCGGCCAATTATTCAGTCGACCGCGTCGCTTCCATCGTCACGCTCGAGCAGCTCGCCGGTTTCGTCGGACTGATGCTGGTCGCTGCGTACTTCCGCCCGCAAGACAGTTTGGTCGCCTGGCACCTGCCGGGCACCGCTTGGCTCTTCATCACGCTCGGCATGGGGACCATGATCGGCGGCGTCATTTATGGCACGCTCGGCAAGGTGCAGCGTGGCCCCGAATTCAGCGTCCTCGTTCTGGGATCGGTGTGCTTCACGGCCGGAATGGCCAGTTTCCTGCGTCTGTCCCCACTCGTGGTCTGCTTTATCGTCGGCCTGATTCTGGTGAATCTGCCTGGCGGGTCGAAAGACCGCATCCGTGAAGCGCTAGATCGCATGGAACGCCCCATCTATTTGCTGTTCTTGTTGGTTGCCGGCTCGCTCTGGGATGTTACCGAGTGGCAGGGCTGGGCCTTAATGGTCCTTTTTGTCGCCGCGAGGTTGCTCGGCAAATGGCTCGCCGTCATTTTTTGCCGCAAGCGGGTTCCAGGCGGACTTACAACTGACGAACAGCGCAGCCTCATCCTCTCTCCCATTGGCGCGCTATCGATCGCCATCGTCGTGAATGCTCAGGATCTGTACTCGGGGCCGACGGTCTCCTGGATGGTCACGGCAGTCATTGGAGGCGCCATTGTGACGGAGATCATCGTGCAGATCGCAGCGCGCCGCAGCGAAGTCGACGAACCACACCTTATCGGTATGTCCTAAGCCTGCTGCAATGCGCCTCTTACTGATTCTCATTCTCGCGGGATTGATGGAAGCCGCGCGCTCCTTTTCTCCAGACCCTACCATGGGCAGCGGAGCCGCCGGCACCGCGCTCGCTTGCGGCTATCTCCTGTTGTCGGCCTTTTTCGCCGGATCCATCTTCAAATCGCTAGGCATGCCGAGGCTGACCGGCTATCTCGTTACCGGAGTTGTGGTGGGACCGAAGGTCCTCGGGCTCGTGACCGAGCCGATGGTTTCAAACCTGCAAATCTTCACGGGCGTCGCGATCGCCCTGATCGCGCTGACGGCGGGTGTCGAACTCGATCTTCGCTCCATGAAGCCTCTGTTCCGTAGCATCGGCTGGCTCTCGCTCATTGCTGTCTGCGGCACCATCTGTCTGATTACGACGGCCGCGTTTTTATCGAAGCCGCTGCTGCCTTTCATGCACGGACTCACTTCTTTGCAGGAATGGGCTATGGCCCTTGTATTGGGAATCACGATGGTGGCCCAGTCCCCCGCTGTCGTAGTGGCGCTGCACTCGGAAATGGAATCGGACGGACCATTGACTCGCACCATCCTCGGTGTCGTAGTCATGTCAGACCTGCTGGTCATCGTGCTGTTCGCCATCGCATCCTCCATCGCCAAAGTGATCCTCGGATCGCATGCCGACGCTCTGGAAACCGCTGGAGCGCTGAGCTGGGAGATCCTTGGCTCTATCGTCATCGGCGGCCTCGTGGGACTCGTAATCGCGGTGTACTTGAAGTATGTGAAGGGCAGCGCAGCGCTCTTCGTCGTAGCGGCGGCGTTTCTGGTCGCCGAGGTCGGCCAGCGAATTGATCTCGATCCGCTGCTGATCGCTCTTGCGGCGGGCATGCTCATTCGTAACGGAACCGCCCATGGCGCCCGTCTACAAGCGGAAATCGAGGAGTCTTCTTTGCCAGTTTATGTAATTTTTTTCGCTGTGACAGGCGCAACCGTTCACATTCGCGAATTGTTAATCGTCGGTATCCCCGCGCTCGTTCTCGTGCTGGTCCGTGCCGCCGGGTTCCTGACACTCGGCTGGGTGGCTGCCACGGTGGCTGAAGCCGAAGAGCACATCCGGAAGTACGTGGGATTTGGCCTGGTGCCGCAAGCCGGGCTGGCACTGGCGCTAGCGCTGCTCTTTGTCAAAACTTTTCCGCGCATCGGCGCCGCGGCGGAAACACTTGTGCTGGGCGCCGTGGCTATCAACGAAATGGCTGCGCCGATTTTATATCGAATTGCTCTGCTGCGAACGGGTGAGGCCGGCAAAGCTCGCAAGCATGGCGCCGCGTCAAACGCTGCGGCGCCGGCAGCCGCCGCGCGTTAGCCTGGCACTTACATCGGAATATAAATCATTGCAGACCGCTCCCTTTGGTCGTGATTCCGATCTGAAAGGGCTGCCCTGAGTCAAATGGAGCAGGTGTCTTTCCTGTGCGATCCGCCTTCGCGCCTTATATCGTGTCCGGCTCCGGATG
>JAICLJ010000227.1 GCA_025927575.1 Bryobacteraceae bacterium | reverse complement strand
GTGGAGAAACCCGAGAGTGAGCAGGTGTACAGCCTACCGCGTGATGGATATAATCACCTGGTGGAAGGACGCAACGATGAAACCCGTCGCTCTCTCTGACCTCGAGGCACACCTCATCGCGCAACACGGAGTGGATCCAAAGCTCGTCTCCGAGATCGAGGAGCGGCACCCCGACAAGCGTGAGCAGGTCGCGGCGACCAGCCATGCCCTGATCGAAAACAATATAGCCCGCGACTGCAATCGGCGGGCCCATAGTTACAACGCCGGCATTTGGCCCTGGAGCACTGACGACTCTCTCTTTCAACTCAACGAAGCCTACAATACGCGGACTACGCTGGACGGGGAAGGATTCGATTCGGACTACAATTCGCGCAACACCGTGTTCCAGTACAACTACAGTCACGATAATGAAGGCGGTTTTATGCTGATCTGCTCGCCCGTTAAGCGGAACGTGGAGGAGAACATCGGAAACCAGGGAACCGTCGTCCGTTACAACATCAGCCGCAATGATCATACTCGCGGCTTTAATTTGAGTGGCGCGGAGCACACGACAGTCGCTCACAACGTCATCTACGTAAATCCTGAAACGGACATGCAGATGGTTGCGGTCACGAATTGGGGAGGATGGGCGCAGGATGCCGTATTTCGCGACAATACCTTTTTCGTGCTGGGCGCTGCGCGATTTGGCCATGAAATCAAGCGCAATTCAGACGGCACATACGAATTGGCCCCGGGTTGGGGTCCGGCGAAAGACATCGTCTTCGAGGGCAATCGATATATCGGGAAAATCGTCGATCGGCCGGACGACTCTCGAGCGGTCGTTGAAACGTCTGCTCCCGAACCCAAACTGGACTGGGTCGGCCCTCGATTTGACCCGGTTGATCCAGACCACTTCGATGCATTTATGGCGGCGCACAAAAAATGGATGATCCGGCTGTTTGAGGAACAGTTTGGAGTGCCCGTTAAGCTGGGGCGCTGGTAAACAGGCGAGATACGCTACAGCAAAACCAACAAAGCCAGGCCGGCCAACCACCCTTTATGCAGACGGCGCTTGAAGGGCTCATACCAGTAAACTTTGGAGTACTTCGCGGTAATGGCGGCTTGACGTGAGGTGTGTGCCGTCGTGCAGCACGAGTTCATACTCGCCATGGAAGAGCGGGTGCATTTCTTTGATCCGGTCGGCGTTCACCAGCCGCGAGCGGTGGATGCGTAGGAAGCGATGGGGCTGTAGCCGCTGTTCTAAATTGCTCAAGGTCTCGCGCATCAGATGGACTTGCTTGCCGACGTGAATCTCGACATAGTTGTCAGCTGCTTCGATCCAATCGATTTCCTCTGTTTGCAGAAGCGTGATTCGATCGGAGTTGCGGATGGCCAGCCGATCCGCAATTGGCGGCTTCACTTGTCCGGCTACGAGCGATGCGAGCCGGTGCACCAGCGCCGCTTCGTCGCGCGGCTCCGCCAGGCGCTGCTCCACACGCGCCAGGCTGCGTAACAAGCGATCTTCATCGAACGGCTTTAATAGATAATCCAGTGCATTCACATCAAACGCCTGGACCGCGTATTCATCGTAGGCGGTGATGAAGACAACGGCAGGCATGTTCTCCGCGCCAATTTCGCGAATGACGCCGAAGCCGTCTACTTCTGGCATCTGGACGTCCAGAAACACCAGGTCCGGTTTCAATTCTTCGATTTTCTCGATGGCCGATCGTCCGTTGCAGCACTCAGCGATTACTTCATAGTTGTCGCGGCCCGCGAGATGATTGCGCAGCCCGCGCCGGATGATCGGTTCGTCATCGACAATGAGAACGCGAATCATTGCGACACCAACTCTTCCGTGGTTGTCGGTGTGTGCAGCGCCAGAGGAATTGCGATACGAACTTCGAACCCGCCGGCGGCTCCCGCGATGATTTCCATTTCGTGTTCGGGATAGAGCTGCTTCAGGCGCTTGCGGATATTCGTCAAACCGATGCCGTGGCCAAGATCGTCCTGCTGTTGAGAAAAACCGGGCCCGGTATCAGCCACCGACAGGTGGAGAGTTTCGTGTTCGCTCCTGCTGGAAATCGTGATCGTCCCGGGTGTGGCCAGCCGGGCGATGCCGTGGCGAATCGAATTCTCAACCAGCGGCTGAAGCAGCAGTGTCGGAATGAGAGCGGCCTCTGTCAATGGCTCAATCTGCCACTGTATCCGCAGGCGATCGGCGAAACGGATCTGTTCGATTTCAAGGTACGCCCGGAGGAACGCTAGTTCCTCGCTAAGCGGGCTGATCGCTTCGACCGAGCTGCGAAGCGTGGAGCGCAGAAGATCGCTCAACCGCACCAGCATGCGGTTCGCGGAATGCGTGTCGTCCATCATCAGTACGGAAATCGTTTGTAGCGTGTTGAATAGAAAGTGCGGGTTCAGTTGCATGCGGAGAGCATCCAACTGCGCCTGACGCAAGCTTGTCTCGAGGCGGGAGCGTTCCAGTTCGAGCTGCGCCGCGAGCCGTTCTTTTTCGCGCAGCGCCCGAAACGAAGCAAGCATGTTCGCCACCGCCAGCGTTGTCCAATAAAACGGGAAATGCTTCAAGTAGGAAACGAAGTGCGCGTCCAGCATGTAGACGCCGAGCCCGGCCTCGGAATGCTGCTTCACCAGCAGATAGAAGGCGTGGCTCAGAAATACGGCGGCAGCGGTGAATGCGAGCGACAGCGGGATGTGAACCAGGAGACTACGAGCCCACCTGCTCTTCGTGAGAGGCCAGCGCGGGGCTGTGCTGAACACGGCGGGCGTTAATAACATCCACGAGTAGTAGCAGGTCAGCCAAATGGGAAACAGCTTCCAGAATGGTTCGTTGGTTGGCTGCGGGGCCTCCACCATGTAATGGCGTGTCAGAGAAATGAGCGCGACAATGGTCCACGCGCCCACAATCAGCAATCCCTGGTTAAGGCGCAAGCGCAGTATAGATAGATTCGAGGAACGCACAGCTATTCTCATGTTCGCATCGTTTCCAGCGCCGCGAAATCGGATGGAGTGTCAATATCCGTGGCTGCTTCCGGCAGCGGAAAGGCGCTGACTGCCACTCCAGAGTCTCGCAGCAGGTATTTCGCGCCGGATTCGGGAGGCAGCGCGGCGAGCAAAGCATACAGTTCTTCGCGAAACAAGGCAGGCACTCCGAGCCGGTTTGCATATTCCGCGGCCACAGCGGCCCGAGCTGTCGATTCCAACTGTTCACGCATTGCCAGCAGGTGGGCGGCTGACACCCCGGGCTGGTCGGCCAACAGGATGCCAAGAACGGGCAGGAGCGGCTCAGCCGTTCTGAAGCGTTGCATGCCGGCGGCGATCGATGAACCCATTCCCACCTCCCAGTTCTCGTTGAAGGCGATCTCCACGGGCTGACCGGTGAGTGAGCCGCGCACGCGCTCGGACTCGGCGCCGACAACCACGATGATTCGATCGAAACCGGCTTGTTGTGCCTGTTGAATGGAATGCGTAAGCAAAGTGCCGTTACCGTAAGGCAGTAATTGTTTGAGGCTACCCATCCGGCTAGCGGAACCCGCCGCCAGAATTATCGCCGCCGCCGGCATCGAGGGATGAGTTCCCCGAACTTGTTGACCTGACATCGTTGTCCTGCTTGTTCAGCAAACCTCTACCGACATGCTGCCAGTGTGGAACCAGACTTTCGAGCAGGACGGGGCGAGCCGCCGCCAGTTACGGCAGAGGGCAACCGGATAGGGGCAGCCCGCTTCGCGGATAACGGGAAGGGCGCCGCCTGGGATCGGGTCGAAGCGTCCATCGATGCTATTCGCCGGCGCGCACATCGGGGGCGGTGCTAGCCCGCCGGCTGCCCGAAACCACAGTGATCGCCTCTAACTTACTGAGTTCGCGGCGGGCGATATTGCTCCAGGGGCTCTTCGTGTCTAGTCTTAGGTATTGCTTCCAGTGGCGCACAGCCTTCATCACTTCGCCTGTGTGTTGGTACACCAACGCGATGTTGTAATGGGCGTCCGCGTAGTTTGGAAATAAGCGCACGGCAGCCTCATAGTGAAACAGCGCAGTTTCGAAGTCGCCGCGCTCGTCGTACAGATTGCCTAAATTGAAATGGGCCAGCGGATAGTCCGGATCGACCTCCAGCGCTTTTTTGTAATGCGTTTCGGCATCGGCCCAGGCGTGTCCATTGAAGAAGATCGTGCCGAGGTTCACCAGCGCGCCCGCCGCGTGTGGGTCGAGGGCCGCCGCTTTTTGGTAGGCGTCGATGATCTGCTCGATCGGGCCGCCCCGTTGTTCCAGTTCCAGGCCGCGCTCGAACCAGTTCTCCGATTCCATCTTTCGACGCAGCAGATCAGCGGTTTTCTCCGTGTCTCGCGAGGACTTCGGCAGATGCAGCAATTTGCTGACCTCGCTCTGACTAAAATCCAACAGAAACTGGCCCGAGATGGGCTCCATCTGCTGCTTGCCGATTTGCACTTGTACGCGCTGGCCCCGCGAAAACACGCGCACTTCCGAATAGAGATCGGGAGCGTCCTTCAGGCGTTCGCGAAGCGCCAACAGGGACCGGCGGATGCGCTGCGGCGGCACGTGGGCCTCGCGCAATTTCACGATGGTCTTCAACACGAGCAGGTCCGAGAAGCGGTACTCATTCAGTTGAGGAATAAGGCTCTGCCGCTCCCAACTTCGGAGCAGACGCTCCGCAATATTAAGAAGCCGGCAAACTTGAGATCGAGAAAAGACCGCGGCTTGCTCTCTCTCGGCGGGTTGTGTGGGAGGTGGCAAGGCCTCTCGCAGCACGCAACGATTCTAACACGCAGCCTGAAGTCCTTCCAATTCAATTCTTTTCATTTCAATGGACGGAACTTCTGTTCGTCCGCGCGAATCTGTTCGAAACAGAAGCGCGATACCCGCCGGAAACCGGTTTATCTCTGCCGAAGTGGGGGAAGCTGGAACGCGTGCTATCATCCTCGGTTTCATGCGATGGGTGGATCTGGCTGTCATAGCTCTGTATTTGATCGCGATCACATGGTTCGGATCGCGCTTCAAGAAATCACAGAAGACGCTGAAGGATTACTTTCTAGGCGGCCGCACTGCGCCTTGGTGGGCCATCGCCTTCTCCATTGTGTCTGCGGAAACCAGCACCCTTACGGTGATCGGGACGCCGGCGCTCTCTTTTCGCGGTAATTTTGGCTTTCTGCAAGTAGTCTTCGGATATCTGCTCGCAAGAGTCGTGATATCGGTACTTTTTTTGCCCCAATATTTCCGGGGCGAGATGTACACGGCCTACGAACTAATGCAGCGCCGCTTCGGTCAGCGGATCCGGAAATTCACCGCGGGGACATTCCTGATTCTGCGCGCGCTCGCTGAGGGCGTGCGAGTCTTTGCAGTGTCGCTGGTGATCTCGGTCGTTCTCGGCACTGGCGAACTCGTCTCTATCTTTGTGATCGTCTGCCTGACACTGTTCTACACGTTCGAAGGCGGCATGACCGCCGTGATTTGGACGGATGTCGTGCAAATGATCTTGTATGTTGGCGGCGCCATCCTTAGCTTCTTCGTGATCCTCCACCAGATCCCCGGCGGGTGGAGCCATGTGGTGGAAGTGATCGGCCCTGTCCATCTTTTCGGCCCCGGCAAATTCCAGGTTTTCGATTTCTCTTTCTCCTGGTCTCGCCACTTCTTCGAGACCAGCTATAGCTTTTGGGCGGGGATCATCGGCGGCACGCTGCTGACGACGTCCAGCCACGGCACGGATCAGCTAATGGTGCAGCGTCTTCTTTCGGCGCGGTCCGAATCGGAGAGCCGGCTGGCGTTGTTTTCCAGTTGGATCGTCATCTTCATTCAATTCGCCCTGTTCCTCGTCATCGGCACATTGCTCTTTGTCCACTATCACGACGCCGGACGTGCTGCCCCGGCCGTACTCGACCGCATTTACCCGGATTTCATTTGGAACAGCCTGCCGACAGGTGTGGCTGGATTGATCGCCGCGGCGATTCTGGCAGCGGCTATGTCAAACCTCAGCGCGGCGCTGAATTCGCTCTCATCCACGACGATTATGGATTTCGTGAAACCGCTCAGCCGCGTGCCGCGCTCGGAAGGCCATTATTTGAAGCTGGCGCGGTTTTCGACTGTCCTCTGGGGAGCCGTTCTGTTCATCGTCGGCGTATTCGCGCAATATTACAGCCACAGCGTTTTGGAAGCAGGCCTGGCGATTGCATCCATTTTGTACGGCGGGCTTCTGGGCGTGTTTCTCTTGGGTTTGCTGACGCGGCGGCCGGGCGAAAACGCTGCCATTATCGGAATGGCCGCGGGCCTGGCCGCTACCATTGTGATGCAACACTATGTAGCCTACACGTGGTACATCCTTGTAGGGACGAGCACCACTATCGTGACCGGGTTGGTTGCCGGCCTGTTCTTCCGCCGCGCGGCGTATCCGGAAAAGGACTAATATGCTCGAAAAATCAGAGCAAAAGGCTACTTCGCGCGCACCGTCGCTACGACGCGTGCTGGGCCTCTGGAGCGCAGTCTCCATCGTTATTGGAACCGTCATCGGAAGCGGCATTTTTCTCGTTCCGGCGCGGATGATCGCCGAAGTCGGATCGACACGCACACTGTTTGTCGTCTGGATAGTGGCCGGTCTACTAAGCCTCTTCGGCGCGCTTACCTACGCGGAACTGGCCGCGGCCATGCCGGAAGCGGGCGGCGAATACGTCTTTCTGCGGGAAGCGTATGGACCTTTCTGGGGTTTTCTGTACAGTTGGACGCAGTTGGCGGTCGCCAAGAGCGGTTCTATCGCCACGCTGGGAGCGGGCTTCTATTTATATCTGAGCGTGTTTGTGCCCGCGCTGGCACACTCAGTGCTTGTTATTCATTACCC